>NZ_JBMDJU010000012.1:0-151222 GCF_057809355.1 Pseudomonas sp. FG29 | reverse complement strand
CCTCCGACCGCTCGGTTCGTAGCCGAGTACTCTATCCAGCTGAGCTATGAGTCCGGTCGGTGCTTTTATACCAGATCACCTCTGGTTGATTCGCCAGCCCGGCTTACACCCGACTCGCTGAATAATGGCGGAGAAGGGGGGATTCGAACCCCCGACACCCTTTTGAGGTGTACTCCCTTAGCAGGGGAGCGCCTTCGGCCACTCGGCCACCTCTCCGCAACACGGGGCGCATGATAACCATGTTTTCCCCGTTTGCAAACAAAAATTTGTAGAAAAATTAGTGGCTTGGTTCGTCACCCTTCTCTTTCTGGATGCGTTGGTAGATTTCTTCACGGTGTACGGCAACCTCTTTCGGCGCATTGACACCAATGCGCACCTGGTTACCTTTCACACCCAACACGGTGACAGTCACATCATCACCGACCATCAGGGTCTCTCCGACCCGGCGAGTCAGAATCAGCATTCCTTTCTCCTCACGGATTACATTTCAGGACAACAGTCTGCAAAAAAGAAAATGGTGACAGCCTGCGGCCAAATCAAGCCCACACGCTTCCACCCAAGTATTGACCAGCCGGCGCAGAAAGAAAGTTCCCGCATGCCAATCAAAAAGACGAAAGGCGCGGAACCAGCCGCGCCTTTCGGATCAAGCCATCACTCGCCCTGTCGGGCCGGAGCGTCGAGCTCGAACGCCGTGTGCAGAGCACGTACGGCCAGTTCCAGGTACTTCTCTTCGATGACCACGGAGACCTTGATCTCGGAGGTGGAGATCATCTGAATGTTGATGGTCTCCTTGGCCAGCGCTTCGAACATGCGGCTGGCAACACCGGCGTGCGAGCGCATGCCGACACCGACGATGGACACCTTGGCGATATTGGTATCACCGACGACTTCACGGGCACCCAGTTCGTCAGCAGTCTTCTGCAGCACGCTGAGGGCGTTGTTGTAGTCGTTGCGGTGCACGGTGAAGGTGAAATCGGTGGTGTTATCGTGCGAAACGTTCTGCACGATCATGTCGACTTCGATATTGGCGGCGCTGATCGGGCCGAGAATCTTGAAGGCGATGCCTGGAATATCCGGCACCCCACGGATGGTCAGCTTGGCTTCGTCGCGGTTGAAAGCGATGCCGGAAATGATCGGCTGTTCCATGGATTCCTCTTCATCAAGGGTAATGAGGGTGCCCGGCCCCTCCTGGAAGCTGTGCAGAACGCGCAGCGGGACGTTGTACTTGCCGGCAAACTCCACCGAGCGAATCTGCAGCACCTTGGAACCGAGACTGGCCATTTCCAGCATCTCTTCGAAGGTGATCTTTTCCAGACGCTGAGCTTTCGGCACCACGCGCGGATCGGTGGTGTAGACACCATCGACATCGGTATAGATCTGGCACTCGTCAGCCTTCAGCGCCGCAGCCAGGGCCACACCGGTGGTGTCGGAACCGCCACGACCGAGGGTCGTGATGCTGCCCTGCTCGTCAACACCCTGGAAGCCAGCGACGACCACGACGCGGCCGGCTTTGAGGTCAGCGCGAATCTTCTGGTCATCGATCTGCAGAATACGCGCCTTGTTGTAGGCGCTGTCGGTGAGGATGCGCACCTGGGCGCCGGTGTAGGACACGGCCGGCACACCACGCTTGATCAGCGCCATGGCCAACAGGGCAATGGTCACCTGCTCACCGGTGGACACCATGACATCCAGCTCACGCGCAATCGGCTCGCCATCGGTGATCTGTTTGGCCAGATCGATCAGGCGGTTGGTTTCGCCGCTCATGGCGGAAACCACGACGACGATGTCGTCACCGTTCTCGCGGAACTTCTTCACCTTCTCGGCCACCTGCTGGATACGCTCGATGGTGCCGACGGAGGTGCCTCCAAACTTCTGTACGATCAAAGCCATTTCAAAAAGCCGCCTGATTCCTCGAAGGGCGCCCATTAAACCCGCATCGGGTCATACTGCCAAGGCCCGCCGGACGCACTGCGGGCCCCGCTCTCTCACTCGTTACGAAGCCTGCTCGACCAGGGTCGCAGCCAGGGCCAGGGCTTCATCCAGCTTGCCGGCATCGACGCCGCCACCCTGAGCCATGTCCGGGCGACCACCGCCCTTGCCGCCTACAGCCGCCGCGGCCTGACGCATCAGGTCACCGGCCTTGAGCTTGGCGGTCAGATCCTGGGTGACACCAGCGACCAGCACCACCTTGTCCTCGAACACGCCACCGAGCAGGATCACGGCACTGCCCAGTTTGTTCTTCAACTGGTCGACCAACGCCAGCAGCGCCTTGCCGTCCAGGCCATCGAGACGCGCAGCCAGCACCTTGGTGCCCTTCACGTCCACGGCCGAACCGGCCAGATCGTTACCCGCAGCGCTGGCGGCCTTGGCCTTGAGCTGCTCCAGTTCCTTTTCCAACTGACGGTTACGCTCGATCAGCGCAGACAGTTTGTCGAGTACGTTGTCGCGGCTGCCCTTGACCAGCGAAGCAGCTTCCTTGAGCTGCTCCTCTGCACCGTTGAGATAGGCCAGCGCGGCTGCACCGGTGACGGCCTCGATACGACGCACACCAGCAGCAACGCCGCCCTCGCTGACGATCTTGAACAAGCCGATGTCGCCGGTACGGGATACGTGGGTACCGCCGCACAGCTCGACGGAGAAGTCGCCGCCCATGCTCAGCACGCGCACCTGATCGCCGTATTTCTCACCGAACAGTGCGGTCGCGCCCTTGGCCTTGGCGGTTTCGATATCGGTGACTTCGGTTTCCACCGCCGAGTTCTCGCGCACCACGCGGTTGACGATATCCTCGAGCTGCTTGATCTGCTCGGGCTTGATCGCCTCGAAGTGGCTGAAGTCGAAGCGCAGGCGCTGGCTGTTGACCAGCGAGCCCTTCTGCTGCACGTGCTCGCCCAGCACCTGGCGCAGGGCTTCATGCAACAGGTGAGTAGCGGAGTGGTTCAGCGCGGTGGCCTGGCGCACCTCGGCTTCGACCTCAGCCTTGACGCTGGTACCGACGGAGAGGCCGCCCTTGGCTACAACACCGTGGTGCAGGAAAGCTCCGCCAGCCTTGGTGGTGTCACGCACGTCGAAGCGCACGCCGGCACCCTCCAGATAGCCGCAGTCACCGATCTGGCCACCGGACTCGGCGTAGAACGGAGTCTGATCCAGCACTACCACGCCCTCCTCGCCTTCGGCGAGGCTGTCGACTGCGCTGCCAGCCTTGAACAGGGCAATGATCTTGCCGCTGCCGCTGGTGCCTTCGTAGCCGAGGAAGCGGGTGTCACTGTCGACCTTGACCAGCGCGTTGTAATCCATGCCGAAGGCGCTGGCAGAACGGGCGCGCTCGCGCTGGGCTTCCATTTCACGCTCGAAGCCCTCTTCGTCCACCGACAGCTCGCGCTCGCGGGCGATGTCGGCAGTCAGGTCGACCGGGAAGCCGTAGGTGTCGTAGAGCTTGAACACCACATCGCCCGGGATCACATTGCCCTTGAGCTCGGCCAGATCCTGCTCGAGGATCTTCAGGCCCTGCTCCAGGGTCTTGGCAAACTGTTCTTCTTCGGTCTTCAGTACGCGCTCGATATGCGCCTGCTGTTGCTTGAGTTCGGGGAAGGCTTCGCCCATCTCGGCCACCAGGGCGGCGACGATCTGGTAAAAGAAGCTGCCCTTGGCGCCCAGCTTGTTACCGTGGCGGCAAGCGCGACGCACGATGCGGCGCAGCACGTAGCCACGGCCTTCGTTCGACGGGGTCACACCATCGGCGATCAGGAAGCTGCAGGAACGGATGTGATCCGCCACCACCTTCAGCGAAGCCTGACCTTCATTGGCGCAGCCGATGGCCTTGGCCGAGGCAGCCAGCAGGTTCTGGAACAGGTCGATCTCGTAGTTAGAGTTGACGTGCTGCAGCACGGCGCTGATGCGCTCCAGGCCCATGCCGGTGTCCACGCTCGGCGCCGGCAGCGGGTGCAACACGCCGTCCGCGGTGCGGTTGAACTGCATGAAGACGTTGTTCCAGATCTCGATGTAGCGGTCACCGTCTTCTTCCGGGCTGCCGGGTGGGCCGCCCCAGATGTGCTCGCCGTGGTCGAAGAAGATCTCGGTGCACGGACCACACGGGCCGGTATCGCCCATCGCCCAGAAGTTATCGGAGGCGTACGGCGCGCCCTTGTTGTCACCAATGCGGATCATGCGCTCGGTGGGAATGCCGACTTCCTTCGTCCAGATGTCGTAGGCCTCGTCATCGGTGGCGTAGACGGTGACCCAGAGCTTTTCCTTGGGCAGGTTCAGCCACTTGTCGGAGGTCAGGAACTCCCAGGCGTAATGAATGGCATCACGCTTGAAATAGTCACCGAAGCTGAAGTTACCCAGCATTTCGAAGAAGGTGTGGTGACGCGCGGTGTAGCCGACGTTTTCCAGGTCGTTGTGCTTGCCACCGGCCCGCACGCACTTCTGGCTGGTGGTGGCGCGGGTGTAGGCGCGCTTTTCCAGACCGAGGAAGCAGTCCTTGAACTGGTTCATGCCTGCGTTGGTGAACAGCAGGGTCGGGTCGTTCGCCGGGATCAGCGAGCTGGAAGCGACACGGGTGTGCCCTTTTTCTTCGAAGAAGCTCAGGAAGGCTTCACGGATTTCTGCGCTTTTCATAGGGATATCCACGGAATCAGGCGGCCACGGCAAAGCCGGCAAAGGGACGCATTATATCGGCCCTTTCGCCCGCGGCTAGTGCCTTGTTGATAGCCGAAAGCTATGAACTGTCGGCATCTTGCTCAATGAGAGCGGAAAGCGGCGAACGCCTCGATCACGCGCTCGACGCCCTCGGTTCCGACATCCAGGTGAGTGACCAGGCGCAGACGCGGCGCCGCACTGACGGCGATGCCGCGTTCGGCCATGAAAGCCTTCACCTGCTCGGCACGTTCGCCAAGCTGTACGTAGACCATGTTGGTCTGCACGGGCTCGACGCTGTAACCCAGCTCGCTCAACGCATCGCCCAGGCGTGCGGCCTTGGCGTGATCCTCGGCCAGGCGCTCGACCTGATGCTGCAGGGCATACAGCCCCGCCGCCGCCAGCAGGCCGGCCTGGCGCATGCCACCACCAACCATCTTGCGCAAACGACGCGCCTTGGCGATCAGTGCGGTGCTACCACAGAGCACCGAGCCAACCGGCGCACCGAGGCCCTTGGACAGACACACCGACACCGAATCGAAGTACTGGGTGATCTGCCGCGCCGGTACCTGCAGCTTGACCGCTGCGTTGTACAAGCGTGCGCCATCCAGATGCAGGCTCAAGCCTCGGCGACGAGTCAGTTCGCGGGCAGCGGCGAGATAATCGAGGGGCAGCACCTTGCCCTGCATGGTGTTTTCCAGCGCCAGCAGGCGGGTGCGGGCGAAATGGAAGTCGTCCTGCTTGATCGCCGCCTCGACCTTGGCCAGTTCCAGCGAGCCATCGGCCTCGCCCTCGATCGGCTGCGGCTGGATGGAACCGAGCACGGCGGCACCGCCGCCCTCGTATTTATAGGTGTGCGCCTGCTGACCGACGATGTATTCGTCGCCACGCTCACAGTGCGCCATCAGGCCCAGCAGGTTGCTCATGGTGCCGGTGGGCACGAACAGCGCCGCCTCGAAGCCCAGCTCAGCTGCCAACCAATTTTCCAGGCGGTTGACGGTCGGGTCTTCGCCGTAGACATCGTCGCCCAGCTCGGCGGCAAGCATGGCTTCACGCATGGCGGCTGTGGGCTGGGTAACGGTGTCGCTGCGCAGGTCGATCAGGGGCATGGCTGGCGTTCCCATTGATTGGCGAAAGGCCCATGCTAAAGGGGGCGCCCGAAGGGTGACAGATACAGTTGAGGGTAAAAACGCGGGAGGCGCTTCAGCGGCGATCAAGATGTCGCTTCGTCGCGGCTAAAGCCCCCTCCACACCAGCACTACACCAATCCGGCGCCGTCATCGGGGACGATCAGGATGCCGGCACGCAGGCCGTTCCTGACCTTGGGATTGGGGAAGATGATCCGTGCGCTCTGCTCCTCCACCACCCAACGGGTGTCGGCGATGTCCTCAGCCAGCAGGTAACCCGGCTCCAGCTCGGTGAAATTTTCGATATCGGCAGGTAAATGCAGACGGAAATCGTCACTGTGCTTGATGATTTCCCGCGATACGGCGAACAGCTGCAGCCCCTCCAGCTTGGGCTCACCGTCAATGACCTCGCGCCCCTCGATCAAGGCATGCAGGGCACGCTCCAGCAGATCGAGGTTGACCAGCTCGTTCTGCCCGAACGCACGCGCCTTGCCCAGCTCCAGGGTGAACGCTTCGGCACCGAGCTGTGCGTAGGTATAGGCACTGAAGGTGATGGACGGCTTGCTCTGCAGCAACACGGCCTCGATACCGGCTGCGCGCAGGCGCTCCAGCTCGCGGCGCGAATGGGCGCGTCCCTCATGCCAGGGGTAGAGGGCGAACTGCTCGATCTTCGAGCCACGGATGGCGGTGTGCAGGTCATAGTGCAGACGGGTACGGCCACTGTTCTTGCCGAAGAAGGTGGCCACCAGATGTTCCAGATCGCAGGCGCGAATCGCCTCGAAGCCACTGGACTGCTCATGCCGACCATTGAACAGGCGGTTGAGATCCTGCTCGACGTAACGCTCGCCACGACGCATGGCCTCGGGGTTGCCGAACAGAAAGAGAATCCGTGCTGCCGGATGCAACTCCTTGCGGGCGATACCGCGCAGCAGGCGGTCGAGCAGTTCGATCGGCGCGGTTTCGTTGCCATGTACGCCGGCGGACAACACCAAGTCGAGCCCATTGTCCCGCGCTGCAGGCGGCGTCACTTCCAGCGCGCCCTCGTCGAGCCAGCGCAGGCGCGTGCCGTCGGGCGTCAGCTGAATCTTCGCCGAGGGCTCGTGGCCGGCCAGGGTCAGTTCAAGCAGTTTGCCGAGAGCAAGCATGGCGCCTCCTTGGTTCGCAGCATTTTTGTAGGGTGGGCCGGGCGGCGCTCCGCTTCAGCCCTCCCACAACGGGCCACGATCAGTGATTGCAGTCGGGGCCATGCACGTGATCGTCATCACCGGCGTCGGCCGGCTCCATTTCCAGCTGCAGGCTGACCAGGTTGGTGGCCTGTGGACGCAGCAGCAGGTTGGCGTACTCGGTATCGCCCTCCTCCACGTCGACGCCGATCAGCAGTTGATCACCCACGGCCTGAATCCACACTTCCTTGCCCTGCCAGATCACGGCGAAACGGGTGCAGGAGGTTTCCAGTTGGGTGCCGTCAGTGTCTTCGAGAACCAGTTGCAGGGCGTCGCTCATAAAATCTCCGGGATTGCTTCGGGGGTCAGGTCATCTGGAAAGGATAGACCGAGCCCAGTTTAAGGATCTGTGTCAGTTCATCCAATGCCGTGCGGCATTCGCTCAGCAATTGCGGGTCGGCCAGGTCGGTTTCGCTCAGACGGTCGCGGTAATGCTTGTCGACCCAGGCCACCAGAGTGTCGTGCAGCTCATGGCTCATCACCACGCCCGGATTGACCGCCGCCAGCTCCTGCTCCTTGAGCGCCACACGCAGGCGCAGGCAGGCCGGGCCACCGCCGTTCTGCATGCTCTGCTTGAGGTCGAACACGCGTACCTCGCGGATCGGCCCGCCATTGGCGGTCAGTTGCTGCAGATAGCGCCAGACGCTGGCGTTGTTACGGCACTCTTCCGGCACGATCAGCAACATGCTGCCGTCGCTGCGCGTCAGCAACTGGCTGTTGAACAGATAGGACTTCACCGCATCCGCCACACTCACGGCAGAGGTCGGCACGCACACCGCCTGCAAACGTCCGCCACGTCGCGCCAGCTTGTCGCTCAACTCTGCGAGCACCTTGTCGGTGTCGAGGAAGGCGTCCTGGTGATGGAACAGCACTTCGCCGTTGCCCACGGCGATCACATCGTTATGGAAAACGCCCTGGTCGATCACTGCGGGATTCTGCTGGGCGTAGACCACGCCCGCCTCGCTCAGCCCATGCAGGCGGGCGACCGCCTGACTGGCCTCCAGGGTTTGCCGCGCCGGGTAGCGTGCCGGCGCCGGGTAGCGGGTGTCGAAGGCGCTGCGGCCGTAGACGAAGAACTCCACACCGGCATCGCCATAGCCCTTGCAGAAGCGCGTATGGTTGGCCGCACCTTCATCACCAAACTGCGCCACCGCAGGCAAGGCCGGGTGGTGAGCAAAGTGCGCATCATTGGCGAACATCGCCTGCAGCACGCGGCTGGTGGTCGGGTGTTCGATGCTGCGGTGGAACTTGCAGTTGAGGTTGGCGGCGGTGAAATGCACGCGCCCGTCTGCCGTGTCGGCGCTGGGGCTGACGGTGCAGGCATTGGCCGTCCACATGCTCGACGCCGAGCAGCTCGCTACCAGCAAAGGCATGGCTTCACGCGCAGCGCGCTGGATCACCTCGACATCGCTGCCGGTAAAGCCCAGGCGACGCAGCGCGGCGACATCCGGGCGCTCCTGCGGGGCCAGCACGCCCTGCTTGAAGCCCATGTCCATCAGCGCCTTCATCTTCGCCAGGCCCTGCTTGGCGGCCTCCTGTGGGTTCGACACGGCGCTGCTGTTGCTCTGCGAGGCCACGTTGCCGTAGGACAACCCGCCGTAGTTGTGCGTGGGCCCGACCAGCCCATCGAAGTTCATCTCATAAGCGGGCATCACAGCGTCACTCCCGGAGCCAGGGTCGCGGGCAAGGCCAGGCTGTCGCTTTCCAGCGAGGCCACCGGGTAGGCGCAATAATCGGCCGCGTAATAAGCACTGGCGCGATGATTGCCGGATGCACCGATACCGCCGAACGGCGCACTGCTGGCCGCGCCCGTGAGCGGCTTGTTCCAGTTGACGATGCCGGCGCGGCTATGCAGCCAGAACTGCTCATAGCGCGCCCGCGAATCGGACAGCAGGCCGGCGGCCAGGCCATAGGCCGTGGCATTGGCCTCGGCGATGGCGGCCTCGAAGCTGTCGTAGCGGATCACCTGCAGCAACGGGCCGAAAAATTCCTCGTCAGGACGCGCGCTCACGGCCGTGACATCGAGGATGCCGGGCGTGAGCAGCGCGGCATCGGCCTGCGGCTGGGTCATCGCCAGCAGCGCCTTAGCGTCGCCATCCAGCAAATCCCGCTGCGCCTGCAGCAACTGCGCAGCCGCCTGCAGGGAAATCACCGAGCCCATGAACGGCGCCGGCTGCGCATCGAAACGACCGACCCTGATCCGCCCGACGACCTCTACCAGACGCGCCAGCATCACATCACCCCAAGCCCCTTGCGGCACCAGCAGACGACGCGCGCAGGTGCAACGCTGCCCTGCGCTAATGAAGGCGGACTGGACGATGGTGTAGATCGCCGCATCGACATCAGCGACCTGATCGACGATCAACGGGTTGTTACCGCCCATCTCCAGCGCCAGGATCTTCTCCGGACGACCAGCGAACTGCGCATGCAGCAGGTTGCCGGTGCGGCTGGAGCCGGTGAAGAACAGCCCGTCGATGCCAGGATGACCAGCCAGGGCGACACCGGTGTCACGCCCGCCCTGCAGCAGGTTGAGCACGCCTGCGGGCAACCCGGCCTCGATCCAGCATTGCACGGTCAGCTCGGCCACCTTGGGCGTCAGCTCGCTGGGCTTGAACAGCACGCAATTGCCGGCCAGCAAGGCGGGCACGATATGCCCATTGGGCAAGTGACCGGGAAAGTTGTAGGGGCCGAACACGGCCACGACGCCATGCGGCTTGTGCCGCAGCACGCTGTTGGCCTCGGCGACCTGACTGCGCTTCTCACCGGTGCGCTCGCGATAGCTCTGGATGGAGATGGCGACCTTGCCGACCATGCTGGTGACTTCGGTGGCGGCTTCCCACAGCGGCTTGCCGGTTTCTTCACCGATGGTCTGCGCCAACTGCTGCGCGCGATCCTTCAGGTGCACGGCAAAACGCTCCAGCACGGCGATACGGGAATCCAGCGATTGCCCGGCCCAGGCCGAGAAGGCCTGACGTGCGGCGGTGACGGCCGCATCGACCTGCGCGGCATCGGCGCCGCGCCCTTCCCAGACCAGCGCCTGACTGACCGGATCGAGCGATTGCAGAGGCTCGCCAAGGCCTGCCAGCCACTGGCCGGCGATATAGTGAGTGCTCATTGTATTTTTCACTCCACACATTCACGGCCGGCAGGCTGACCGGCTCGGTACAAACTTTCTCAGTGGCCGACCGCCAACGGCACGGCACGCACCAGATCCCCGGCGGACAGACGTAGGCGCTTGGCCGTGAGTGGCGCCACCACCAGCGTGCCAGCGGCGACCCGCGCCGGCGCTGCGGTGATACGGCAGTCGTAGCGTTTGCGGTTATGCACCAGATAGGGCACCGCATCGTCGCCAGGCGTACCGATGGCCAGCACCAGTTGCTGGCTGTCGCGCACGGCACGGATCTTCGCGGTTTCCGCCTCGATTGCCGGCCCCGCATCGAAGATGTCGACATAGCCCTGATAACTGAAGCCCTCGGCCTTGAGCATGGTCAGCGCAGGCTCGGTGTCCGGATGCACCCGGCCAATCACCGCCCGCGCGTCCTCGGAGAGAAAGCAGGTGTAGAGCGGAAACTTGGGCATCAGTTCGGCGATGAAGGCCTTGTTGCCAACGCCGGTGAGGTAGTCGGCCTGGGAGAACTCCATCTTGAAGAAGTGCCGGCCCAGGCTTTCCCAGAACGGCGAACGACCACTCTCGTCGGACATACCGCGCATCTCGGCGATCACCTTGTCGCCGAACAGCTCACGGAACTCGGCAATGAACAGAAAGCGCGCCTTGGACAGCAGGCGACCATTGAGCCCGGTGCGGTGATCGGCATGCAGGAACAGCGAGCACAGCTCGCTGTTGCCGGTCAGGTCATTGGCCATGAACAGGGTCGGAATCTGCCGATGGATGTCCAGCTCCTGAGAGGCGGTGACGGTCAGGCCAACCCGGTAGTTGTACCAGGGCTCACGCAGGCCGACGGCAGCCGCCACGGCGGAAATCCCCACCACCTTACCGGCATCGTCTTCGAGCACGAACAGGTAGTCGGCATCGGCACGCTCGGCCTCGCCGCGAAAGGCCTTCTCCGCCCAGCCGACACGCTGCGCCAGACGCGCCTCATTGGCCGGCAAGGTGGTCAGGCCGGCGCCGGTACTGCGTGCCAGGTCGATCAGGGCCGGCAAGTCGGCACTGCGCACGGGACGAACGATCATTGGGATCCTCCGGATCAGCTATTAGCGCCTAGCGGCCAGCTACAAGTCAGCAGCCAGGCCAACTGGCCACTTCGATTCAAACCGCCACCAGGCGGACACTGCCACCTTCGCCCACCCCAAGTACCTCGGCGGTTTCAGCGTTGAGTGTCACAGGCTTGCCAGGCACCCAATCAAGCCTGGCGACGATGGCGCGAAAATCCTGCAATTGGCCATTGCTGACCAGATACTGGCGACCGCCCTGCTCGCTCTCGCCGATGCGCACTGGCACCAGGCGACTCTGCGCAATCGAGCGAATGCCCGAAGTGCGCGCATGCAAGGTCGGCCCGCCATCGAAGATGTCGATGTAGTGGTCGGTCTCGAAACCCTCGCGCATGAGGATGTCGAAGGTAATCTGCGCGCGCGGGTGCACCTGGCCCATGGCCTCCTGCGCTTCATCCGACAGCAGCGGCACGTAGATGGGGTAATTGGGCATCAGCTCGGCGAGGAAGGTGCGGCTCTTCAGCCCGCACAGGCGCTCGGCCTCGGCGTAGTTCATGTCGAAGAAGTTGCGCCCCACCGCATCCCAGAACGGCGAATCGCCGTTTTCGTCGCTGTGGCCAACTATTTCCACCACCACCGCATCGGCGAAGCGCTCGGGGTGCCCCGCCATGAACAACAGGCGCCCACGCGAGTTGAGTTCGGCGAACACGGTCGATACCAGCGGGCGCTCGACGTAGAAGCTGGTCAGCAGGCTGTTGCCGGTGAGGTCGTGGCACAGCGAGAGGACGTGAATCTTGTTGTGGATCTTCAGCTCACGCGAGTGGTGCACGAAGGTTTCGTTGCGAAAGCTATAGAACGGCTCGGAATAGCCAGCCGAGGCGACGATGCCGGAGCAGCCGACCAGGCGCCCGCTGACGGTATCCTCGAGGACGAAGAAATAGGTTTCCTCGCCATTGAAGCTGACCTCGGCCGAGAAGGACGACTCCGACGCGACGATCTTGTCACCGAGACGGCCGGCATCATCGGGCAGTGAAGTGACTCCGACCGGGCTGTCTGCAGCCAGACGCTGCACATCGGCCAGGTCTGCCATTTGCGCGGGGCGCATCACCAGCATGGGGTCACTCCTTCTAAACACGGAAGCTGCAAGATGTGTAGCCAGAGCGGGAAGTACTCAAGCCGCAATTGTCGCGGCTAAAGCCCCTCCCACAGCCTGTCACGCGGTCAGTTTGCTCAGCGCACGCTCGAAACGGTTCAAACCCTCTTCGATGTCCGCATCGGACACCACCAGGCTCGGCGCGAAGCGCACTACGTCAGGCCCGGCCTGCAGCACCATCAGCCCTTCGGCAGTGGCGGCATCGAGCACCTGCTTGGCCTGACCTTTCCACTTGTCATTGAGCACGCAGCCGAGCAGCAGGCCCATGCCACGCACCTGCTCGAACAGGCCGTACTGCTCACCGAGCGCCTGCAGACGGGTCTTGAACTGCGCGCTCTTGGCCTTGACGCCATTCAGCGTCTCGGCGGTATTGACGATATCCAGCACCGCCTCGCCCACCGCACAGGCCAGCGGGTTGCCGCCGTAAGTGGTGCCGTGGGTGCCGGGGGAGAAATGCTTGGCCAGCTCGGTGGTGGTGAGCATCGCCGCGATCGGGAAGCCGCCGCCCAGACTCTTGGCACTGGAGAGGATGTCCGGCACCACGCCGTAATGCATGTAGGCGAACAGTTCGCCGCTGCGGCCCATGCCGCTCTGCACTTCGTCGAACACCAGCAGGGCATTGTGTGCATTGCAAAGCTCGCGAGCGCCCTCGAGGTAGGCCTTGTCCGCCGGCAGCACGCCACCTTCGCCCTGGATCGGCTCCAGTACCACGGCGCAGGTCTTGTCGGAAATCGCGGTTTTCAGCGCGTCCAGATCGTTGTATGGCACATGGGTAATGCCCTGGATCTTCGGTCCGAAACCATCGGAATACTTCGGCTGACCGCCCACGCTGACGGTGAACAGGGTACGGCCGTGGAAGCTGTTGGTGGCGGCGATGATCTCGTGCTTTTCCGGGCCGAAGCGGTCATGGGCGACACGCCGCGCCAGCTTGAACGCGGCTTCGTTGGCCTCGGCGCCGGAGTTGCAGAAGAACACGCGCTCGGCGAAGGTCGCCTCGACCAGCTTCTTGCCCAGGCGCAGAGTCGGCTCGTTGGTGAAGACGTTGGAGATGTGCCACAGGGTATTGGCCTGCTCGGTCAGCGCCGCGACCAGTGCCGGGTGGCAATGGCCGAGCACGTTGACGGCGATACCGCCGGCGAAGTCGATCAGCTCGCGACCGCTCTGATCCCAGACTCGCGACCCCAGGCCACGCACGGGAACGAAGGCGGCGGGGGCGTAGTTGGGGACCATGAACTGGTCGTAGTCGGCGCGTTGCACCGCATCGTGCTGAACGGACATCGAAGCTCTCCTGCTGAGAAATACCGGCCGCGAACGGGCAGCCAAAACGCCCGAAACGACAGGGAATGCCAAGGATTGTAAGGACTGATGCGGGGTCGGCATTGTCGTCATGCGACATGTTCTTACAGCGCAACCCCAGGTTTTCCGTGGGTTGTCGTCAAAGCGACAGAAAGCATCGGAAAGGCGCAGTTTAAACGCAGTTCAGCGCAGCCGGGCATGACCAGGAAAAAAATCTTCACAGGCTGACTGCTGGGTATCGAAATCCCCATGAAGAAAGTCGGTATCAGCCGCGCTCCACTGGCGTCGAGCTCAGTTCGAAGGGGCTGTTGCTGCGGCGCTGATTGCGGTCATCACGTGGCGTGGCGCCGAAGAAGTTGCGGTAGGCGCTGGAGAAATGCGGGCCGGACGAGAAGCCACAGGACAGGCCGATCTGGATGATCGACTTGCTGGTCTGCATCAGCAGTTGCCGTGCCTTGTTCAGGCGCAGCTCCAGGTAGTACTGACTGGGCACGCGGTTGAGGTACTGCTTGAAGATGCGCTCCAGCTGGCGACGCGACACGCACACATGCTGGGCGATCTCGTCGGTGGTCAGCGGCTCCTCGATATTGGCCTCCATCAGCAGCACCGCCTGAGTCAGCTTGGGGTGGCTGGAACCGAGGCGATTCTGCAGCGGAATGCGCTGGCGTTCGCCACCTTCACGGATGCGCTCGACCACCAGTTCCTCGCTCACTGCGCCAGCCAGCTCGGCGCCATGATCTCGCGCCAGCACCGCCAGCAGCAGATCGAGCACGGCCAAACCACCACAGGCGGTAAGGCGGTCACGATCCCAGTCGAACAGATGGCTGGTGGCGATGACCTTGGGGAAACGCTCGGCGAAATCGTCCTGCCAGCGCCAGTGAACCGCCGCGCGATAACCATCGAGCAAGCCGAGCTGCGCCAGCGGATAGACCCCAGCCGACAGCCCGCCGATCATGCAGCCACTGCGCACCTGCTGCTTGAGTGCAGCAGCCAGAGGCGCCGACACCTGCGCCGGCGGCGCATCGGCGAGCAGAAACAGCTTGTGCAGACCATCCAGATGTCCGGACCAGGGTTCCCCTGGCAGACGCCAGTCCCCCGCTGCCAGCGGCTCGGCCTGAAGGAATACCAGCTCGTACAGCACCTCGGGGTGCACCCGCTGCGCCACGCGCAGGGCTTCCTCGGCCAGGGAGAGGGTCAGGGCCTTGGTGCCGGGCCAGTAGAGAAAACCGATTCGATGGGGAGTCATGAGTGCCTTGAACGCCTGCAGCGCACCGTTTCAGATGCGCAGTCTAGCTTCTTATTATTTGAGACTGCCGGAAAGGAACTGCTTGAGCCGTTCGGATTGCGGATTGGCCAGCACTTCGCGAGGGCAACCGCGCTCTTCGACCAACCCCTTGTGCAGAAAGACCAACTGGTTCGATACCTCGCGAGCGAAACCCATCTCGTGAGTCACCACCACCATGGTGCGTCCTTCACTGGCCAGATCCTGCATCACCTTGAGCACCTCGCCGACCAGTTCCGGGTCGAGCGCCGAGGTCGGCTCATCGAACAGCATCACCTCCGGCTCCATCGCCAGGGCACGGGCAATGGCCACGCGCTGCTGCTCGCCGCCGCTCATGTGCGCCGGGTAGGCCTCCTTGCGGTGGGCCACGCCGACCTTGTTCAGGTAATGCTCTGCCTTGTCACGAGCTTCTGCCTTGCTCACGCCGAGCACGTGCACTGGCGCTTCCATCACGTTTTCCAGGGCGCTCATGTGCGACCACAGGTTGAAATGCTGGAACACCATGGCCAGGCGCGAGCGCATGCGCTGCAGCTGCTTGGTATCGGCGGCGCGCAGCGAACCGTCCTTGGCCGGCACCAGCTTCAACTCTTCATTGTTGAGCAGGATCTTACCGGCATGCGGTTGCTCCAGCAGATTCAGGCAGCGCAGGAAGGTGCTCTTTCCCGAGCCACTGGAGCCGATGATGCTGATCACGTCGCCGGCCTTGGCCGCCATCGACACGCCCTTGATCACCTCATGGCTGCCGTAGCGTTTATGCAGATCCTGGACTTCGAGTTTGTACATGTTCGGGTTCTCTTGAATCGGCATGGCATCAGGCCTTGCGCGGGGCCATATAGGCCAGCCAGCGGCGCTCGGCCCGCTTGAACAGGCGCACCAGGGTAAAGGTCAGCGCCAGATAGAACAGGCCGGCGGTGATGAAGGCCTCGAACGGCATGTAGTACTGCGAATAGACCGTGCGCGCCGCGCCGGTGATGTCCACCAGGGTGACGATGGAGGCCAGCGAGGTGGTGTGCAGCATCATGATCACCTCGTTGCTGTACTGCGGCAGCGCGCGGCGCAACGCAGACGGCAGGAGGATGCGGCGATACAGCTTGCTGCGTGACATGCCCATGGCCTTGGCCGCCTCGATCTCGCCCGGCGGTGTGGCCTTGAGGCTGCCCGCCAGAATTTCAGCCGTGTAGGCACTGGTGTTGATAGCGAAGGCCAGGCAGGCACAGAAGGTGGCGCTGGAGAAGTACGGCCAGAGGAAGCTGTCGCGGATGAACTCGAACTGCGCCAGACCGTAGTAGATCAGGAACAGCTGCACCAGCATTGGCGTGCCACGTATCACGTAGGTGTAGAGCCAGGCCGGGAAGTTGACCCAGGGCGACTTCGACACGCGCATCAGCGCCAGCGGCAGGGCCAGCGCCAGACCTACGCTCAGAGAAATGGCCAGCAGCTTGAGGGTGACCAGCACACCGCTGAAATACAGCGGCAGGTTCTCCCAGATCATCTGATAGTCGAAGATCATAGTTCGGCCACCTTGGTACCTACCGAGTAGCGTTTTTCCAGCATGCGCAGGGCCAGCAGCGACACGCTGGTCAGCAGCAGATACAGCCCTGCCACCGCCAGGTAGAAGGTGAACGGCTCACGCGTGGCATCGGCGGCGTTCTTGGCCTTGAACATCATGTCCTGCAGGCCGACCACGGAAATCAGCGCGGTGGCCTTGGTCAGCACCAGCCAGTTATTGGTGAAACCGGGAATGGCGAAACGGATCATCTGCGGCACGAGGATGCGGAAGAACACCTGCGAACCGCTCATGCCATAAGCCGCGCCGGCCTCGCCCTGCCCCTTGGGAATCGCCATGAAGGCGCCACGGAAGGTTTCCGACAGGTAGGCACCAAAGATGAACCCCATGGTGAAGACACCCGCCACGAAGGGGTTGATATCGATGTAGTCGTCATAGCCGACCATCGGCGCGAGCGTGTTCACCAGGCTCTGCCCGCCGTAGAAGATCAGCAGGATCAGCACCAGGTCGGGAATGCCGCGAATCACCGTGGCATAGGTTTCGCCCAGCACGGCCAGCCAACGGATCGGCGACAGACGACAGGCCGCACCGATCAGGCCGAGAACGATCGCCAGCGCCATCGACGTCAACGCCAGGAGCAAAGTGAGCCAGGCACCATCGAGAATGGTCGAGCCGTAGCCTTGAAGCATGCGAGGGTACCTCATCGGCACCTAACAGGTACCAGGGAACACGGTGGAAAAGTCAGCGGCGGCCGGCTGGCCTGCCGAAAGGCCACCCGACAGAGGTGGCCATGAAAAAGTGGCACGGCTCAGGCAAGCACGTGCCACTGATCGACTGCAGGATGGGCTTACTCGCCGTAGACGTCGAAGTCGAAGTACTTGTCCTGCACCTGCTTGTAGGTGCCGTTGGCACGGATCGCCGCGATGGCTGCATTGATCTTGTCGACCAGCGCCTGATCACCCTTGCGCACGGCAATGCCCTGCCCTTCGCCGAAGTACTTCACATCGGTGAAATCCGGGCCGACGAAGGCGAAGCCCTTACCAGCATCGGTCTTGAGAAAACCATCGTCGATGTTCACCGAGTCGGCCAGGGTCGCGTCGAGGCGGCCGGCCTGCAGGTCGAGGAACACTTCGTTCTGCGAGCTGTAGCGCACCACCTCGGCACCGGCCGGGGCGAAGACGTCGGTGGCGTAGCGGTCATACACGGAGGAGCGCTGCACGCCGATTTTCTTGCCCTTGAGGTCGACCAGCGGGTCTTTCAGCTCGGTACCGGCCTTCATCGCCAGCTTGGCCGGGGTGGCGTAGTACTTGCCGGTGAAGTCCACGGACTTCTTGCGATCTTCGGTGATCGACATGGACGAGAGCACGGCGTCGAACTTGCGCACTTTGAGCGCCGGGATCAGGCCGTCGAACTCTTGCTCGATCCACTGGCATTTGACCTTCATTTCTTCACACAGGGCATTGCCGATGTCGTAGTCGAAACCGGCGATCTGGCCATCGGGGGTCTTGAAGGCAAAGGGCGGATAGGCTGCCTCGATGCCGATACGCAGCGGCTTATCGGCCATGGCCAGGGGCGACAACAGAGACAGCGCCAGGGCGCCGAACAGTGCGAACTTCTTCATGACTTGCTCCTTCGAATTGGGTAGGGCATCGATGGCAGTGAGGGGCCCGGGCCTTTTATGAGTATTGAAGGCAGTGCTGCGCTGTCGTGCAGGGTGGACGACAAGGGGCCTTGGCTGGGTGTGCGGCATTCTAGCGGCAGGCAATGAGGCGATATTTCTTCAATGCGACAACTAATTACAGAAGCGCAGAATGCACAGGCGAAGGATATTGACAGTCAAGAAAAGGATTGATCAACAAGAAAAGGACAAACGAGTCATCACAGCAAGACTCAGACCAGAAATCATCAAATGCCTCTATCTCAGCCTATACAGCGGAGATCCATCTCTTCGTTGGACGCAGACGCGCACCGCATCAGGACATCGTCGTTTCCGAAACGCCCAATTCGGTGCGGGCTGTTACGCCCGCCCCTGAATCAGCCAAACACCCGTGCCTTGCGCAGCGCCTCGATGCGCGCATCATCAAACCCCAGCTCCGCCAGCACCTGCTCGGTATGTGCACCCACGGCGGCGCCGACATGGCGGGGCGGCGGCAGACCATCGGAGAACTTCAATGGGCAGGCCAACTGAGGCTGCGCCGACAGATTCTCACGCGGCACCTCGGTAACCAGGCCACGCGCCTGAATCTGCGGGTGCTGCAGGGCTTCGGACAGCGGCAGCAACGGCTCCACGCAGGCATCGAGCCCAGCGAAGCGCTCGCACCAGTCGGCGAAGTCACGCTTCTCGAACTCGATCTCGATTTCACGCTTGAGTGCACGCTGATCCTCGGGCTTCAGTGACAAGCCACGCGCCGCCAGCTCCGGTCGACCGATGGCCTGACAGAACGTCTGCATGAACTGCGGCTCCAGACTGCCCACGGAGAACCAGCGGCCATCGCGGGTGCGGTAATAGTCATAGAAGCTGCCGCCATTGAGCGCCTGGTTTTCCATGGCCGGCTCCACACCGGCGCCCAGATACCCGGCCCCCGCCATGCCATGCAGGCTGAAGGCGCAATCGGTCATGCTTACGTCCACCTGCTGCCCCTTGCCGGTCACCTGACGCTGCACCACGGCAGCCAGCAAGCCGATCACGCCATGCAACGAGCCGCCGGCGAGATCCGCCAGTTGCACGCCCAGCGGCAGCGGGCCACTGTCGCGACGCCCGGTGTAACTGGCGATGCCGGACAACGCCAGGTAGTTGATGTCATGCCCGGCACGGTCGCGATAGGGGCCGGTCTGCCCATAGCCAGTGATGGAGACGTAGATCAGCCTGGGATTGATCGCCTTGAGCGCCTCGTAGCCGACACCCAGCTTGTCCATCACGCTGGGGCGGAACTGCTCAAGTACGATGTCGTAGTCCGCCACCAATTGGCGCACCACCTCCACCGCCTCAGGGCGCTTGAGATCGAGGGCAATGCTGCGTTTGTTGCGATTGAGGTAAGCGTGGCTGGTGGATGTGCCGCCATCATGCGGCGGCAGTACGCGCACCAGATCCATCCGCGTGGGCGACTCGACGCGCAACACCTCGGCGCCCATGTCGGCCAGCAGCAAGGAGGCGAAGGGCCCTGGTAGCAGGGTGGAAAAGTCGAGGATTTTCAGCGATGACAACGGCCCGGACATGATGCCTCCGATGAATTGCGGACGACTGGCATGACGCTGCACGCCAGCCTGCATTGACGCAGCTTAGGCAGCGGCACGTCGCCACTCAATGACACTTGCGCTCAAACGGCATGACCTCAAAGCTCGCCAAGCCCGCGGCTGATGGCCGGAAGGGAATACCGGTTGAAGAGGTTTTTCGTATCTTGGGGTGGGCTGATTGCTTGATGCCGGACTGGCAAGTTTGTATGAGTGCTTGATTACCTTCGGTGTTCAGGCTGCTTATCGGCGTTCTGCTGAACGATCTTGTTTCGCCCTCCCGGGCGAGTAACTTTTGCGGGCAAAAGTAACCAAAACCCTCCGCCCGGTCATCCGGCCCTGGCTGCGCCAGGGTTCGCTCACTCCATCGCCGCTCCAGAGGCCCGCCGCGGTGGGCCATCCCTGGCCCATCGCGGCTCTCGCGACATCCATGTCGCTCGACCTCTTCCACGACGATTGCGTTCGCCCTCCTGGGCGGGCTCTGCGCGCGCCTGAACCAGCGGTAACCCAAAGGCTCTTTGGAGTGGTCTATCAGAAGCAACAGCAACCGACATGGCTATGGACTTAAGCCAATAGTTTCAGGCGCGCGAATGGCCCTTTCAGGAGGGTGAGTGGAATCGTTGCGTAGAGGGGCGAGCGGCATGGATGCCGCGAGAGGCTTAAAGGGCCAGGGACGGCCCTTGTAAGCCGACACTCGGAGTGACGATGGAGCGAACGAACCCCGGCGAAGCCGGGGCCGGATGTCAGGGCCAAGACCTTTTGCCTTCTTTTGTGGCGTTTGACAAAAGAAGGTCGCCGGGAGGCGAAACGGGCGCTATCAGCAAAACTCGATAAACAGCTTGAACACCGAAAACCAAAGCACGCTCACACAAACTTGCCAGCCCAATCTTAGCCCCAATAAAAAGCCCGCCGAAATGGGCGGGCTGGAAACACTCCCGTGCGTGGCAGGAGCGAAAACTTAAGCGGTTTCGCGCGAAACGGCAGCCGGGCTTTCAGCTACAGGTACGTTACGACCACCATCCGCCAACTCACGCTGCAGCGTGTCCTCATCGAGCTCCTTGCACCACTTGGCGACCACGATGGTGGCCACGCCATTGCCGATCAGGTTGGTCAGCGCACGGGCCTCGGACATGAAACGGTCGATGCCCAGGATCAGCGCCAGACCAGCCACCGGCAGGTGACCGACTGCCGACAGGGTAGCGGCCAGCACGATGAAACCACTGCCCGTTACCCCAGCCGCGCCCTTGGACGCCACCAGCAGCACCAGCAGCAGGGTGATCTGATGGGTGATGTCCATCGGCGTATCGGTCGCCTGGGCGATGAACACCGCCGCCATGGTCAGGTAGATCGAGGTGCCGTCGAGGTTGAAGGAGTAGCCGGTAGGAATCACCAGGCCGACCACCGACTTGTTGGCACCGAGCTTTTCCATCTTGCTCAGCATGCGCGGCAGCGCCGATTCGGAGGACGAGGTGCCGAGCACGATCATCAGCTCCTCACGGATGTAGCGAATGAAGCGCAGAATGCTGAAACCATGGGCGCGGGCGATGCCACCCAGCACCACCAGAACGAAGAACACGCAGGTGATGTAGAAGCACATCATCAGTTGCCCCAGCTGTACCAGCGAGCCAACACCGTACTGGCCGATGGTGAAGGCCATGGCGCCGAAGGCACCGAGCGGCGCGACCTTCATGATCATGTTGATCACGCCGAACATGACGTGGGCAATGCGGTCGATGAACTCCAGCACCGGCTTGCCGTAGTCGCCCATGCGCTGCAGGGCGAAGGCGAACAGCACGGAGAAGAACAGCACCTGGAGGATGTCGCCATTGGCGAAGGCACCGACCACGGTGTTGGGGATCACGTTGAGCAGGAAGCCGATGGTGCTCTGCTGCTCGCCTGCCGAAGCGAAGGCGGCGATCTTGCTGGCATCCAGGGTGTTCGGGTCAACGTGCATGCCGGCACCCGGCTGAAGGACGTTGACCACCACCAGGCCGACGATCAGGGCGATGGTGGAGACCACCTCGAAGTACATGAGCGCGTAGCCGCCCGTACGGCCGACCGCCTTCATGTCCTGCATGCCGGCGATGCCGCTGACCACGGTGCAGAAGATGATGGGCGCGATGACCATCTTGATCAGCTTGACGAAACCGTCGCCGAGGGGCTTCAGCGCAACACCGGTTTCCGGAGAGAAGTGACCGAGCAGAATGCCCACGGCAATGGCGAACAGCACCTGCACGTAGAGCATCTTGTAGAAGGGTTGGCGGGCGACGGCAGTCGTCATGGCAGTACCTCAATGACTCATGGCAGCATCCGCAGCGCACCATGAAGCCTTGCATAAGCGATGGCCCTCCATCCGGAGGGTTTTATTGTCGAGGTGCGCCCTGCGCACCCTTGAGCGCCTTATCGCAAACGCCATGCCATAGATTACAAAATATTAAATCCCCTTATTTTCAAAGGCTTGCAGAAGCTTATCACTCACAGCGCACGTCAACGGCTGGCGGTTTTCCGCACGCCCCCTCTTCACGCCTGGCGGATATCCCACTGCAAACCCCACGACGAACCGACTTGTTAGCGGCCACCACCGATGGCTACCATCGGCGGCAAACAACAACGAGCACGCCATGCGCGAACGCACCATTGCCAGCCACTTCGTCCGGGCCGCCCTGCGCGGCGCTCAGCGTCATGGCCTGCCCTGCGAGGGCATCCTGCGCGAGGCCGGCATTCAACCGGCCATCCTGAGTGAAGGCCGCGCACGGATCGCCCCCGAGCAGTTCGCACGGCTGATACAACGGCTCTGGGAAACACTGGACGACGAATACCTGGGCTTCGGCAAACAGCCGAGCAAGCGCGGCACCTTCGCCATGATGGGCCACGCCATCATTCACTGCCGCACGCTGGAAAAGGCCTTGGGGCGCGGCGCTCTGTTCTACGGACTGTTCCCCGAGGCGCCGCGCATCGCGCTGCAGATCGAAGGGGATTGGGCCCGCCTGAGCGTGGACGACAGCGCCCTATGGGATCCGGATCACTTCCTGCTGGAAAGCCTGCTGGTCATCTGGCATCGCCTCGGCAGTTGGCTGATCGGCCAGCGCATCCGCCTGGAGGAAGCCACTTTCGCCTACGCCGAGCCCGAACATGCGGCCGAGTACGACCTGCTATTCCCCTGCGCCAGGCGCTTCAGTGCCGAGCGCAACAGTCTGCTGTTCCATGCCCGCTACCTGGATATGCCGCTGCTGCAGGACGAGCGCACGCTCAAACAGTTTCTCCTGCACTCCCCTGCCGACCTGCTGGCCCGCCCGGATGGCGGTGACAGCCTGATCAGCCAGATCCGCCGTCTGCTCGGCCGCGATTGCCGCAGCTGGCCCGATCTGGAGCAGGTCGCGCACAGGCTGCACACCAGCCCGCAGACCTTGCGCCGGCATCTGCGCGAGGAAGGCAGCAGCTTTCAGGAACTCAAGGATCACCTGCGCCGTGACCTGGCCATCTACCACCTGGGCCGCGACGAGTTGAGCATCCAGGTCATCGCCGAGCAGCTCGGGTTTTCCGAACCCTCGGCGTTCCACCGCGCCTTCAAGAAATGGACGGGGCTGACCCCCGGCGCGTACCGGGCCGCCCAGTAGCGATCAGCTCAAACCCGCAGCGCGCGCACGGGCGGCGTGTAGCTTCTTGTAGCTGTCGATCAGGCGCAAATGCTTGTCCAGACCTTCGAGCGCCAGGCTGGTTGGGGTCAGGCCATGGAAGCGCACGCTGCCGTCCACCGAGCCGATCACCGCGTCCATGCGCTCGTTGCCGAACATGCGCCGCAGGTTGTGCTCGAAGTTGGCCAGCTCCAGCTCGTCGTCCAATTGGATCTCCAGCACGGCATTAACTGCCTGGTAGAACAGGCCGCGCTCGACGGTGTTGTCGTTGTACTGCAGGAAGGCCTCGACCAGCTCCTTGGCGTCGTCGTATTTCTTCAGCGCCAGGTTGATCAACAGCTTCAGCTCAAGAATGGTCAGTTGGCCCCACACCGTGTTGTCGTCGAACTCGACGCCGATCAGCGTGGTGATGTCGGTGTAGTCGTCGACCTCGGTGTTATTGAGGTTGCGCAGTAGCGACTTCAGCTCGCGGTCGCTCAGGGCGTGCAGGTTGAGGATGTCCTTGCGAAACAGCAGCGCCTTGTTGGTGTTATCCCAGATCAGATCCTCGACCGGGTAGATCTCCGAGTAGCCCGGCACCAGGATGCGGCAGGCGTTGGCGCCGAGGTCGTTGTAGGTGGCCACGTAGACTTCCTTGCCCATGTCTTCGAGGATACCGAACAGGGTCGCGGCTTCCTGCTCGTTGGAATCGCTGCCTTCACCGGAGAAATCCCACTCGACGAATTCGAAGTCCGGCGTGGCGCCGAAGAAGCGCCACGACACCACGCCGCTGGAGTCGATGAAGTGCTCGACGAAGTTGTTCGGCTCGGTCAGCGCCAGGCTGTCGAAGGTCGGCTGCGGCAGGTCATTCAGGCCCTCGAAGCTGCGGCCCTGCAGCAGTTCGGTGAGGCTGCGCTCCAGCGCCACTTCCAGGCTCGGGTGCGCGCCGAAGGAGGCGAACACGCCGCCAGTACGCGGGTTCATCAGGGTCACGCACATCACCGGGAATTCACCGCCCAGCGAGGCATCCTTGACCAGCACCGGGAAGCCTTGCTCCTCCAGGCCCTGGATGCCGGCGACGATGCCCGGGTACTTGGCCAGCACGTCCTGCGGCACGTCCGGCAGGCACAGCTCGCCTTCGAGGATTTCGCGCTTCACCGCCCGCTCGAAAATCTCCGACAGGCACTGCACCTGAGCCTCGGCCAGGGTGTTGCCGGCGCTCATGCCGTTGGACAGGTACAGGTTCTCGATCAGGTTGGACGGGAAATACACCGTCTCGCCGTCGCTCTGGCGCACGAACGGCAGCGAGCAGATGCCGCGCAGGGTGTTGCCCGAGTTGGTGTCGTACAGGTGCGAGCCGCGCAGCTCGCCGTCCGGGTTGTAGATGGCCAGGCAATGCTCGTCGAGGATTTCCTTGGGCAGTGCGTCCTTCGGGCCGGGCTTGAACCAGCGCTCGTTGGGGTAATGGACGAACTCGGCATTGGCGATGTCCTCGCCCCAGAACTGGTCGTTGTAGAAGAAGTTGCAGTTCAGCCGCTCGATGAACTCGCCCAGCGCCGAGGCCAGCGCGCTCTCCTTGGTCGAGCCCTTGCCGTTGGTGAAGCACAGGTTCGACTGCGCGTCGCGAATATGCAGCGACCAGACGTTGGGCACGATATTGCGCCAGGAGGCGATCTCGATCTTCATCCCGAGATCCGCGAGGATGCCCGACATGTTGGCGATGGTCTGCTCCAGCGGCAGATCCTTGCCCGGAATGTAGGTGGTGGTATCGGACACCGGCATCAGCAGCGCCTGGGCGTCGGCGTCGAAGTTTTCCACCTCCTCGATGATGAACTCGGGGCCCTGCTGCACCACCTTCTTCACGGTGCAGCGGTCGATGGAGCGCAGGATGCCCAGGCGATCCTTCTCGGAAATGTCCGCCGGCAGCTCGACCTGAATCTTGAAGATCTGCGCGTAGCGGTTCTCCGGGTCGACGATGTTGTTCTGCGACAGGCGAATGTTCTCGGTAGGGATGTCGCGGGTCTGGCAGTACAGCTTGACGAAGTAAGCCGCGCACAGCGCCGAGGAGGCCAGGAAGTAGTCGAACGGCCCCGGCGCCGAACCGTCGCCCTTGTAGCGGATCGGCTGATCGGCGATCACCGTGAAGTCATCGAACTTGGCTTCGAGGCGAAGATTGTCGAGAAAGTTGACCTTGATTTCCATGGAGCGGCACCGGCAAGCGAAACGAAATGGCCGCCATTATCCGGGTTTTGCTTCGGATGTCTTGCGCCATGCGCCAAAGGGCGGGCAATCGGAGCGGTCGCGGCTGAAGCCCCTCCCACATCGAACCGACACCGTGGGAGGCGCTTCAGCGGCGACTCATTGGCAAGCAGCCCGCCTCAGTCGTACAGGCGCACACGGAAGCAGGCCCCGCCGAGTTCGGAATCTTCCAGGCTCAGCTCGCCGTCGTAGCTCTCGACGATGTCCTCGACCACGGCCAGGCCGATCCCCTGCCCCGGGTTCTGCACGTCCAGGCGCTCGCCACGCTGCAGCACGCGTGCACGCTGGTCAGTTGGCACGCCGGGGCCATCGTCCTCGATGGTCAGCAGACAGCCGTCCGGCAGCGGCGCCAAGCGCACCCGCACCTGGCGCAGGCACAGGCGATAGGCGTTCTCCAGCAGGTTGCCGAGCAGCTCCATCAGCGCTCCACGCTCCATGGTGATCTGGCTGTGCTCGGGTACGTCGAGGGTCGCCTCAACCTGTTTGTCGCGGTACACCTTGGCCAGCGAGCGACACAGGCCGTCGAGCAAGGGCCAGACCTGCTCGCGATGGCGCACCAGGCCGCTGCGGCGCAAGCTGGCACGCTGCAGCTGATAGCCCACCTGCTGGCTCATGCGCTCGATCTGCGCCTGCATCAGCAACGCCTGCTCACGATTTTCCGGCTGCGCGGTGAGGGTTTCGCCAATGCCCTGCAAGACGCTGAGCGGCGTCTTCAGGCTATGCGCGAGATCCTCCAGGGAGTCGCGATAGCGCTCGCGCTGGCGCCGCTCGCTGTCGAGCAGGCGGTTGAGGGAGTTGGTCAGGCGCAGCAGTTCGCGCGGATGGTCGTCACTGAGGCGCTGGCGGGTTCCCGCCTCGACGCCATCGAGTTCGTCGCTCAAGCCGCGCAGGCTGCGAAAGCCCCAGGTCAGGCCGAACCACAGCAACCCCAGCAGCACCATCAGCGCCAGCCCCAGCCACAGGCGCAATTGCCAGGCGAAGCCATTGAACAGCGTCTGGTACTCACGCGTCGGTTGCATGGTGACAATGCTCAGCGCCGTTTCATCACCGCGCAGCAGATCCACCTCGATGTCGTAGACGAAGTACTCCTGGCCGTTGTTGTCGTCACGCACCCGCACGAATTCGTGGCCGCGGCCGTCGTACTGCGGCAGGTAACGCACTAGCTCGTACTGGGAAGAGCGCGAGCGCCAGATCAGCTTGCCGTCGCGGTCGAAGATGAAACCGAGCAGGTGCGAGTCGAGGTTGTCGAATTCCTCGTCCGGCATCTTGTCCGGCATGTGAAGCTGACCGTCATGGATGCGCGCTGCGGAAATCAGCGCTGCCGCATCGGAGGCCAGGCGCTTCTCCACGGTCTGTTCCAGGGCCATCATGAACACGCCCTGCAACACCGGCATCAACAGCAGCATGAACAGCACCGCCAGGGCAGCGGTGCCCAACATCAGGCGTAAACGCAAGGAACGGAAGCGAGCCCGCAGCGTGCGCAGAATGATGCGCGCACGCCTCACTTGCAGCGCTCGTTGAACAGGTAGCCCTGGCCACGCACGGTTTCGATCAGCTTGCTGTCCAGCGCACCTTCGAGTTTGCGGCGCAGACGCCCGACCAATACTTCGATAACGTTAGGGTCGCGCTCGTCATCGCCGGGGTAGAGCTGCTCCATCAGGCGCTCCTTGGCCACCACCTGCTGGTGATGCAGCATGAGGTATTCGAGGATGCGGTATTCGTAGGCAGTCAGTTGCAGCGACTGCTCGTCGACGGTCGCCTGCTTGCGGTTGAGATCGAGCACCAGGCTGCCGGCCTCGATGGTCGACTTGGTGAAGCCCGAGGAACGCCGCAGCAAGGCGTTGAGGCGCGCCTCCAGTTCCTCGAACTGGAACGGTTTGACCAGGTAATCATCGGCCCCGCAGGACAACCCTTCCACCTTGTCCTGCCAGTTGCCACGGGCGGTGAGGATCAGGATCGGGAAATTCTTGTCCTGGCTGCGCAACTGGCGAATCAGATCGATGCCACTCATGCCCGGCAGACCGAGATCGACCAGGGCCAGATCATGGTTGAAGTTCTCGGCACGGTACAGCGCTTCCTCAGCCGTACGCACAGCATCGACCACGTGACCATTTTCACTGAGGCGAGTGAATAGGTGGTGACGCAACAGTGCTTCATCCTCCACCACCAGCAATTTCATGACGGGCTCTCCCCTCTTTCAGTTATACGAAGGCCGGGCATAAGCCCGGCCCATCAACAGATGCCTTCGAATCAGAAGGCGTAGTTAGCGCCGAGGTAGAACTGCGAGCTGCTATGCAGATCCAGTGACCCGGCCTTGCCCTCGCCATGCGGCGCCAATTCGGTACTGGCGTTGGTGCGCAGGTAGCGATACCCGCCTTCGATCGAAGTATTGCTGCCCAGTTCCTGAACGATACCCGCCTGCAGGCCGGCGGCCAAACCGACGTCACTGTCACGGGAGAAGCCGGGACTTTCCTGCTCCAGTTTGACCAGGCCGGCACTGACGCCACCGAACAGCTTGGTGCCGTTGTCACCCAACGGCAGGAACTTGTCGTAGCTGGCCAACAGGTTCTGCTGGCGCAGCTTGTAGCCTCCGTGGCTGTCGGAGAAATTCTCGTAGCCGAGGTAGTAGCGCCCGTCAGCCTGCTGCTGTCCGACACGCACGCCCCAGGTGCCGGTGCCATCGATCACCTTGTCCAGGCTGGGATCATCGAGATTGGCGTTCAGCGCGTGGGACTTCTGAATGTTGTTGCTGGTCTGCCCCCAGGTCAGGCCTAGGAAGTTTTCATCCGCCTTGGCCGCGGTGGCGCCCAGTGCCAGGCAAGTCGTCAGCGCGATGCGGTTCAGAATGACTTTCATCGAAGCGTTCCTCTCGTTGCGGTTGCGATCAACTCGCCAACGAGTCTGGGCGAAGACTACTGAATCCCTGCTGAACCCTCCTTGAACCTCTACTGAACGGCTGGCATTCCCTCGTTACAAGCGTCGCACCAGCACCGCAGCAAGCAAGAAAAGCGCGGCCAGCACGGCCAATAGCGCCAGCCAGCCGGCATGTTCCCAGACGTAGCCGCCCAGGTACCCTACCAGGCTCGAGCCCAGGTAATAGGCACACAGATAGAGCGCCGACGCCTGCGCCTTGGCGCCCTGCGCATGCACGCCGACCTGCCCGCTGGCCACTGCATGGGCAGCGAAGAAACCCAGGGTGAACAGCGCCAGCCCCGCCACCGCCGCGCTCAGCCAGGGCGTGGCGCACAGGGCGACGCCCAGCAGCATCAGTGCGATCCCACCCAGCAGCACCTGACGGGCGCCGAAACGCGGCACCAGCCGCCCCGCCCAACCGGCACTGAGGATGCCCAACAGATAAACCACGAACAGCAGACCGATGACCGTCGCCGAGAGATTGAACGGCGCAGCGGCCAGGCGAAAGCCGACATAGTTGAACAACGCGACGAAACCGCCCATCAACAGGAACGCCAGGGCGAACAGTCGGCGCAGGCGCGGATTGCCCAGGTGCATGGCGAAGTTGCGCGACAGCCCACGCAGCGACAGCGGCTGCGCCGTGAAATGCCGCGAAGGCGGCAACAGCCAGACGAACAGCCCCAACGCCAGCAGCCCCAGCCCGGCGATACCACCGAGCGCCCAGGGCCAGCCGCCGAGGTCGCTGAGCAAACCCGCCAGCAGCCGCCCCAGCAGACCGCCAAGCGCCGTACCACCTATATACAGGCCCATCGCCGCAGGCAGCGACTCCGGCGCGAACTCCTCACCGACATAAGCCATGGCCAGCGCCGGCAGGCCGCTCAGCGCCAGGCCTAGCAGCGCACGGAGAATCAGCAGGCTGCTCCATTGCTCCACCCAGGCACAGGCGATACCCAGCACTGCCGCCAGCCCCAATGCGGCGACCATCACCGGCTTGCGCCCCCAGCTCTCGGCCAGGGCACCGGAAACCAGCAGGCACACTGCCAGGCTCAGGGTGGTCAGCGACAAGGCCAGGCTGCTGCTGGCAGCCGACACATGAAAGTGCGCCGCCAGCAAAGGCAGCAGCGGTTGCACGCAATAGAGCATGGCGAAGGTGGCAAAACCGGCGCAGAACAGCGCCAGGGTGGCACGCCGATAAGCGGCGGTACCACGAACGAGGTGGGTGGCGGACATCGAAGTGACTCTTGCAACTCGGCTCAGGAACGAACGAGGCAAAATCTTAGCATGCTATCGATATCCGCGACTGTCCGTCGCAGGTGTTTCTCCGCTTATTGCCCGCGCAGGCGCTGCAAATGAGCCTGCAGACCGGCGGCGGTCTGCTCGCCGAGCAGGCGTTCGCGCAGCTTGCCATGCTCATCGATGATGTAGGTCACCGGCAAGGCGTCGTTGTGCGGCAAGGCGAAGCGCGGCGCGGGATCCTGCGCCAGTACGGTGAACTGAATGTCGAAGGTATCGGTGGCATGCTTGAGATCCTCGCCCTGCAAGCCATCGAAGTTGACCCCGATAACGCGCGCGCCCTTCCCCTCTAGGGATGTGGCCAGCGCGTTGAGCTCGGGGATTTCGGTGCGACAGGGCGCACACCACTCGGCCCAATAATTGATGACCAGCCACTGGCCATCGAGGCTGTCAGCCGTTACCTTTCGTCCATGCTGATCCGGCCCGAAGTCCTCGCTGCAAGCGGTCAGCAACAGACCTGCGCAGATACCCATCACCATCTTGCTGAGAGAGCCCATGCCCTCGATCCTCGTGCTTCCGGGGTTGATATGACGCTGGATGCCCTACGCCTGGAAGTCCCGGAGATTCGCGCAGATGGCAGCGGCGTACCGGCGGATCTGGTCGAACAACTGGCCCAGGCGCGCCAGCAGGATCTGGGCAGCGCACTGCAACGAATCGTGGGCCTGCTGTTCAACCTCAACCGCAGCGTGGTGACCTTACTGGAAAGGCAACGCGCGCTGCAAAGCTTCAGTGACGAATTTCGCCACTATGCCGCCCTCACCGATGCAGGCAGCACGCCCGACAACCTGTTCGTGCGCCTGTGCCGAGAACTGGCGATCGGCTTCAAACGCCTGCTGCTGCAGATCCTCCAGGGGCGTCAGCCATCACGCCCGCACCTGGCCTGGTGCCTGTACATGGCGCAGCACTTTCTCGCCCAGCAGATGCTGCGTCATTACCAGCTGTATCAGGAGCCACCGGCGTCGGTCTGGCGTGACAGCCACCTGCTGTACTGGATCGGCGAGCATCAGCAATGCCTGGACGAACCCATCGCCGCCGCCTTTCAGCCCAGGCCAGCCAGCACCCTGCGCGGGCTCTATCAGCAAAGCCTGCTGCTGGCCCTGAGCAATCCGTTCCACCTGGCCGAGGGTGAATGCCTGCTGCTGTTCGCCGCGCTCTCCCCTTACGCCGGTCTGGCACGACTGCTCGACTGGGAAGAAGACGAGGAAAGCGACGACCCGGTGGTCGATCTCAGCCAGTCGCAGGCCTGCCTGAGCATGGATCAGCAAGCGCAGGGCAACGCGCAAAATCTGCGCCGCCTGGAACTGGGCGCCCTGCTGATCGCTCTGAATGAGCCGGCGCCCCTGCAAAGCCAGGCGGAACATGAGTTGCTGGCACGTGTTCATCATCACTGGCTCGGTCGTCAGCAGCGCAAACATGAACGCGCCGAACTCGACGGCCAGTGCGATCTGCTCGTTGGCCTCGCCGCGATCCATGCGCAGTTGCTCGACAAACGGCCGCCGCGCACCGCTGCCACCCTGCTCGATGCCAGCGCCGGCGGTGCGCGCTTGCTGTGCAACGGCAACGAGGGCGCGCAGATGTGCGTCGGTCAGTTGGTGCTGCTGCTCACCAGCGGCACGCCCACCCTGGCGCTGGTGCGCTGGCGGCATCTCAACCATGAAGGTCTGCACCTGGGCCTGCGCTACCTCAAGGGGTTGCCTCGCCCGGTATGGTTGCGCCGCGCGCCGAGCGCACAAACCCACCCTGGCGTGCTGCAAAGCACGCCCGCGCCAGGCAATGGTTGGCACCACGGGCTCTGGCTGCCCAGCGGTCAGTTCGTCGAGGGTGAACACCTGTGGCTGCAGCTGGCCAATGTCCACAACCAGGCGATCCTGCCGCTACCGGCCAGCAACCTGGACACGCCCGTGGTGGCCCGCTACCCACTGCGACTGAGCTGAACCCACGGCCTTACGCGCCGAATCTGCGAGACCGGTCACGCCCGGCACCGGCCGAGCGCACAGTTTGCACGGCACCCTCCTGCCTATAATTCTCGGCAAACGTGCTTTCTTTTCTCGGCCATAAGCGTGGAACTGTGCCCATGTCGCTTAACGTCCATGACAAGCTGATCGGCTCCGTGCCTGCACGGATCGTCGATGTCGCCCGCTCTCAACTGACGGCCTACGAGGGACGCGTGGCCGACTACAACATCGCCACCTGGCTGCAGTTGCCCGGTCAGGCCAACTTGCCGGTGTCGCTGCTGGTCAGTTACCGCGACGGCGAGCGGCGGCGGGAAGTCGAGGTGGATCACGGCAAGGTCAATGCACAGGGCAAGATCCTCTTGTCCGGCATTGCCCGCATGCCCTTCAAGCAGCGTATCGAAGACATGCAGGTGCGCCTGCGCTCGGCGGTGCCGGCGGCGACACTGGTGGTCGAGGAATTCTTCGTACAGGCCGTGGAGCTGAGCAGCAGCGAGAATCGCCAGGCACTGGCCTGATCGGCTCAGCCTGGCTGCACCTTGGCGGGCGTGGGCTCGACCACCGTCTCGCCATCGCCCTCCCTTGGTTCGACATAAGCGAGTAGCGACTCCGGCCATTGCCTGAAGCGCAGCTCGGTGACGCGATTGAGGCGCTCCAGCGCCTCCTGCGGATCACGCTGATGCAGATGGATGACCCTTTGTCCGCGCGTTTTCATGCTTCACTGCCCACTCGATCATCCTGCCCTGCTGCAACCTTAGCCAGAAGCATGCCAGCGCAGCGGTGGCCCACTGCGCTGTGTCATAGCGGCCAGAGCAGCCTGAATGCCTGGCGGAGCAACGCCGCAATCTGACATTTTCCGTCAGTTTGTCGTCTGAGACGCCTGGCGCCCGGCCAGCCAGGCCGCCAGGTTGTCGCCAAACAGCTCGTCCTGTTGCGCCTGCAGGGTTTGCAGCGCCTGACGCATGGCCGGATACCAGGGTTCGTTGAGGTGTTCGGGCAACTGGCGCAGATTCGGCAGCGGCCAGGGGCTGCTGGCCAGCAATTGCTGCAGGCTGAAGTGGTGCAAGTCGCGGCACAGCACCCAACCGCCGCCACTGGCACGGCAGGCCAGGTGCTCCCGCTCGAGAAACGCCATGACTTCGCCCCATTCATCTTCGGGCACTCGCCAGCCCGAGCCCTGCAGATCACGGTGTTGCAACGGCTCGCCGCGCTGCTGGCGCTCCAGCAGCAAACGCAGAATGCCGAGCAACACCAGTGAGCGCGGCAGCGGGCGCCGTCGCCAGTGCTTGGGCAACGACAGGCTGCAGACCAGTTCGGCCCCCAGCAGCACGATCAGCCACGACAGGTAGATCCACAGCAGAAACAGCGGCACGGTGGCAAAGGCACCGTAGATCAGGTGGTAACCGGGAAACAGGCGTACATAAAGGCCGAACAGCGCCTTGGCGATTTCGAACAGCACCGCCGTGAACGCACCACCCAGCAGCGCGTGACGCAAGGGCACGCGGATATTGGGTACTGCCGCGTAGAGCAGCGTGAATGCAGCCACGCTCGACAGCAACGGCATGAACCGCAGCAGGGTCTTGGCCCCGAGCACCGCGTCCGGCCCGGAGATCAACGACAGCGAGGTGATGTAGGTACTGACGGCAAAACCGGCACCGAGCAACAGCGGGCCGAGGCTGAGAATCGCCCAGTACAGCAGGAAGCTGGACATACCACGTCGCGGCTGGCGTACCCGCCAGATGGCATTGAAGGTTTTCTCGATGGTCACCAGCATGAGAAAGGCCGTAACCGCCAGCACTGCGACACCGATCCAGGTCAGTTGCCGCGCCTGACCGGTGAACTCACGCAGGTATTGCTGCACTGTCTCGCCCGTGGACGGCACGAAATTGTGGAAGATGAAGGTCTGGATATCCTCACCCACGCCCTGGAAAGCCGGGATGGCCGAGAGCATGGCGAAGGTGACGGTCATCATCGGCACCACCGCGAACAGCGTGGTATAGGTCAGCGCCGCCGCACTGCTGGTGCCACGATCATCGACGAAGCGTTGCAACAGGGAGCGCCAGAAATCCAGCCAATCCCGCAGTCGATGCTGCATGCCCTCTCCTTTTGCACAACTGTGATCGACCCAGCGGGCCGCCGATGGACTGCCTTTCACGACAACCGCGCAAACGCAGTTGCCGAACCACAATGGACAGCCCGCCGCGTGAAAAGGTCGCACCAGGCGCATGGGCGACCTTCACGTATCCACGCGGGAGGCGGTTAGAATAGCCAGCACCTCAAGCCGAATATAGTCCCATGACCGACCTGACCCTCTACCACAACCCACGCTGCTCGAAATCCCGTGGCGCGCTGGAGTTGCTCGAAGCGCGCGGCCTGCAGCCGAACGTCGTGCGTTATCTGGAAACACCGCCCAGCGCCGCCGAGCTGCGCGACCTGCTCGGCAAACTGGGCATCAGCGCCCGGCAACTGCTGCGCAGCGGCGAGGATGAGTACAAAGCACTGGGCCTGGACGATGCCAGCCTGAGCGAGGCGCAACTGATCGACGCCATGGCCAGCCATCCCAAGCTGATCGAGCGCCCCATCCTGGTCGCGGGTGGCAGAGCCGTGATCGGTCGGCCGCCGGAAAAAGTACTGGAGCTACTGGCATGAGCGCCCCCTATATCCTGGTTCTTTACTACAGCCGCCACGGCGCCACCGCGCAGATGGCCGCGCAAATCGCCCGCGGCATCGAACTGGCCGGGCTCGACGCACGCCTGCGCACGGTACCGGCGGTGTCCAGCGAATGCGAAGCCGTAGCGCCGAGCATCCCCGACGAAGGCGCCCCCTACGCCACCCTCGATGACCTGAAGAACTGCGCCGGCCTGGCTCTCGGCAGCCCGACACGGTTCGGCAACATGGCCGCCCCGCTGAAGTATTTCCTCGATGGCACCAGCAACCTGTGGCTGACCGGCGAGCTGGTCGGCAAGCCGGCGGGCGTGTTCACCTCCACCGCCAGCCTGCATGGCGGCCAGGAAAGCACCCTGCTGTCGATGCTGCTGCCCCTGCTACACCACGGCATGCTGCTGTGCGGCCTGCCCTATAGTGAGTCGGCTTTGCTGCAGACCCAAGGCGGTGGCACGCCCTACGGCCCCAGCCACCATGCCGGCAGCGACGGTAAGCGTCCACTCGACGAACATGAAATCGCCCTGTGCCGCGCCCTTGGCACGCGCCTGGCGCGCATCGCCCAGAAGCTGGAGAACTGACCGTGGCCCGTGCCAAGAAACCCCTGCCCAGCCTGCAATGGCTCGAACCGCGCATGAAACTGAGCCGCGCCCTCAGCCTGTTCAGTTTCATCGCCCTGGTGCTTCTGCTGCTGATCTGGAACCTGGCTTTCGCCGATCTGCACGGTGCACGCATCGGCGTAGTGCTGGCCATCCAGCTGATCCCTCTGGCGCTGCTCGCCCCCGGCCTGATCATGGGCAACGCCCGCGCGCATGCCTGGATCTGTTTCGTGGTGAACATCTACTTCATCCAGGGCGTACTCGCCGCCATCGACCCACAACGCGCCTTGTTCGGCGCGCTGGAAGCGGTGATCAGCTTCGGCCTGTTCTGCTGCGCCCTGCTCTATACCCGCTGGCGCTTCCAGTACGACCGCAAGCTGGCAGGAGAGGTCTGATGCGCCTGGTGCTGCTGCCTGGCATGAACGGCAGCAGCACCCTCTTCGGCCCCTTGCTCGACGCACTCGCGGGTATCGATTGCCAGGTTATAAACCTGCCAGCAAAAGGGTCGCAGGATTTGGATTACCCGTGCCTGCACCTCTGCCCCTAACAAGGTCTCCTGATCGCCAGCGCAGCCGCTGAACGGCTGCCCCAGTTCTGCAGCGATATCCGCCAGATTCGCCTGAATGGCCCGCACTTCATCCTGCAGACGCAGCCAAAGGCCTGCGCCGAGGCAATCGCCGAGTTCATGCAGGAACTGGGCGCGAGCTAGAAAGTCCCGGAGCGCGCCATGAATGCAGGAGCGAGCTCTGCTCGCGAAGCGCCTGTGCAGCTATAAAGTTCGCGAGTAGCCCGTAGCCCGGATGAAACCCGGGGATGGCGTGGGAAGGTTCCCGGATTGCATCCAGGCTACGCTCTGCAGCTTGAAGCTGCAGCTCTTCACCAGCCCAGGGTTTCCTTGAGGAAAGGAATGGTCAGCTTGCGCTGTGCCTGCAGCGAGGCCTGATCGAGGCGTTCGAGCAGTTCGAACAGTGCGCTCATGCCGCGCTCGCCACGGGTAAGGATGAAACGCCCGACCTCGTCGCTCATCTGCAGGCCACGGCGCGATGCGCGTAGCTGCAGGGCACGCAACTTATCTTCGTCGGACAGTTCGTGCAGTTGGAATACCAGCGCCAGGGTCAGCCGCGACTTGAGGTCAGGCAGTTTAATTGGCAATTCGCGCGGCGACATGGTGCCGGCCAGCAAAAGGCGCCGACCGCTGTCACGCAAGCGATTGAACAGGTGGAACAGGCCCTCTTCCCAATCACTGCGGCCAGCGATTGCATCCAGATCATCGAGGCAGACCAGCTCGCACTGCTCCAGGTTGTCGAGTAGCTCCGGGCCATGCTGCACCACCTCGCCCAGCGGCAGATACACCACCGCCTCGCCACGCTGCTCGAAGCGCAAGCACGCTGCCTGCAACAGGTGGCTGCGCCCAACACCTTCGGCGCCCCACAGGTAGATCAGGCTCTCCGTCCAGCCCGCATCGGCCTCGCACAGACGCTCGACATAGCCCAGGGCCGCGGCATTGGCACCAGGGTAATAGTTGGCGAAGGTGGCGTCGTCGCGCAGACGCACCCCCAAGGGAAGCTGGATGGGTTTCATGTCGGGGGCTCGTGGGAACCGCTGTTCTCTCCGTAAAGGCCGGAAAGTTTATACAAATCATGGGCATGGCGCAGCAGAACCATGATCACCGCCGCCACCGGCAGGGCCAGCAGCACCCCGGTGAAGCCGAACAGCTGGCCACCGGCGAGGATGGCGAAGATCACCGCCACCGGATGCAGGCCGATGCGATCACCCACCAGCAGCGGGGTCAGCACCATGCCTTCGAGCAGTTGGCCAATCATGAACACCACCCCAATGCCGATCAGCGGATAGGGGTCGAGGCCGAACTGGAAGAGCGCGGCGGTCAACGCCGCACCGATGCCGACGATAAAGCCCATGTACGGCACGATGCTCGCCAGGCCAGCCAGCACGCCGATCAATAGCCCCAGCTCCAGGCCCACGAACATCAGGCCAACGGCATAAACGACACTCAGTGCCAGCATCACCATCAGTTGCCCTCGCAGGAAAGCGCCGAGCACTTCATGGCACTCACCCGCCAGCTTGACCACCAGTCCTTCGCGCTGGCGCGGCAGCAGGCGGCGTAGGCGCTCGACCAGCAAATCCCAGTCACGCATCAGGTAGAAGCTGACCACCGGAATCAGCAGCAGGTTGCCCAGCCAGGCCAGCAGTGCCAGGCCCGACGACGTCGCCTGGGCCAGCACGGTCTTGAGCACGTCGGTGGTCTTGCCGAGGTTGTCGGAGAACACCTGCTTGAGCTGATCGACCTGCAACACGTCGTTGCTCACGCCAAGGTGCGACTGCGACCAGGGCAAGGCCGTGCCCTGCAGCCAGTCGAGCATTTCCGGCGCCAACTGATACAGGCGCACCAGTTGCCGCCCCAGCATCGGCACCAACACCAGCAACAGGATCAGCAAGGCCAGTGTGAACAGGGCGAAGACCACCACCACACCGCCGGTACGCGACAGGCGATAGCGCTCCAGACGGTCGACCAGCGGATCACCCATGTAGGCCAGCAGGATGCCGACCAGAAAGGGCGAAAGAATCGGGTGCAGCAGATACAGCAACCAGCCGAGCAGAAACAGCCCAGCCATCCATAGCCAGCGAGTGGAATCGGTCATCCTCGGCTCCTTGGTATCGGGGCGCGCCACACAGGCGCTCCGGCCGGACGGCCAGAGCGCGGCAGTTTACCAGCGGAAATGCAGGGCGTTGTTGCTTGGCTGCACAGGCGTGGAAACCGGAGCACCCGGGGCCTGGCCAGCGGCGGCGGGCGCCGGTGTCGGCGCGGTTTGCGGCGCCGCTTCTTCCTGCAACTGGCCCAGAGCCAATTGGGCGCGCAACTGATCGGCGCTGGCGCTGACCTGATAGGTCAGTTGCTTGCCGTTGACTGCCACCAGGCGCGGGGCGAACGGCTCGAGCAGGCGCTCGACGGCCGCGAAACGGTTCAGATCGGCACCGTCGAGCACCAGCGTCAGGCTTTGCGCAGCACCCGGCTTGATGACGAAACGCGGCGCCAGGCGCTCGTTGACCGCCAGCATCACGGCATCGGCCAGGGCGGCCTGATCGGCAGCCTCGACACTGCCCTGCTCGCGCTCCTCGCCGATCCACAGGCGCCATTGCGCCTGCCACTTGTCATCGCGCTGCGTTGCCCGCACCGCCAGCAGCGCGTCCGCGCCATAACGTTCGGAGGCATCGCGCAGAGCCTGCGGATCATTGGCCGCGAGACCTTCCGGAGTGGCCACCAGTTGCTCGCTGAGATCGGCCATCGGCAGGCGCAGCGGCAGCCCGCGATGCTGAGCGGCGTCGCGCAGTGGCGCGGCCTCCGCCTGGCTCTCGCCGATCAGTTGGCTGCCATCGCTGGTCTCGTTGAGCCACCAGGTGAGGATGGCCGGGCGATTGGCGCCCCACAGCGGCAGTCCGGCGCCACGCAGCAGGCGTTCGGTGCTGGCCGGATCGAAGTCCACCATCAGTGCGTCGCCCTCATAGCCGAACTGACTGACGATCTGCTGAGGATCCTTGCGCAGCCCGTCCAGCCCCGGATTGTTCACGGCCTTGGCATCGCCGGTCAGGCGTTGCACCAGGGTCTGCAGCGCCCGCTGCATGGCCTCGTCGCGGCTGGCAGGCTCCTGATCGGCAACCGGCTCACGCACCTGATACAAGCCACTGACCGGCGCCGCCATGACAGGCAGGCAGAGCAGCGACAGGCAGAACAGCAATGGACGGAGGAACGGACGCATGATGGGCTCTCGCAGAAGGAACGACGGCGCGGGGCCGTGAAGGGCCTATACCTTAAACAGCCGCTGACGACCGGGCAACCGGCGATGCCGAGCGCGACGAAGCGCATGCGCGTGAGTGGCCGCTACCGGGCAAGCCTGATAAAATCGCGCGCCTTCGCCAGCCGGTAGGCGCGCCGGGCTCCTTGGATGAGCCTGCGCCATGTCGGCGCTACCCGAACTCCCCATTCAAAGGCCCGGATCTATGAGCAAGCAACCCTCCATCAGCTACAAGGACGCAGGCGTCGACATCGATGCCGGTGAAGCCCTGGTCGAGCGCATCAAAGGCGTGGCCAAGCGCACTGCCCGTCCGGAAGTCATGGGTGGCCTGGGTGGCTTCGGCGCCCTGTGCGAGATCCCGGCCGGTTACAAGCAGCCGGTGCTGGTCTCCGGCACCGACGGCGTCGGCACCAAGCTGCGCCTGGCGCTGAACCTGAACAAGCACGACAGCATCGGCCAGGATCTGGTCGCCATGTGCGTCAACGACCTGGTGGTCTGTGGCGCCGAGCCGCTGTTCTTCCTCGACTACTACGCCACTGGCAAGCTCAACGTCGACGTCGCCGCCACCGTGGTCACCGGCATCGGCGCTGGCTGCGAGCTGGCTGGCTGCTCCCTGGTCGGTGGTGAAACCGCCGAGATGCCGGGCATGTACGAAGGCGAAGACTACGACCTGGCCGGTTTCTGCGTCGGCGTGGTGGAAAAGAGCGAAATCATCGACGGCTCCAAGGTCGTCACCGGCGACGCGCTGATCGCCCTGCCCTCCTCCGGCCCACACTCCAACGGCTACTCGCTGATCCGCAAGATCATCGAAGTCTCCGGCGCCGACATCGAGCAGGTGCAACTGGACGGCAAGGCCCTGGCTGACCTGCTGATGGCGCCGACCCGCATCTACGTAAAGCCGCTGCTCAAGCTGATCAAGGAAACCGGCGCGGTCAAGGCCATGGCTCACATCACCGGTGGCGGCCTGCTGGACAACATCCCGCGCGTACTGCCGCAAGGCGCCCAGGCGGTGATCGACGTGGCCAGCTGGAATCGCCCAGCCGTGTTCGACTGGCTGCAGGAACAAGGCAACGTCGACGAGCATGAAATGCACCGCGTGCTGAACTGCGGTGTCGGCATGGTCATCTGCGTCGCTCAGGATCAGGTCGAAGCCGCTCTGAGCAGCCTGCGCGCCAGCGGCGAGCAACCTTGGGTCATCGGCCAGATCGCCGCGGCCGCCGACGGTGCCGAACAGGTCGTACTGAACAACCTGAAAGCTCACTGATGCCCTGCAATGTCGTCGTCCTGATCTCCGGATCAGGCAGCAATCTGCAAGCGCTGATCGACAGCTGCACGCATGACGACAACCCGGCACGCATCCGCGCGGTGATTTCCAACCGCGCGGACGCCTACGGTCTGCAGCGCGCGCAGCAGGCCGACATTGCCACCCGCGTACTCGATCACAAGCACTACGACGGCCGCGAAGCCTTCGATGCCGCATTGATCGAGGCCATCGACGCCCACCAGCCCGATCTGGTGGTGCTGGCCGGTTTCATGCGCATCCTCTCCCCGGGTTTCGTCAAGCACTACAGCGGACGTCTGATCAACATTCATCCGTCCCTGCTGCCTCGCCACAAGGGCCTGCACACCCATCAACGCGCCCTGGAAGCTGGCGATACGGAGCACGGCTGCAGCGTGCACTTCGTGACCGAGGAACTCGATGGTGGCCCTCTGGTCGTACAAGCTGTGCTGCCCGTGCTGGCAGACGACACGGCCGAGCGCCTGGCCAGCCGCGTGCACCAGCAGGAACACCGCATCTACCCGCTGGCGGTACGCTGGTTCGCCGAGGGCCGCTTGCGTCTTGGCGCTCAAGGCGCAATGCTGGATGGCCAGCCGCTGCCCGCCAGCGGCCACGTGATTCGAACCTAGGAGACTTTATGCGTCGCGCTCTGTTGTTCGCCCTGACCCTGTTCAGCCTGCCGGCTTTCTCGGCAGAACTGGAACCCTTCTCCGCCAGCTACACCGCCGACTGGAAGCAACTGCCGGTCAGTGGCAGCGCCGAACGCAGCCTCGAGAAAGTCGATGGCGAGCGCTGGAAACTCGATTTCGAGGCATCGATGCTGGTCGCCGGCCTGACCGAACAAAGCACCTTCACGCTCGATAACGGCACGCTGCTGCCGCTGAGCTACCGCTTCGACCGCAGCGGCCTGGGCAAAAGCAAGAAGGTCGAGCAGGACTTCGACTGGCAGCAGAAGCAGGTCATCGGCAGCGACCGCGACAATGCCGTGCGCCTGCCACTCAATCGCGGCCTGCTGGACAAATCCAGCTACCAGATCGCCCTGCAGCTCGACGTCGCCGACGGCAAGCAGAGCATGAGCTACCAGGTCGTCGATGGTGATGAAGTCGAGACCTATGACTTCCGCGTGCTGGGCGAGGAAGTGGTACGCACCCGCGCTGGCCTGATCGACGCGATCAAGGTCGAACGCGTGCGCGACCCCACCCAGAGCAGCCGCAAGACCGTACTCTGGTTCGCCAAGGATTGGGGCCATTTGCTGGTGCGCCTGCATCAGGTGGAAACCGACGGCAAGGAATACCAGATCATGCTCAAGGAGGGCACGGTCAACGGCAAGCAGGTCGAAGGCCGCAAGGGCTGATCTTCAGCAATGAAAAAGCCGGGCCAATGCCCGGCTTTTTCACGCCCGTAGCAAACCTCAGTCGTGGCTCACCGAGCCGATCTTGTGAATCGACAGGTCGGCGCCATTGAACTCCTCTTCCTGACCCAGGCGAATCCCCAGGGTCGCCTTCAGCAGGCCATACACGGCAAAGCCACCCACCAGCGCAACCAGCACACCGACAGCCGTGCCGATCAGCTGGCTGGCCAGGCTCACACCACCCAGACCACCAAAACTTTCCTGGGCGAAGATGCCACACGCGATCCCGCCCCAGACGCCGCACAGGCCATGCAATGGCCATACGCCGAGTACGTCGTCGATCTTCCATTTTACCTGCGTGGCGGTGAAGGCCCAGACGAACAGTGCACCGGCAATCAGGCCGGTGAACAGCGCGCCTACCGGATGCATCAGATCCGAGCCTGCGCAAACGGCCACCAGGCCTGCCAGCGGGCCGTTATGCAGAAAGCCGGGGTCGTTACGCCCCACCAGCAGGGCTGCCATGGTGCCGCCGACCATGGCCATCAGCGAGTTGACCGCCACCAGGCCGCTGATATTTTCCAGATTCTGCGCGCTCATGACGTTGAAACCGAACCAGCCGATGATCAGGATCCATGAGCCCAGCGCCAGGAACGGGATATTCGACGGCGCCATCGCCACCAGACGACCATCGCGGTAGCGGCCATTGCGCCGGCCAAGCAGCATGACCGCACCGAAGGCCAGCCAGCCACCGACGCCGTGCACCACCACGGATCCGGCAAAATCGTGGAAGCTGGCACCGAAATGCGCCTCCAGCCAGGCCTGGAAGCCATGGTTGCCGTTCCAGATCAGCCCTTCGAAGAAGGGATAGACGAACGCCACTATCAGCACCGTGGCGCACAACTGCGGGCCGAACTTGGCACGCTCGGCGATGCCACCGGAGATGATCGCAGGAATGGCCGCGGCGAAGGTCAACAGGAAGAAGAACTTCACCAGACCGTAGCCATGGTTTTCGGTGAGCACGGCAGCCGGCTCGAGAAAGGTAATGCCGTAGGCCACCCAGTAGCCGACGAAGAAATAAGCCAACGCCGAAACGGCGAAGTCGGAAAGAATCTTCGATAGCGCGTTGACCTGGTTCTTCTGCCTGACGGTTCCCACTTCGAGGAAGGCGAAACCGGCGTGCATGGCCAGCACCATGATCGCACCCAGCAAGATAAACAGCGTGTTGGAACCATGCACCAGCGAGGCGACGGCACTGTTGAGGTTTTCCATCTAAGACGAGGGCTCCGAAAATGGAAAAAGCACCAAATGAAAGCAAACCCTGGCAATTGCGCACCAGCAAGTGGCAAGCCAGACGGCATCGCCCGATACTGGCGCTGCCCGACGGCACCAAAATGGCACCGTCAGTTTCTTTCGAAAAGGTACTTATTTTTTATTTATCAATGGGTTAATCGCGATTTCGGCCATCCTGACCCCACCCGAAAAAGCCCCATCAAAGGGCACGATCGAGGCATCACGCACCAGCACAATGCAATCGATGTACCAGCACACAGTTTGCTAATCTGACTGAACCCTCAAGGCCGTTCTGCACTCACAAGCCTTACATTCACCACGCAGAGGATGCGCACGATGCCCCGCAAAACTGCCGCTTCATCTCAGCAAGACAGCCTGCTCGACGAGTTCCAGGCCCTGGTCAACGACACCGAGAAACTGCTGCAGCACTCCGCCAGCCTGGCCGGCGAGCAGGCCGATCATCTGCGCGAGGACATCCGCAGCAGCCTGTCTCGCGCTCGCGAAACCCTGCAGCACGCAGAGACCAGCCTGCGCGAGCAGGGCAAGATCGCCGTCGACGCCACCGAAGACTATGTGCACAAGCACCCCTGGCAGGCGCTCGGCCTCTCGGCTGCCATCGGCATGCTGATCGGCCTGCTCCTGAGCCGACGCTGATACCGTGCAGATGAGCGATAGCCCTTCGCCGCGCCGCCTCGGCGGCGCACTGCTCGGCTGGCTCCAGGGTCACCTGGAGCTGGTCGGCCACGAACTGGAAGAACAGCGCAGCCAGGCGTTGCGCATCCTGCTGCTGGGTGGGCTGAGCCTGGGCTTCGCCCTGCTGCTGCTGATCGGCTTGTCCGCGTTGCTGCTGATCCTCTACTGGGATACCCATCGCCTGGCCGTGGCTATCGGGCTTTGTGCGTTCTATGGCATCGGCCTGTTGCTCTGCGCCGGCTGGCTGCTGGCCAGCCTGTTGCGTGCGCCCGCCCCGTTCAGCGCCAGCCTGGAAGAACTGCAACGTGACCGGGAGCAACTGTTGCCATGAGCCTACCCACACTGCCCAGCAATGCCTCGCGCCGTGAGTTGCGCAAAGCCATGTTGCGCATGCGCCTGGAAATGCGCCGCCAGGAAATCCGCCATGAGGCCTTGCTGCTGACCCAACCCTTGCGCCAGGCGAAAGACTTCGGCCTCAGCCTGCGCAGCGGCAGCGCACCAATATGGCTCACTGGTGGTGCCTTGGCCCTGGCTGGCCTCATCGGCGGCAAACGCGGCTGGCGCCGCTGGCTGCGCCTGGCCCTGCTGCTGGCGCCACTGCTCAGGCGCCGTAATTCCAACGCCCCCGCCACTCCGCGCGATATGACTAGCCGATAAAATTTTCGCTGGTCTATACCGCCTGGCCGCGATCTTGCTTAGTCGAGCCGTCTGCTTATCCAATAGCCATAACACAGCTCACAATTAAGGATGCCCAGGTGATCGACGGACTGCCTTTCGCCGTCTTCCAGCCCTTCATCGACACGGCCACCGGGCGCATTGCCGGGGTCGAAGCGCTGGCACGGCTGCGCGATGAGCACGGCCAGGCACGCTCGGCTGGCCCTCTGTTCGCCGATCCCAAAACGCCGCCAGCGGCCCTGCGCCGGCTCGATCGCCAGGTTCGCGAAGATGCCCTGATGCGCTTTCACGAAGCGCCCAAGGACTGGTTTCTCAGCCTCAACATCTCACCGCGCTGGATCAGCCGCCTGCGCCCCACTCAGCCTTTGCCCAGCCTCATCCAGCTGGAACGCAGCGGCATCGAACCGGGCCGCATCGTCTTCGAGATCACCGAGCTGGGGGGCGCCAGTCAGCGCCTGCCACACGTGGTCGCGCAGTACCGCGAGGCCGGAGCACGCATCGCCATCGACGACTTCGGCGCCGGTTACTCGCAGCTCGACCGCGTACTGGCGCTGCAGCCGGACATCCTCAAGCTGGACATGCGCCTGTTCCAGGAGGCCGCCCGTGGCGGCCCCAGCGGTGAAGTGGTCAAGGCACTGGCGCAGATGGCCGAGAAAACCGGCTGCTGGATCATCGCCGAGGGCGTGGAAACCGAGGCCGAGCTGAATTTCGCGCTGGAATGCGGCGCCCGCTACGTACAAGGCTTCCTGTTCGCCCGCCCCGAGCGCGAACTGTTCGCCAGCGACGCCTTCGTCGGCCGTTTCGCCCACCTGCGCGACAGCTACGTGCAGCACAAGCTGTCCGAGCGAGCACGCCTGGTGAACATGCGCCAGCAACTGGCCGAACTGATGAGCGAACTCAAGGCCTGGGCCGAAAGCGGCGCCTCGGCCGAGGCCCTCCGCCCACCGGATGGCTACCCCTGGCTGCTGCGCATCTACCAATGCGACCGTCATGGCACGCAACTCACGCCCAACCTCGAGTGGCGCGCACAACGCTGGCAGGCCGACAACCGCTACCTGGGCCACAACTGGTCGTGGCGACCGTACTTCTACCAACTGCTCGCCGAAGGTTGGGAAGAACGCCGCCTGACGCTCTCCAGCACCTACCGCGACGCCACCAGCAACCAGTACTGCCTGACGGCTGGCCAGTTCATCGATAACGGCCGTCGCCTGCTACTGGTCGACATCGACGCCGCCGGCCTGTAATCCGCGACTTGCAGGCAACCGCCCGAACACCCAAGCTAGGGGCCTTGATCAACCCGGCGAGGATCGGCCTTGGATTGGCATACCCTGCTCACCCGCGAACGTCTCGGCAAACCAGCGCCCAGCTCGGCCGAGTTGGGCCGTAGCCCGTTTCACAAGGATCATGACCGCATCATCTTCTCCGGCGCCTTTCGCCGCCTGGGACGCAAGACCCAGGTGCACCCGGTATCGAGCAACGACCATATCCATACCCGCCTGACCCACTCGCTGGAAGTCAGCTGCGTCGGCCGCTCGCTGGCGATGCGTGTCGGCGAGATGATCCGCGACGAACTGCCCGACTGGTGCGAGCCGAGCGATCTGGGCATGGTCGTGCAGTCGGCCTGCCTGGCCCATGACATCGGCAACCCGCCGTTCGGCCATTCCGGCGAGGATGCCATCCGCCACTGGTTCCAGCAGGCCGCCGGCAAGGGCTGGCTGGACGCCATGAGCGATGCCGAACGCGGCGACTTTCTCAACTTCGAGGGCAATGCCCAGGGCTTTCGTGTGCTCACCCAGCTGGAATACCACCAGTTCGACGGTGGTACGCGCCTGACCTACGCCACCCTGGGCACGTACCTCAAATACCCCTGGACGGCGCGCCACGCCGAAGCCCTGGGCTACAAGAAGCACAAGTTCGGCTGCTACCAGAGCGAGTTGCCGCTGCTCGAACAGATCGCGACCAAGCTGGAGCTGCCCCAACTGGAAAGCCAGCGCTGGGCGCGCCACCCGCTGGTCTATCTGATGGAGGCCGCAGACGACATCTGCTACGGCCTGATCGACCTGGAAGACGGCGTCGAGATGGAACTGCTCGACTATAGCGAAGTGGAAGCCCTGTTGCTCGACCTGGTCGGCGATGACCTGCCGGAAACCTACCGTCAGCTCGGCCCGAAGGATTCACGCCGGCGCAAGCTGGCGATCCTGCGTGGCAAGGCCATCGAGCACCTGACCAACGCCGCTGCCGGCGCGTTCGTCGAGCAACAGCAGGATCTGCTGCGCGGTGCCCTGCAGGGTGATCTGGTCGAGCACATGCACGGCTCGGCCAAGCGCTGCGTACAGCACGCCAAGGCCCTGGCGCGAGAGAAGATCTTCCACGACAAGCGCAAGACCCTGCACGAGATCGGCGCTTATACCACTCTGGAGATCCTGCTCAACGCCTTCTGCGGCGCGGCACTGGAGCTGCACAGCGGCCGCCCGCTGTCGTTCAAGCATCAACGCATCCTCGATCTGCTCAGTTACTATGCGCCGGAGCCGGGCTGGCCGCTTTATCGCTCGTTCATGCGGGTGATCGATTTCATCGCCGGCATGACCGACAGCTATGCAACTGAAATGGCCCGGGAAATGACCGGTCGCTCCAGCCCCATCTAGGCGTCCATGAAGAACCTGATTCGCAACAGTTTCACCTGGCATGCCGGGCCACCCGCCTGGGGCCCCGCCGTGATCGCCGGGCTGGGCTGCGCCCTGCCCTTGCTGCTGGGCCTGTTCACATCGCACACGGGCTTTCTCTGGGCGTCGGTGGGCGCGTTTCAGGCGGCACAGGCCAATCCGCTGCATCGCTTCGGCATGCTGCGCATGCTGTTACTCACCGCCCTTGGCGCCTGCAGCACCGGCCTGGGTTTCTGGGCTGGCAGCCATCCGCTGATCAGCCTGGCGCTGTTCGCCACGTTCGGCCTGCTGCTGGCCTGGCTGCAACGCTTCGGCAGCGAGGCCGGCAAGCTCGGCATCGGCCTGTCGATCTGTCTATGCCTCGGCCAGGGCCAGTTCGGTATGGGCAACTTGCACAACCCCTATGCCGTAGCCACGCTGTTCAGCCTCGGCGGCCTGTGGGTGATGCTACTGGCGTTCGGTCTGCGCGGCGTGCATGGCCTGCGCATGTGGCCCTATATGCCGCGCGTGATCAGCCTGCTCAAGGTACTGCGTCGGCATGCCCAGCGCCTGCCGCGTCGCCAGTGGCGCCTGCACGCACTGGCCTGCATGCTGGCCTTTGCCGCATCGGGGCTGGTGGTCAACCTCGCCGGCTTGTCGCGCGGCTATTGGTTGACCCTGGCAGTGATCACCACGCTGCAGCTGGATTTTCACAACAGCCTGGTGCGTGCCGTTCAGGCCAGCCTCGCCAGCCTTGCTGCCGCCGGGTTGCTGATCCTGCTCGGGCACAGCCTGCAGAGCCCGCCGATGATGGTGATGATGCTGCTGCCGCTGATCGTCCTCAGCCGCGCCCTGCAGGCCAACCACTATGGCCTGTTCGTCCTGCAGACCAGCCTGTGTTTCGTGCTGCTGGCCGAAAGTCTTTCGCGCGACTGGCACCTGCCCGAAGTGCGCCTGTTCAACGCGCTGATCGGCACCGCCCTGGCGCTGGCGGTGGCCTTGCTGATCCATGCGCTGCAATTGCGCCTGGGTAAAACGCCAGGCAGTGCACAGACCGACAAGACTCAGCACTGACGTCCCAGCAAGTCGGCCAACTCTTCACTACGCTTCAGAGGGCTCGCCTTATCAGCCAGCCCGAACCGTCGTCCGCAGCGCGACCAAGGAGTGAAGAGCGATGCTCAAGGCAGCAGTTCCCCGCGAACGCCGTTTTCCCCTGCACGTTCACATCAGCGTGCTGTTCACCCTGCTTCTGCTCTTTACCGGCGTTGTGCTCGGCCTGTTCAACTACCGACAGACCAGCCACCTGATCTTCTCCAGCAGCAGCACGCTGTTCGAGCGCATCCAGCTCGACGTCGAGAAGGATCTGGACAGTACCTACCGCCCCATTCGCCACCTGCTCAGCCTGATCGCACTCAACCCCTCGACCCAGGCCGACAACCTCGACGACCGCCTCACCCTGCTGCCGCTGTTCGTCCAGGCCCTGCGCGACAACCCCAAACTGGCGTCGATCTATCTCGGCTACGAGGATGGCGACTTCTTCATGGTGCGCCCCCTGCGCAGCGACGTACTCAAGCAGCGCTTCGATGCCCCGGACAAGGCCGCCTTTCAGGTCTGGGCCATCGAGCGCAGCAGCATTGGCACAGCCAGCGACTACCTGTTCTATGACGGCTCGCTGAATCTGCTGAGCCGCCGGCAGAACCTCAGCGAGCGCTACGATCCGCGCGAGCGCGACTGGTTCAAGCGCGCCCGGGGTGATGGTGGGCAGATCACGACCGCGCCCTACCTGTTCTTCTCCACCCAGGAGATCGGCACCACCCTGGCACGCCGTACCGGGTTGACCACCGTGCTGGCGGCCGATCTCACCCTCGACGACCTGTCCGCCACCCTCGCCGCCCATCGCGTGACGCCCAACAGCGAAGTGGTGCTGGCGGACAGCGACGGCAATGCAGTCGCCTACCCGGACAGCAGCCGCTTGCTGGCAGAGAAAGAGGGGCGCACCAGCCGGGTCAAGGTGCGCGACCTCAATCCTGCACTCGGCGAGCTGCTCGAACGCAACCTGGGCGAGCAAAGCCAGGGCGTGATCGAACTGGCTCATCAGCGCTGGGTCATGGCTCAGCGCCATATTCGTGAAGGCGGCCCGCAAGGGCTGAATCTGGCCCTGCTGGTGCCGGAGCACGAATTGCTGGCCGAGGCCTATCGCATCCGCTGGCAAGGCGCCCTGATCACCCTGACCACGCTGCTGCTGTGCCTGCCACTGGGCTGGCTGACCTCGCGGCTGGTGGTCAAGCCGCTGCGCTCGCTGGTCGAGGAAGCCGAGGCCATTCGTCGCTTCGACTTCGGCCATCCGGCCAGTGGCCGCTCGCCGATCCTCGAAGTCGACCAGTTGGCGCTGTCCATGACCCACATGAAGGACACGCTGTCACGCTTTCTCGACATCGCCGCCAGCCTCTCGGCGGAAACCCGCTTCGAGACGCTGATCAAGCGGGTGATGGATTCCACCGTGGCCATCAGCGAGGCTCAGGGCGGGCTGCTCTACCTGCTCGACGCCGACAGCGCGCGCCTGGAGCCCCAGGGTGTGTTGATCGACGGCGAAAGCCAGTCCATAGCGGCGCTCGGCATCGAGGCGCTGCAGCGTGATGATAGCAGCCTACCGGCATGGCTCAGCGGCCCGGCACGCGGTGGCAATAGCGTCGCGACCTCCATCGGCTTCGACCAGGCCGGCCAGTTCCGCGGTCTGCTGTCGGCCATGGATAGCCCGCGCCTGCACCTGATCGCCGCCGGCCTGCACAATCGCCAGGGCGAAACGGTCGGAGTTCTGGTGCTGCTGCAGCGCGATAGCGGCGAACAGGACGACAGCATGCTCAGCCCCGAGCGCGTGGCATTCGTCGATGCGGTTTCCGGCAGCGCAGCCCTGTGCATCGAAAGCCAGCGCCTGCTGGCCCGGCAGAAACAGCTGCTGGACGCCTTCATCCAGTTGATCGCCGGCGCCATCGACGCCAAGAGCCCCTACACCGGCGGCCACTGCCAGCGCGTGCCGGAAATCACCCTGATGCTCGCCGAGGCTGCGGCCAATAGCAATGCACCGGCCTTTAGCGACTACCAACCCAACGAGGAAGAGTGGGAAGCACTGCATATCGCGGCCTGGCTGCACGACTGCGGCAAGGTCACCACCCCGGAATACGTGGTGGACAAGGCCACCAAGCTGGAAACCCTGTACGACCGCATCCACGAAATACGCATGCGCTTCGAAGTGCTCAAGCGCGATGCCTGGATCAGCTACTGGAAAGGCTGCGCCGAGGGTGGCGATGCGCAGGCATTGGCCCTGCTGCGCGACGAGTTGCTGGGCCAACTCGACGACGAATTCGCCTTCGTCGCCCACACCAACCTCGGCGGAGAAGCCATGGCCGAAGCCGATCTCGCCCGCCTCCAGCAGATCGCACAGCGCCGCTGGCTGCGCACGCTCGACAACCGCCTGGGAGTGTCCTGGGAAGAGGCCCAACGCCTGGAGCGCACGCCAGCGGCCGCTCTGCCGGTTGCCGAGCCGCTGCTGGCCGATCGCCCCGAGCACCTGATCGAACGCGCCGAACAGGAGCGCATCGATGCGGACAACCCCTGGGGTTTCCAGCTGGAAGTGCCCACCTACAAATTCAACCGCGGCGAGCTGCACAACCTCGGCATCGGCCGAGGCACGCTGACGGCCGAGGAGCGCTACATCATCAACCACCACATCGTGCAGACCATTCTCATGCTCAGCCGCTTGCCGTTTCCACGGCACCTGCAGAACGTCGCCGAGATCGCTGGCGGTCATCATGAAAAAATGGACGGCAGCGGCTATCCCAAGCGCCTGACACGCGAGCAGATGAGTCTGCCGGCCAGGATGATGGCCATCGCCGATATCTTCGAAGCCCTGACGGCAGTGGATCGCCCTTACAAAAAGGGCAAGACACTATCCGAGGCGCTGAACATCATGGCCGGGATGTGCCGAGGCGCGCATATCGACCCCGATCTGTTCGCGCTCTTCATTCGTTCGGGCGTCGCAATGCGTTACGCCGAACGTTTCATGCAGAAGCAGCAGATCGATGCGCTGGACGAACAGGCCATCCTGGCGAAGGCAGGGCTGGCCTGAACGAGCAAAGAGAGAGTGCCGGGAGCCCGGCACTCCACAGGCTCACGCCTGGTTGATCGGATTACCCGGATACCAGACATCGAGCAGCGGGCTGACTTCGAAGCCCTGCAGCTCGTCGCGGCCCTTGAGCCAGGCTTCGACGGCACTGCGCTGCTCTTCGTTGACCGAACCCCGTTTGGCCAGGCACACCAGGCCGTAGTCTTCGCCACCGACGTAGTCCAGACCATTGCCGGCGATGGCATCGTCCAGGAACTGGTCGATGAAACTGTCGATCACCTGATCGCTCAGGTCGGCCTTGAAGTTCAGGGTCAGCTCGAAGCCCAGTTCCTGGAATTCATCGACACAGAGCTTCTTGCGCAGACGGCGGGAACGATTGGTCGCCATGTAACTTTCCTCTTAGGTGATAACGCGCGGCACTCTAGCAGTTTCCACGCCCGATAGCCCGTCTTGATCGCGTGCAAAAGCACAGCCGTACGGCATAATGGGCGCCATTCGTCCCTGCCCATCTATCGTTGCTCCGCTGCACGCGGAAGGTTTTCTCGATGATCCAACGGTTTCGCCAACTGGCGCTCGGCGCCTTTCTGCTCCCCCTCGCTCTGACCACCTACGCGGCAACGTCCATCAGCCTGCCGGCGAATGTCGAAAAAGCCCTGCGAGCGAACAAGATTTCCACCCAATCGCTGTCCGTAGTGACACTGCCGCTCAGTGGCCAGCCTGGTGGCTTGCAGTTCAATGCCGACGTTTCGGTCAACCCGGCATCGACCATGAAGCTGGTGACCACTTTCGCCGCGCTGGAACTGCTGGGGCCGACCCACCACTGGCAAACCGAGTTCTATGCCGACGGCCCACTGGAGAACGGTGTGCTGCAAGGCAACCTCTATCTCAAGGGCGGTGGCGATCCCAAGCTGAACATGGAGAAGCTCTGGCTGTTGCTGCGTGATCTGCGCATCAACGGCGTACAGCAGGTTCAGGGCGATCTGGTGCTCGACCGCAGTTTCTTCGTCACTCCGCAGCTACCTGCCTTCAATGACGACGGCGGCGATGAGAACAAGCCCTTCCTGGTCAAGCCTGATGCGCTGCTGGTCAACCTCAAGGCACAGCGTTTCGTCGCTCGCGCCGCCGAGGGCAAGGTGCAGATCGCCATGGATCCGCCGATTCCCTCGATCCGTATCGACAACCAGGTCAAGCTGCTCAAGTCCGCGCCCTGCCCCGCCTGGCCGGACGTGCGCTACAACCCGGTCAGCCAGTACGACGGCACCACGGTGATCGTCACCGGCAAGCTACCCGAGGGCTGCAGCGCACAGACCTACCTGTCGCTGCTCGACCACCCCAGTTACGCCGCTGGTGCAGTACGCGGGATCTGGCAGGAGCTGGGCGGCAAGATCCTCGGCAAGGATCGTCAGGGCCAGGTACCGGAGAAGGCGCGTCTGCTGGTGCAGGCGCAATCACCGGATCTGGTGGAAGTGATCCGCGACATCAACAAGTACAGCAACAACACCATGGCCAAGCAGCTGTTCCTCAGCCTCGGCGCGCACTTCCGCACCGCGGCCGACAAGGACGACGGCATGGCCGCTCAACGGGTGATTCGCAGCTGGCTGGCGCGCAAAGGCATCACGGCCTCGCAACTGGTCATGGAGAATGGTTCAGGGTTGTCGCGGGCAGAGCGCATCAGCGCACGCGAGATGGCAGCCATCCTCCAGGCCGCCTGGCGCAGCCCCTATGCCGCTGAGTTCCGCAGCTCCCTGCCGCTGGCGGCAATGGACGGCACCATGCGCAAACGTCTGCGCCGTACGCCGCTGGCTGGTGAAGCGCACATCAAGACGGGAACCCTGAACAATGTGCGCGCCATCGCCGGCTACAGCCGCGACAGCAATGGACAGGACTGGGCCGTGGTGGCGATTCTCAACGATCCGAAACCCTGGGGCGCCAGCTCCATCCTCGATCAGGTGTTGCTGGACACCTACAAGCAGCCGAAACGCTGAGTCAGAACACACGGCGGATGGCGCTTTGTCCATCCGGCCTTATATCGGCAGGTAATGACTGAACGCCTCAGTCATCACCTGCCGTTCTCGCGCTATCGTGCCGTGAAGCGCCAGGCACGGTGGATCTTGGGATTGCGCGCGAAATCCGCATCCAGCGTCTGCGCACTGATCTCCTCCACCTGATAACGCGCCGCCAGCCCTTCATCGAGTTGGAACTTGCGGAAGTTGTTGGAGAAGTACAACACGCCACCACGCGCCAGACGCGCCATGGCCAGGTCGATCAGCTCGACGTGGTCACGCTGCACGTCGAACACGCCCTCCATGCGCTTGGAGTTGGAGAAGGTTGGCGGATCGATGAAGACCAGATCGTATTCCTGGCGGTCAGCCTGCAGCCATTCCATGACGTTGGCCTGCTCCAGACGGTGCTTGTCGGAAAAGCCGTTGAGCGAGAGATTGCGCCGCGCCCAATCGAGATAGGTCTTCGACAGATCGACACTGGTAGTGCTACGCGCACCGCCCTTGGCGGCATGCACGGTGGCCGTCGCGGTGTAGCAGAACAGGTTGAGGAAGCGCTTGCCTGAGGCTTCCTTCTGCAGACGCAGGCGCAGCGGACGATGATCGAGGAACAGGCCGGTGTCGAGGTAATCGGTCAGGTTGACCAACAACTTCACGCCGCCCTCGACCACCTCCATGAACTTCCCCTGAGCGGCCTGGCGCTGATACTGCTTGGTGCCGACCTGACGCTCACGGCGCTTGATCACCACACGGTTCTGGGCCACGCCCAGCGCTTGTGGAATAGCAGCCAGGGCATCGAGCAGGCGCGCCTGCGCCTTCTCCGGGTCGATCGAACGCGGCGCAGCGTACTCCTGCACGTGCACCCAGTCGCGGTACAGATCGACCGCCAGGGCATACTCGGGCATATCGGCATCGTACAGGCGGTAGCACTCCACACCCTCCCGGCGCGCCCATTTGCCCAGTTGCTTGAGGTTCTTCTGCAGGCGATTGGCGAACATCTGCCCACCTTCGGACAAGCGCGCCGGCGTCGCCGCCTCGGCGGGTACGTCTTCCTCGCTACGCACCTTGCGCTCACCAGTGACGAACTGCTCGGTCTGCACCTTGATCAGCAACAGCTTGCACGGCAGCGCACCGTTCCAGAAGGCATATTGCTTATGGCTGCGCAGCCCCATGCGCTTGCCCAACTCAGGAGCCCCGGTGAACACCGCAGCCTCCCAGCCCAGACAGGCCTGACGCAGGCGCTCACCGAGATTCTGATAGAGGTACAGCAGGCTGGCCTCGTCACCCAGGCGCTCGCCGTAGGGCGGGTTGCTGATCACCAGACCTTTCTGATTCTGGTCGGGGCGCGGCTCGAAGGTACCGAGTTCGCCTTGATAGATCTTCACCCAGTCGGCCAATCCGGCCCGCTCGACGTTGTTGCGCCCCGGCTGGATCAGCCGGGGATCCGCCTCGTAACCTCGAATCCACAGCGGCGGCTTGGCCAGACCGGCGGCAGCACGCTGCTCGGCCTCGACATGCAGTTTTTTCCACAGCGCCGGCACATGGCCGAGCCAGTTGGAAAAACCCCAGCGCTCGCGCTTCAGATTGGGGGCGATATCGGCCGCCATCAGCGCCGCCTCGACGAGAAAGGTACCCACCCCGCACATGGGGTCGGCCAGAGCGCCGCCCTCGGCGGCGATACGCGGCCAACCGGCACGGATCAGCACGGCCGCGGCAAGGTTCTCCTTGAGAGGTGCGGCGCCCTGCTGTAGACGATAACCACGCTGGTGCAGGCTATGCCCAGACAGATCCAGCGACAACACGGCCTCACCCCGGTCGAGGCGCAGGTGCACGCGCAGATCCGGGTTGAGCTTGTCGATGCTCGGCCGCTCGCCCGTGCGGGTGCGCAGGCGGTCGACGATAGCGTCCTTGACCTTCAATGCGCCGAAATGCGTGTTGTCGATGCCGGAACCATGGCCACTGAACTCGACGGCCAGACTGCCCGCCGGCTCCAAATGATCACGCCAGTCCACGGCTTGAACACCCTCATACAGCTGCTCGGCGCTGCCCATGGAGAAGCGCGACAACACCAGCAGCACGCGGTTAGCCAGACGCGACCAGAGGCACAGCCGATAAGCCACCTCCAGATCGCCCTGCCCGCGGACAGCCGCGGTCTGCTCGCGCGCCTCTTCCAGACCGAGACTACGCGCCTCTTCCAGCAGCAGGCCTTCGATCCCCTTGGGGCAGGTAAGTACGATTTCGTAACGCTCGGACATGAACAATCCAGTGCCAGTGGCAGGTAAAAAAGGTGCAACGCACCTCGACTCACATTAAGTGACAAAGCGTCGCAGCGCGACCCTTCGTCGGAATAAGCAGCAATCTCATTTGCGCCATCACGGTGACAGCGCCGCAGTTGCAGCCCAGTCTTCACGCCGTTTGGCTGGCGCTGACTGGACGCATGACCAGTCTACTTATGGCTTGACCCTCGATAAGGTTACGCCCTTATGACAAATCGATCATTCACAGGGCAGAGGGCATTCGTTAGAACTCTACCTAAGGCTTCGCTGCAACGGCGAACGCAACAGGAGGCTCGCCACGCCGGCAGCGACCTCCGCAGGCAGACATCCATCTGCCAGGCCTCGCCACGAGGCCAACGGGACATAACAGTCAACAGTGAGGGCAACACCCTATGAGAAGACTTAAGCGTGATCCGTTAGAACGAGCTTTTCTGCGCGGCTATCAATACGGCATCAATGGTAAATCCCGCGAACTTTGCCCATTCACCCTGCCATCGGTACGTCAAGCCTGGATGAACGGCTGGCGTGAGGGCCGTGGCGACAACTGGGACGGGCTGACCGGCGCGGCCGGTATCCACCGACTCAACGAACTTCACGCTGTCGGCTGATTCAGGAGCCTGGTTCCACCGCTTAATCAGTTAGCCAGGCTCCAAGACTCTTCAGACTTCACCATGCCGACCCCATCCGGGCGGCGGGCGCAAGCCCAGGGGCTCCAGAGGGAGCCCCTTTTCATTTGCGGATGGCGGCAATCGCATCCACGGCTTCGCGGATCAGCGCCGGCCCCTTGTAAATGAACCCAGAGTAAATCTGCACCAGACTCGCCCCGGCAGCGATCTTCTCCGCAGCATGCTTGCCTTCGGTAATACCGCCGACCGCGATGATCGGCAGACGTCCGCCCAACTCACCTGCCAGCACCTTGACTACATGCGTGCTCTTGTCGCGCACCGGGGCTCCGGAAAGGCCGCCTGCTTCTTCGCTGTGCGCCAACCCTTCGACACCCTCACGGCTCAAGGTGGTATTGGTGGCGATCACCGCATCCATACCCGCCTCGACCAGAGCAGCGGCCACCAGAGCGGTCTCTTCATCATTCATGTCAGGGGCGATCTTGATGGCCAGTGGTACGCGCTTGCCATGCAATTGGGCCAGATCTTCCTGGCGCAGGCGCAACGCCTCGAGCAGAGCCTTGAGCTGATCGCCGAACTGCAGGCTGCGCAACCCGGGCGTATTGGGCGAGCTGACGTTGACCGTCACGTAGCTGGCATGGGCGTAGACCTTGTCCAGGCAGGCCAGGTAGTCATCCACGGCGCGCTCGACGGGCGTGTCGAAATTCTTGCCAATATTGATGCCAAGCACGCCTTTGAACTTCGCTGCCTGCACCCGTTGCAGCAGGTGATCGACGCCAAGGTTGTTGAAGCCCATACGGTTGATCACCGCTTCGGCCTGCGGCAGGCGGAACAGACGCGGCTTGGGGTTGCCCGGTTGGGGGCGCGGCGTGACGGTGCCGATCTCGACAAAACCGAAGCCCAACTGCGCGAAGCCGTCGATGGCATCACCATTCTTGTCCAGCCCGGCGGCCAAGCCTACCGGGTTGGCGAACTGCAGCCCCATTACCTGGGTCGGCAGGCTCGTCGGCGCCTTGGTCAGAAGTGCATTTAGCCCCAGGCGACCGCCAGCGCCGATCAGATCGATCGATAGCTCGTGGGAGGTTTCCGGGGACAACTTGAATAGCAGCTCGCGGGCCAGGGAGTACATGGACAGGCTCAGCTCGGCAGAAGATGGAGGGTCGCGATTATAGCCGCCGATCCCGCAACGACGCGAGGCGCGTCGCGCATCAGCCCAGTCGACGCAGACTCAGTAACTCGCCCTCGATACTGAATTCCAGCTCGAAGGAACCATGGATGCCGGTATGAGTCAGAAAGGGCCGGAAATGGTGTGCAGGTAAACTGACTCGGCGTCCGTCACGGCTTTGCGCCATAATCCGGTTGGCATGGCCACGATAGATGGCTTGCACCCGTTCCGCCGATAACGCGATATCCAGCACCAGGCTGGGCATGGAGGCACCCTCGCAAATGAATGCAGCTATTCTGCCACAGCGCAGACCCTACAGTTTTGCCCGTGGCGCCTGCCTGCATGCAGCATCCAGCACTGTCTGCCACAATGAAGCAGATCCATCTGGAGCCGCCTGTTGGCCATGACTCTGCCCGAGCCTCAGACTTTCAGCACTCGGCTGACCTCGCTAGCCCAACGCCTGGGCTTGATCGGCCGCAGTGCGCGACAGACATTCCTGCGCGCAAGCGCCCTGCAGTTGCCATTCAAGCCACTGCCAGCACAGCATGACAGCATTGTCTGGCAAGACGGCCCACCTCTTTACCGCCTGGTGGATTTACCGCGCGACGCGCTTTCCGGGCCGGTGCAGGAAGACAAAGCCCTGGCACACGCCGCCTTGGCCGGCGTGGTGTCCATCGAGCAATACACTCTGCAGTCCTTCGATCTACGCCTGGTCGACGGTTTCTCCAATACGCTTGCCAATGGCACGAGCTATCGAACGTTCGAGGATTACGCCGCGAGCGAACACTGCAAACAGGTTCGCATCATCAGCTACAAGGATTTTATCCGCACATTCAGCCTGGCACTGCCCCGCTATCTGGCGGGCGATCCGATCGAACTACGCCAGGCCAGTTGGCGCGCTCAGCGCACGTTCTGGGCTGGAGAACAGCAAGGCGCGAACTTCGCGGGCGCAATCGTTTATGCCCGCCGCCGCGGCCTGGAAGTGATGCTGCCCGCCAACTTGACGCATTACCGCCTCGACTCCAACGCTCTGGCGAGCCTTGAGCAGCGTTATCACGTCCTGGCGATGCCCTGCGAAGCCTGGAACGACCCGGCATTCATGGGACTGTTACTGGATAGCGGCATGCCTTATGCCCGCCTGTCACTCTGGAAGAGCGCAGGCACGCCCGAATTGCTGTTGCTACCCAAGGATCATCCGCAAGCCACGGCTTTGGGAGAGGGCCTGCGATTGGCCGGCGCGCCAGACATGCTCACCTACCTGCACGACCTGACCGGCTAGTCCCACTCGCCACGGCCACTCAACAGGCGACCGATCATTTCCATGGAATAGCCACGATAGGCCAGGAAGCGCCCCTGTTGAGCACGCTCGCGTGCATCGCCGGGCAGACAACCTGCAAACTTGCGCTGCCAGACTTCACGCAACTGGGTGAACCAGTCAACGCCGCTATCACGCAACGCCTGATCGATATCACCCCGCGCAAGCCCGCGTTGCAACAACTCCTCACGAATGCGTTGCGGGCCGTAGCCAGCTCGCGCCCGTGATGCGACGAAACTTTCCAGATAGCGGGCCTCTGAGAGCAGCCCCTCCGCGGCGAGGCGCTCCAGCGCAGCGTCGATCAGCTCTTGCGGCGCACCACGCCGCAGGAGCTTGCGCGACAACTCGACACGACCGTGCTCACGCCGCGCCAGCAGATCCATGGCCGCCCGCCGCACTGCCGACGGGCTGTCCAGCACGACCGGCATGCTTTAGAAGTCGACTTCGGCGTCAGCCATATCCTCGGCCGAAGCCTTGGCAGGCGCACCGCCTACGAGCAATTTGTCGCGGATCTGACCTTCGATCTCGCGTGCAACAGCCGGATTGTCCTCCAGGTACTTCGCGGCGTTGGCCTTGCCCTGGCCAATCTTGTTGCCCTGATAGCTGTACCAGGCACCCGACTTCTCGACCAGACCTTGCTGGACGCCGAGATCGATGATCTCGCCGTTGCGATAGATACCCTTGCCGTAAAGAATCTGGAACTCGGCCTGGCGGAATGGCGGCGCCACCTTGTTCTTGACGATCTTCACGCGGGTTTCACTGCCCACCACTTCCTCACCTTCTTTCACCGCGCCGGTACGGCGGATGTCGAGACGAACCGAGGAGTAGAACTTCAGCGCATTACCGCCGGTGGTGGTTTCCGGGCTGCCAAACATCACACCGATCTTCATACGGATCTGGTTGATGAAGATCACCAGGCAATTGGCGTTCTTGATGTTGCCCGTGATCTTGCGCAGTGCCTGGCTCATCAGACGCGCCTGCAGACCAACATGCATGTCACCCATCTCGCCTTCGATCTCGGCCTTGGGCACCAGAGCGGCCACGGAGTCGACGATGATCACGTCGACGGCATTGGAGCGCACCAGCATGTCGGTGATTTCCAGCGCTTGCTCGCCGGTATCCGGCTGCGAAACCAGCAGGTCATCGACATTGACGCCAAGCTTGCCCGCGTAATCGGGATCGAGGGCGTGCTCGGCGTCGACGAAGGCACAGGTCGCCCCCATCTTCTGCGCTTCGGCGATTACCGAGAGCGTCAGCGTGGTCTTACCCGAGGATTCCGGGCCGTAGATTTCCACGATACGGCCTTTAGGTAGGCCACCGATACCCAGAGCGATATCCAGCCCGAGCGAGCCCGTGGAGATGGCCGGAATGGCCTGCCGCTCGTGATCGCCCATGCGCATCACGGCGCCTTTGCCGAATTGTTTCTCGATCTGACCCAGGGCAGCCGCCAAGGCGCGCTTCTTGTTCTCGTCCATTACCATCCTCACGTATTCACAAGGGCCTCGATGGCCGCCAACAACTGTATAAGTAGCCAGTATTATTCCACAGGGCAAGCCATCCGCCTACCCCGCCAGCGGATTTTCCCCTGATAGCAGGCTGATGAGCCCAGCCAGTGCGGCCTCGACCGTCTGTCGGCGCACCTGATCGCGGTTACCGGCAAACTGCTTGCGCAGGCTGAAAAGACGCTCTCCGTCCCCCCAGGCCAGCCAGACAGTGCCCACAGGCTTCTCGGGTGAACCGCCATCAGGCCCCGCCACACCACTGACCGCTACGGCATAACGCGCTCCACTGTGAGCCTGGGCGCCACGAACCATGGCTTCGACGACCTCCTGGCTGACAGCCCCGACCGTGCTGAAAAAGTCGGCACAGACGCCGAGTTGCCGCGTTTTCTGAGCATTGGAATAGGTCACGTAGCCAGCCTCGAACCAGGCGGAGCTACCAGGAATGCGGGTGATCGCCTCGGCGATACCACCCCCTGTGCAGGACTCGGCCGTCGTCACCTGAGCATGGGCGGCCTGCAATTGTCGTCCGAGCTGCGCGGCCAGTTGGCTGACGGAATCCATGTTGTTCTCCGGGGTGAAACGGGCCAGCCCGATACCCTACACTAGGCGCTTTTGCGATTTAAGCCGGACAGCGGAAACCATGACGGATCTTTCAGCCCACACCCCGATGATGCAGCAGTACTGGAAACTGAAGAACCAGCACCCGGATCAGCTGATGTTCTATCGCATGGGTGACTTCTACGAAATTTTCTACGAAGACGCGAAGAAGGCAGCCAAGCTGCTGGATATCACCCTGACCGCCCGCGGTCAGTCGGCCGGTCAGTCGATCCCCATGTGCGGCATTCCCTTCCACTCGGTAGAAGGTTACCTGGCCAAGCTGGTCAAGCTTGGCGAGTCGGTGGTGATCTGCGAACAGATCGGCGATCCGGCGACCAGCAAGGGCCCGGTGGAGCGCCAGGTGGTACGTATCATCACCCCCGGCACCATCAGCGACGAAGCCCTGCTCGATGAACATCGCGACAACCTGTTGGCTGCCGTGCTCGGAGATGAACGCCTGTTCGGCCTGGCCGTGCTGGACATCACCAGCGGCCGCTTCAGCGTGCAGGAGATCAAGGGCTGGGAAAACCTGTTGGCCGAACTGGAGCGCTTGAACCCGGCTGAACTGCTGATTCCAGACGACTGGCCGCAGGGCCTGCCTGCCGAGAAGCGCAAGGGTTCGCGCCGCCGCGCCCCCTGGGATTTCGACCGTGACAGCGCCTTCAAGAGCCTGTGTCAGCAATTCGGCACCCAGGATCTGAAAGGCTTCGGCTGCGAGAACCTGACCCTGGCCATCGGCGCCGCCGGTTGCCTGTTGGCTTATGCCAAGGAAACCCAGCGCACCGCCCTGCCCCACCTGCGCAGCCTGCGTCATGAGCGTCTGGACGACACCGTCATCCTCGATGGCGCCAGCCGCCGCAACCTGGAGCTGGACATCAACCTCGCTGGCGGCCGCGACAATACCCTGCAATCGGTCATGGATCGCTGCCAGACCGCCATGGCCAGCCGCCTGCTGGGCCGTTGGCTGAACCGCCCGCTGCGTGATCGCACGGTGCTCGAAGCGCGCCAGGAGGCCATCGCCTGCCTGCTCGACGGCTACCGCTTCGAAACGCTGCAACCGCAGCTCAAGGAAATCGGTGACCTGGAGCGCATCCTTGCCCGTATCGGCCTGCGCAACGCCCGCCCGCGCGACCTGGCCCGCCTGCGCGATGCGCTGGCTGCGCTGCCCGAGCTGCAACGGGCGATGACCACGCTGGACACCCCGCACCTGCAGCAACTGGCTTTGAGCATCGCCACCTACCCGGAACTGGCCGACCTGCTGGCCCGCGCCATCATCGACAACCCGCCAGCGGTGATCCGCGACGGCGGCGTCCTCAAGACCGGCTACGACGCCGAGCTGGACGAATTGCAATCGATGAGCGAGAACGCCGGCCAGTTCCTCATGGATCTGGAAGCCCGCGAGAAAGCCCGTACCGGTCTGGCCAATCTCAAGGTGGGCTACAACCGTGTGCATGGCTACTTCATCGAGCTGCCGACCAAACAAGCCGAGTCGGCGCCGGCCGACTACATCCGCCGGCAAACGCTCAAGGGCGCCGAGCGCTTCATTACCCCGGAGCTTAAGGAGTTCGAGGACAAGGCACTGTCGGCCAAGAGCCGCGCCCTGGCACGCGAGAAGATGCTCTACGATGAGTTGCTCGAACGCCTGATCGGCCACCTCGCCCCGCTGCAGGACAGCGCTGCGGCACTGGCCGAACTGGACGTGCTGAGCAATCTGGCCGAGCGTGCGCTGAACCTCGACCTCAATCGCCCGCGCTTCGTCGAAGAGCCCTGCATGCGCATTGACCAGGGGCGCCACCCAGTGGTCGAGCAGGTGCTGACCACGCCCTTCGTGGCCAACGACCTGGATCTCGACGACAACCGCCGCATGCTGGTCATCACCGGGCCGAACATGGGCGGTAAATCCACCTACATGCGCCAGACTGCGCTGATCGTGCTGCTGGCCCATATCGGCAGCTTCGTGCCTGCTACGGCCTGCGAGCTATCGCTGGTCGACCGTATCTTCACCCGCATCGGTTCCAGCGATGACCTGGCGGGCGGCCGCTCCACCTTCATGGTGGAGATGAGCGAAACCGCCAACATCCTGCACAACGCCAGCGAACGCAGCCTGGTGCTGATGGACGAGGTCGGCCGGGGAACCAGCACCTTCGATGGCCTGTCCCTGGCCTGGTCGGCAGCCGAGCACCTGGCGCACCTGCGTGCCTTCACCCTGTTCGCCACCCATTACTTCGAGCTGACCGTACTGCCGGAAAGCGAACCGGTGGTGGCCAACGTGCACCTCTCCGCCACCGAGCACAACGAGCGCATCGTCTTCCTCCATCACGTTCAACCCGGCCCGGCGAGCCAGAGCTACGGCCTGGCCGTAGCACAATTGGCGGGCGTGCCGGGCAAAGTGATCAGCCGCGCGCGCGAGCACCTGGCGCGCCTGGAAGCGACGAGCCTGCCGCACGACTTGCCCAAGCAATCCCCTGGCCAGTCACAGGTGCCGATGCAGAGCGATCTGTTCGCCAGCGTGCCGCATCCGTTGCTGGAGGAATTGCAGAAGATCAATCCGGATGATCTGAGTCCGCGCAAGGCGCTGGAGCTGCTATATAGCTGGAAGACACGGATCTAACGCTAACGCGCGCAAGCTGTTAGAATCGCGCGCATTTTCACGACAGCCCGGTTTACAGCCTGAGCCGCGGCACTGACAGAACGCCTGGAGATTCTTCGCAGAAAGAACCCAGGCCGCCGCCCGAGGAGAGAATCAGACATGACCTTCGTCGTTACCGACAACTGCATCAAGTGCAAATACACCGACTGCGTGGAAGTCTGCCCGGTCGATTGCTTCTACGAAGGCCCGAACTTCCTGGTGATCCACCCGGACGAGTGCATCGACTGCGCCCTGTGCGAGCCCGAGTGCCCGGCACAGGCGATCTTCTCCGAAGATGAAGTGCCAGAGGACATGCAGGAGTTCATCGAACTGAACGCCGATCTGGCTGAAGTCTGGCCGAACATCACCGAGAAGAAAGACGCCCTGGCAGATGCCGAAGAGTGGGATGGCGTTAAGGACAAGCTGCAACATCTCGAGCGCTGAGTTCGCCCGAAACGAGAAGACCCGCGATATGCGGGTCTTTTTATTTGGGCCAAGGCCTTTTCACAGGCAAAAAAAGGGGCGGCTTGCGCCGCCCACTTTTATTCCCTAGTCCCTTCGTCTCCCAACTCCATCATCCTGATGAATCGCATCATGCGATGTTCCTGATCATCATCCTGATGATCTGTGCTTGTCCCTGAGCACGGAACCGATATTACCCGCTGGCAGAATCAGCTCAACTCCCCTGCAGCACGCTCTGACAGTCGATCAGAGACACCCGCATTACGAATAAATCAAATAAAAACAAAGGGTTATAAATTTAAAGAGACGAAATGCGCTGATATCCAGACTCGCCTTGCCCCAAAGGCTGACGCCAGTTGTAAGCGATGGCTGACAATGAGCTTCTAAAAACCGTACCGCTCAGGGTTCATAGAAGAATCACGGGCAAGGCCCATAAAAGGCGAACCCCGGCCATGGCCGGGGTTCGTCGAAAGCGCATTGTTACTGAAACAATGCGTCGCTGGACAAGCCGTTCTTCTCGAGGATTTCGCGTAGACGCTTGAGCGCCTCGACCTGAATCTGCCTGACCCGCTCACGCGTCAGGCCGATTTCCTGCCCCACCTCTTCGAGCGTGCAGCTCTCGTGACCACGGAGGCCGAAACGGCGCACCACGACCTCGCGCTGCTTCTCGGTCAGATCCGACAGCCACTGATCAATGCTTTGTGAAAGATCGTCATCCTGCAGCAACTCACAGGGATCCGTCGGGCGGTCATCGGTCAGGGTATCGAGCAGGGTCTTGTCGGAGTCCGGCCCGAGCGAAACGTCCACGGAAGAGACACGCTCGTTCAGGCCGAGCATGCGCTTGACCTCACCGACGGGCTTCTCCAGAAGATTGGCGATCTCCTCGGCAGAGGGCTCATGGTCGAGCTTCTGGGTCAACTCACGCGCCGCGCGCAGGTAGACGTTGAGCTCCTTGACCACATGGATCGGCAAGCGAATCGTGCGCGTCTGATTCATGATCGCGCGCTCGATGGTTTGACGGATCCACCAGGTCGCATAGGTGGAGAAGCGGAAGCCGCGCTCCGGGTCGAATTTCTCGACGGCGCGAATCAAGCCCAGATTGCCCTCCTCGATCAAGTCGAGCAGTGACAGCCCACGGTTGACGTAACGCCGCGCGATCTTCACGACCAGGCGCAGATTGCTCTCGATCATGCGTTTGCGCCCGGCGGGATCGCCCTTCTGCGCGAGCCGCGCGAAGTGCACCTCCTCATCGGGAGTCAGCAGCGGCGAGAAGCCGATTTCATTGAGGTAAAGCTGAGTGGCGTCCAGCGCCCGGGTGTAATCGATGTGTTTGTGCTGTTTGGAGGGGGTGGCGTGTTTGGCTTTGGCACGCGACGTTGGCATTTGCGCCTCGTCGTTCTGAACCTCGCCCAAAACGATGCCTGGCTCCATGAGGAGCAGTTCATCGTCGACGTCAAACTCCGGCGCTTCTTCTTTTATGAGAGCCATTGTTGTAGTCCCAAGATGAGTTCGACAACAAGCTCTGGCGGACACGTCCTGGCCACACCTGAGCCCGTCCCTCCCACGTAGTGGAACGGATGGGCGACGGATCAACGGTTAGGCAGATACTGCAGCGGATCGACAGGTTTTCCCTGACGGCGAATCTCGAAATGAAGCTTCACCCGGTCGGCCCCTGTGGACCCCATCTCGGCAATACGTTGCCCAGCCTTGACCTGCTGCCCCTCCCGAACCAACAGCCTACGGTTGTGACCGTAAGCGCTAACGTAGGTGTCGCTGTGCTTGATGATGACCAATTCGCCGTAGCCCCGCAAACCACTCCCGGCGTACACCACCGATCCATCAGACGCAGCTAAAACAGGCTGTCCTAATTCCCCTGCGATATCAATGCCTTTATTCAAACTGCCGTTTGAGGAAAAACGACTGATCACCGCCCCTTGAGTGGGCCAGGCCCAACCGGTTGCCGAGCGGGTTACCGGAGTGACCGGTGTGGTGGCCGGCGTAGTCGCCACAGGCGGCTTCGGCGCTGTCGCCACCGGTGCCGTGGCGACGGGTTGACTGGCTGGCTGAGATGGCGTGGGCCTGGGCGCAGGGTTGCTCGGGGCAGCGGCCACGACGGGCGAGCCCGACGCCTGACGATTATCGAAACGAATGACCTGACCGACCCGGATCAGATAAGGATCACGCAAGCCGTTGTGCGCCGCGAGCGCCTTCCAGTCCCAGCCGAAGCGGAAGGCAATGGAGTACAGCGTATCGCCACGCTGAACCACGTAGTGACCGGTGCGCACTGGCTGGCGCTGGATCAGCGGAGCTCGTCCCTGATTCTGGCCACGATCGACGACCTGGACGCCACCGGGTGGCGAGCTGACGCAAGCGGAAAGCAGCAGAGCACCCAGCAGCGAGGTGAGCAGACGAAGGTCAACGGCTCTGAAAATCAGCGCGTGAACGGTTGTACGACTCACCCAGTGCTCCCTTGAACGATCCCGAAGTACGATCATGATGCGCTATTGTGCCGGATCAAGCAGCCACTTGCGGCTTGCGCCGCGCCAGCCACTCGAGCGCAAGCACGACGAAAATACCGGCGAAGGCCAGGAAAATGGCCAACAGCAACTGGGAATCCTGGCCGCTGACCTCGGCAAACTGGCCGGGCAGCAGATTGTGCTGCAGCAACGGAACCTGCTCACCCTTGCTGTCGACACGCCAACTGATGGTTTCCTTCCAGGGCCAGACCTTGTTCAGCGAGCCCAGCATCAGGCCGGTGAGAAATGCCAGAGTCAGGTCACGCCAGTGCGACAACATCCAGCTGAGCAGACGCGCGAAGCTCAGCAAGCCGACCAGGCAGCCCGCCGCGAACACGGCCAGCACTGCCAGATCAAGGCTCTTCACCGCGCCCAGCACGGTGGCATACAGCCCCAGCAGGAGCAGAATGAAGCTACCGGAAATACCTGGCAGGATCATCGCGCAGATGGCGATGGCACCGGCGAAGAACAACGTCAGCGGATCGCTGCCCCATTGGATTGGCGCGGCCACGGTGATCCAGTAGGCAAAGGCCAGTCCGAGCAGAAAACTCACGCAACGGCTCCAGTTCCAACGCCCGATATCGCGCCCCACCAGGTAGACCGACACCAGGATCAGGCCGAAGAAGAACGACCAGACCGGTACCGGATGATGCGCCAACAGGTAGGTGATCAGCCGCGCCAGACTGAGAATGCTGGTCAGTATCCCGGCCAGCAGCACCAGCAGAAAGGTGGCATTGGCCGTTTGCCAGGCCGCTTTGATTCGTCCACGCACCAGTTGCATCAGCGCCTCGGGCACACTGGCGATGGAACGCAGCAGTTCGTCGTAGATACCACTGATGAAAGCGATGGTGCCGCCGGACACGCCAGGCACGACATCCGCAGCGCCCATGGCAATGCCCTTGGCATAGAGCAGGAAATACTTTTTCATGGATCCTTCCAGGAGGGCCATGGCCGTCAGGCCAAGGGGCCATTTAACAGGGGAACGAAACGAACGGCGTCAAGCACGTGGCGGGAAAACCCCTCATCCTCACGAATGATCAACAGCAACTGCTGCACATCACCGGTTCCGACCGGAATCACCAGGCGCCCACCAGGAGCCAGTTGATTGAGCAGCGCTGCGGGCACATCGGCAGCCGCAGCAGTGACGATTATGCCGTTGTAGGGGCCGAGGGCGTTCCAACCTTCCCAGCCGTCGCCCCAGCGAAAGACCACGTTGCGCAGATTGAGTTCGACCAGGCGCTCCTTGGCGCGCTCCTGCAAAGCCTGGATACGCTCCACCGAGAACACCCGCTCGACCAGTTGCGCCAGCACGGCGGTCTGGTAACCGGAGCCGGTGCCGATCTCCAATACCTTGTCCAGCGGCCCCGCAGCCAGCAGCAGCTCGGTCATGCGGCCGACCATGTAAGGCTGGGAAATGGTCTGGTTGTGGCCAATGGGCAACGCGGTGTCTTCATAGGCGCGATGTGCCAGCGCCTCGTCGACGAACAGATGGCGCGGCGTACGGCGGATCACTTCGAGCACGCGCGCGTTCGACAGGCCCTCCTCATAAAGGCGCTGGATCAGACGCTCACGCGTGCGCTGCGAGGTCATGCCGATCCCATGGCGTTGCAGGTCGTCCTGTCCGCGCATCAGAAGATGCCCTCCAGCCAGTCGCTCATACCCCCGAAGGCCGCACCGAAGGTACGGTCGAGCTGCAATGGCGTGACCGACACGTAGCCTTGCATCACTGCATGGAAATCGGTGCCGGGGCCGCCCTCTTCGACGTCGCCGGCGGCGGCGATCCAGTAGCCTTCCTTGCCACGCGGATTGACCACCTTGACCGGCGCGGCAGCGCGGGCACGGTGGCCGAGGCGCGTCAACTGCACGCCGCGGATGTGTTCCAGCGGCAGGTTGGGAATGTTGACGTTGAGCACGGTGCGCGGCGGCAGTTCGAGACGCCCATGGGCCTCGACCAGCTTGCGCGCGAAATAGGCCGCGGTCGGCAGGTTATCGACCTGCCGCGACAACAGCGAGAACGCGAACGCCGGCTTGTTCAGGAAACGTCCTTCCAGCGCAGCGGCAACGGTGCCGGAGTACAGCACGTCGTCCCCCAGGTTGGCCCCCAGGTTGATACCGGACACGACCATCTCCGGCATCTGCTCGAGCAGGCCGTTGAGCCCCAGGTGCACGCAATCGGTCGGCGTGCCGTTGAGGCTGGTGTAACCATTGGGCAACACCATCGGGTGCAGGGGACGGTCGAGCGTCAGCGAGCTGCTGGCGCCACTCTTGTCCTCGGCCGGCGCGATCACCACGCACTCGGCGTAGTCGTCCAGCGCCTGGTGCAACGCGGCGATCCCGGGGGCGTTTACCCCGTCGTCGTTGGAAATCAGAATTCGCATGGAGTATCCGTCTGCCCTGCTGGCACCAGATCGAGCAGTTCACGCACCACGACGGTGGCGAAACACCCGGCCGGCAGGACGAATGCAAGTTGCAGAATATCGGGCTCGGGATAATGCCACGACAGGCCGCCAATGGGGAGGCGCAGAATTCGCCGTTCGTGCGCCATGTCCGCCTTGACCAGCCATTGCACCAACTCCGCGCACTCATCAGCCACCGACAGCTCCAGCGCCTGCACCGTAGCGAGGCTCGGCAGCGCGCCATCGCCCCAGAGCGGGCCAGTCGGGTGCACATCGAGCGCGGCCAGTCGCGGGTCGCTGCATTCGGCCTCCCCCGCGACAAAGAAACTGCGACTGGTGGTGAACGCCAGCACGTCGCCGACCTGCGCCTGGTTCCAGGTACCGGCAGCGACACGCCTGGCCAGCACCTGATTGAACAGGTAGCTCCGTGCGGATGAAAGCAGCCGCGAACGCAGGTTGCGCTGCACCGGTAGCTCCTGGCGCGAGGCGAAATCACGCGCCTGCTCGACATTGCCACCGTCAAAACCAAAGCGCTGCAGGCCGAAATAGTTGGGCACACCCTGCTCGGCGATACGCTGCAGACGCTGTTCCAGCGCTTCACGATCCGCCTCGAGCGCCGTCAGGCGCAGGGTGAAGCCATTGGCCGCGTGAGCACCGCGCTGCAGCTTGCGGTTATGCCGCTGGCTGCGCAGGATGGCCAGATCATCGCCCTGGGCAGCGCCCAGATCCGGGTCGGCCTTGCCCGGCAGATGCAGGCTGAACCACTGCCGAGTCAACGCCTGGCGATCCTTGAGCCCGGCATAGCTGACCGCCTTGAGCGGCAAACCGGCAGCACGGGCGATGCGCCGAGCGGCCTCTTCGGTATTCAGGCCACGCTTTTCCACCCACAGCCAGAGGTGCTCACCCTGGCCTGTAAGCGGAATGTCGAGCACCTCGTCGACCTGGAAATCTTCGGCAGTGGCCTTGAGTACGGCACGCCCACAGGCCTCGCCATGGGCGCGCGGGCCCAGCAGTTGCAACTCGTTCATGCCTTGACCAGCAAGGCGACGGCGTGCACCGCAATACCTTCCTCACGCCCGGTGAAACCGAGCTTCTCGGTGGTGGTGGCCTTGACGTTGACCTGATCCAGCGCCACGCCGAGATCCTCGGCGATGCGCTCGCGCATCGTGTCGATATGCGGCGCCATCTTCGGTGCCTGGGCAATGATGGTGGCGTCGACATTGCCCACCGCATAACCCTTGCAACGCACCAAGCCCATCACATGACGCAGCAGCACACGGCTGTCGGCACCCTTGAAGGTCGGATCGGTGTCGGGAAAGTGCTTGCCGATATCACCCAGCGCCACCGCGCCAAGCAAGGCATCGCTCAGGGCGTGCAGCAGCACGTCACCATCGGAATGGGCGACGAGGCCGAATTTATGGGGAATCCGCACGCCGCCGAGGGTGATGAAATCGCCTTCGCCGAAGCGGTGTACGTCATAGCCATGACCGATACGCATAAAGAACAACGCCCTGAAAAAGTCAGGGCGTGATTCTAACCGCATTGCCGATTAGCCCGGATGAAATCCGGGAAATTCGCCGGCGAATTTCATCCGCACTACGACTGCTGCAAAGCGGCCGCGTGATGGCGCAGGTGATCATCGATGAAGCTGGCGATGAAGTAATAGCTGTGGTCATAGCCAGGCTGCATGCGCAGCGTCAGCGGATGACCGGCCGCCTTGGCAGCCGCCTGCAATGCCTGCGGCTTGAGCTGGCCTTCGAGGAAGTCGTCACGGTCACCCTGATCCACCAGGATCGGCAGCTTTTCGCTGGCCTCGGCGATCAGCACGCTGGCATCCCACTCACGCCAGCGCGAGCGCTCTTCGCCAAGATACAGCGAAAATGCCTTCTCGCCCCAGGGGCAGTTCATCGGGTTGCTGATCGGCGAGAACGCCGACACCGAGTGGTAACGTCCGGGATTCTTCAACGCGCAGATCAGCGCGCCATGACCGCCCATGGAGTGGCCCGCGATGCCGCGCTTATCCGAAACCGGGAAATTGGCCTCGATCAACGCCGGCAGCTCCTGCACCACGTAGTCGTACATGCGGTAGTGACGAGCGAACGGTTCTTGCGTCGCATTGACGTAGAAGCCGGCACCCAGGCCGAAGTCATAGGCACCATTGGCATCATCGGCCACGCCTTCGCCGCGCGGGCTGGTATCCGGCGCGACGATGATCAAGCCAAGCTCGGCGGCCATGCGCTGGGCACCGGCCTTCTGCATGAAGTTCTCATCGGTGCAGGTCAGACCGCTCAGCCAGTACAGCACCGGCAGCTTGCCGCCCTGCTCGGCCTGCGGCGGCAGGTAAACAGCGAATACCATGTCGCAATTAAGGGTGCTGGAGCGATGGCGATAACGCTTGTGCCAGCCACCAAAGCTCTTGTTGCTGGAAACGATTTCCATAAGCCCCTCCAGGCAGCGTCAAGCGGCAAGCAAGGCTCCACTTGCAGCTTGACGTTTGCCGCTGGTTAGAAATGGATAACGGTACGGATGCTCTTGCCTTCGTGCATCAGCTCGAAGGCTTCGTTGATTTCATCCAGGCCCATGTTGTGGGTGATGAAGGTATCCAGCGGAATCTCGCCCTTCTGCGACTTTTCGACGTAGCTCGGCAGCTCGGTGCGGCCCTTGACCCCGCCGAAGGCGCTTCCGCGCCAGACGCGACCGGTCACCAGTTGGAACGGACGGGTGCTGATCTCGGCACCGGCCGGCGCCACGCCGATGATGGTCGACTCGCCCCAGCCCTTGTGGCAGCACTCCAGCGCAGCACGCATCAGTTGCACGTTGCCGATGCACTCGAAGCTGTAGTCGACGCCGCCGTCGGTCATCTCGACGATGACCTCCTGGATCGGCTTGCTGTGCTCTTTCGGATTGACGAAGTCGGTGATGCCCAGCTCGCGCGCCACGGCTTCCTTGGCCGGGTTGATGTCGATACCGATGATGCGCGAAGCCTTGGCCATCTTGGCGCCGATGATCGCGGCCAGACCGATGCCGCCCAACCCGAAAATGGCCACGGTCGAGCCCTCGGTGACCTTGGCGGTATTGAGCACGGCACCGATACCGGTGGTGACGCCGCAGCCGAGCAGGCACACCTTATCCAGCGGGGCCTCCTTAGGAATCACCGCAACCGAGACTTCCGGCAGCACGGTGTACTCGGAGAAGGTCGAGCAGCCCATGTAGTGATAAACCGGCTCACCGTTGTAGCTGAAGCGGCTCGTGCCGTCCGGCATCAGGCCTTTGCCCTGGGTGGCACGCACCGAGCTGCACAGGTTGGTCTTGCCGGATTTGCAGAATTTGCACTCACGGCATTCGGCGGTATAGAGCGGAATCACATGATCGCCGACCTTGACCGAGGTCACGCCCTCGCCCACAGCTTCGACGATGCCGCCACCCTCGTGGCCCAGTACGCAGGGGAACACGCCTTCGGAGTCCTGACCGGACAGGGTGTAGGCATCGGTATGGCAGACGCCAGTGGCCACGATGCGGATCAGCACTTCACCAGCCTTCGGCGGCTGGACATCGATCTCGACGATCTTCAGCGGCTCGTTGGGGGCGAAGGCGACGGCTGCACGGGATTTGATCATGGAAGCGCTCCTGAGCGTGGACGAAAGTGCCCGCAGTCTAAAGCAATGAAAAATGGAGAGAGTTCTGCAAATATCAAAACATTATTGCCAACCAGGGATAATCTATCGTTTTCGGACATGACCACGCAGGAGACGACGATGAATCGCTGGGAAGGGCTCGACGAGTTCGTTGCCGTGGCCGAATGCGGTCAGTTCAGCGCGGCTGCGCAGCGACTTGGGCTCTCCACCTCGCAGGTCAGTCGCCAGGTGGCACGCCTGGAGGAGCGCCTGCAAAGCCGGTTGTTCTATCGCAGCACGCGGCGTGTCGCCTTGACCGAAGCCGGCCACACCTTCCTGCAACACTGCCAGCGCCTGCAGGACGCCCGCGAGGAAGCCCTGCGCGCCGTCAGCGACCTGGGCGCCGAACCCAAGGGGCTGCTGCGCATGACCTGCGCGGTCGCCTACGGCGAGCGCTTCATCGTGCCGCTGGTCAACCAGTTCATGGCGCTGCACCCACAACTGCGCGTAGAAATCGAGCTGTCCAATCGCCAGCTCGACCTGCTGCATGAAGGGCTCGACCTGGCCATTCGCCTGGGCCGCCTGCAGGACTCGCGCCTGGTCGCGGCTCGCCTGGCGCCACGGATGATGTACCTGTGCGCGGCGCCGGATTATCTGCAGCACTACGGTCGCCCGCACTCGCTGTCCGAGCTGTCCCGGCACAACTGCCTGATCGGCAGCAGCGATCACTGGAGCTTCGCCGAAGGTGGGCGGGAAACTCAGATCAGAGTGCAAGGCAACTGGCGATGCAACAGTGGCCAGGCTGTGCTGGATGCGGCGCTGCGCGGTTTCGGACTGTGCCAGTTACCTGACTACTACGTGTTGCCGCATCTGCGCAGCGGCGCCCTGATTTCACTTTTAGAACAACACCAGCCACCCAACACGGCGGTGTGGGCGATCTATCCGCAGCAGCGCCACCTGTCGCCCAAGGTTCGGCAGCTCGTCGATCATCTCAAGCGCGGTCTCGCCGAGTTCCCCGAGTACGCCTGAAACCAGGGGCAACAGATTGTCACAGCCAGACTGGAACCCCTGGCTTCGGTTGCGGCCAGAATGAGTGATGCCCGCTGCGGCATCGTCTTCACCGAAACCGGAGGTAAGCGCTATGCAAGTCATGGTCAACAGCGACAACCACATTCACGGCTCCGCAGCATTGGCGGACAAGGTGCGGGGTCGCGTGCTGCTCAAGCTCAGACGTTTCGAGGATCACCTGACACGCGTCGAGCTGCACTTCAACGACGAGAACAGCCACAAGGGCGGCGGCCTGGACAAACGCTGCCAGGCCGAAGCGCGATTGAAGGGGCGCGATCCGGTCTCAGTGAGTCATAACGGTGACAACATCGAGCAGGCCCTGGAGGGCGCCATGGAAAAACTGGGTACGGTGCTTGAGCGCAACCTCAGCCGCCAGCGGCAGAACTGACCCTCAACCCGCGCTGCGCCCAGCCCATGCCAGGCGCAGCCATTGCAGATCTTCCGGGCGGGTGACTTTGAGGTTGTCTGCCCGGCCCTCAACCAGACGTGGCGCCTTGCCCGCCCACTCCAGAGCCGATGCCTCATCGGTGATGGGCACACCCGCCGCCAGCGCGGTGTCCAGGGCCAGGCGCAAATCCCTCAAGCGAAACATCTGAGGCGTGTAAGCCTGCCAGATCACGGCACGATCCACGGTCTGCGCCACCCTGCCAGCAGCATCGGCACGCTTGAGCGTGTCGCGTGCCGGTACGGCCAGTAGCCCCCCCACCGGATCCATGGCAAGGGTATCGAGCAGATGATCGAGATCGCTGCGGGCGAGATTCGGCCGCGCCGCATCGTGCACCAGCACCCAGTCATCATCCGCAGCCCCAGCCTGCTGCAATGCACGCAACCCGGCCAGCACCGAGTCGGCACGCTCGCGCCCGCCATCGGCACGACGAATGCGCGGATCGCTGGCCAACGCCAGGTTTGGCCAATACGGATCATCCACGGCCAGGCAGACCATGACACCGAGCAGACCGGGGTGGTCGAGAAAGCAATCGAGGGTATGTTCGAGAATGCAGCGCCCAGCGACTTCCAGGTACTGCTTGGGCCGATCAGCGGCCATGCGTGCGCCAACACCGGCAGCCGGAATCACCAGCCAGAACGGCACGCTCATTTCGTCAGCAGATAGAGGGTTTCGCCCTCTTTGACCATGCCCAGCTCCTGCCGCGCACGCTCTTCAACGGTCTCCATGCCGCGCTTGAGCTCCATCACCTCGGCTTCGAGGATACGGTTGCGCTCCAGCAGACGCTCGTTCTCGCCTTTCTGCTCGGCGATCTGCTGCTGCAGACGACTGACATGCGCCAGGCTGCCCTCGCCCACCCACAGACGATACTGCAGGCCAGCCAGTAGCAGGATCAGCACGATGAACAGCCAATAAGGACTACGCATGGAGCGGCTCGCGGATTGAGTCATCGGCATGGTAGGGGCTGCGATCATGCTTGAAAAGGAGCCGGCTGATGGGTGACATGGGTTTTAAGGTTCTGCATCCGTGCAAGGGTTCCCGGAAATCGACGAAACGACGATGAAAAAGGCCATATCAGCAGTGGCACAGCCCTTGTGTAGGAGCGACTTCAGCCGTGAAAGATCGCGGATGAGTCCGCTCCTACATGCCGCACCAGCGCTAGGGCCAGCACAAAAAAGGGCGACTTGCGTCGCCCCTCATCAAACTCAAACGATATCGCGAGCTAGAGACCTACAAGGCAAAAACAGGCGAGGAAGCGGAGTTTACTGAAGTAAATGAGCATTCCGAGCCTGTTTTTAACGCAGTAGGGCCGACGCGCAGCAGATCGTGACTTAGCCGCGGAACTCGGCACGGCCCTTATACGGAGCCTTACCGGCCAACTGCTCTTCGATACGCAGCAACTGGTTGTACTTGGACACGCGGTCGGAGCGGCACAGCGAGCCGGTCTTGATCTGACCAGCGGCAGTACCTACAGCCAGGTCGGCGATGGTGCTGTCTTCGGTTTCGCCGCTGCGGTGCGAAATCACGGCGGTGAAGCCGGCAGCCTTGGCCATCTGGATGGCCTCCAGAGTCTCGGTCAGCGAGCCGATCTGGTTGAACTTGATCAGGATCGAGTTGCCGATCTTCTCGTCGATACCGCGTTTGAGGATCTTGGTGTTGGTCACGAACAGGTCGTCGCCAACCAGCTGTACCTTTTCGCCGATCTTGTCGGTCAGGACTTTCCAGCCAGCCCAGTCGGACTCGTCCATGCCGTCTTCGATGGAGATGATCGGGTAGCGCTGGGTCAGGCCAGCCAGGTAGTCGGCGAAACCTTCGGCGCTGAACACCTTGCCTTCGCCAGCCAGATCGTACTGACCGTCCTTGAAGAACTCGCTGGAGGCGCAGTCCAGAGCCAGGGTCACGTCGTCACCCAGTTTGTAGCCAGCGTTGGCCACGGCTTCGGCGATGGCAGCCAGAGCGTCTTCGTTGGAGGCCAGGTTCGGCGCGAAGCCGCCTTCGTCGCCCACCGCAGTGTTCAGGCCACGCGCCTTCAGTACGGCTTTGAGGTGGTGGAAGATCTCGGCGCCCATGCGCAGTGCGTCGGCAAAGTTCTTGGCGCCAACCGGCTGCACCATGAACTCCTGGATGTCGACGTTGTTATCGGCGTGCTCGCCGCCGTTGATGATGTTCATCATCGGTACCGGCATGGAATAGACGCCCGGGGTGCCGTTCAGGTCGGCGATGTGCGCGTACAGCGGCACGCCCTTGGCCTGGGCAGCAGCCTTGGCGGCAGCCAGGGATACGGCGAGGATGGCGTTGGCGCCCAGCTTGGCCTTGTTCTCGGTACCGTCCAGCTCGATCATCGCGTGATCCAGAGCCTTCTGATCGGCAGCGTCCTTGCCCAGCAGCAGATCACGGATCGGGCCGTTGATGTTGGCGACGGCTTTCAGCACGCCCTTGCCCAGATAACGGCTCTTGTCGCCATCACGCAGCTCCAGCGCTTCGCGCGAGCCAGTGGAGGCGCCGGACGGAGCGCAAGCGCTGCCGATGATGCCACCTTCGAGGATGACGTCGGCTTCCACGGTGGGATTGCCACGGGAGTCGAGAACCTCACGACCCTTGATGTCGACGATCTTTGCCATTGTTGTTAACACTCCAAAGGTTGACGATAAGACGGCAGCAACGGGCTGCGCGAAACCGCCGCTGCCCATGAGGGTAGCGGCGGCACACTCTGACTCACGGGTCAGGGGAGATTTTGCCGGAGCGGCACTTTACCGGATTGCGAATGGTTCAGGCAGTCTCGATCGGCGGAAAACTCTTCACCAGATCGTCCAGTTGCTTGAGCTGAGTGAGGAAGGGTTCCAGCTTGTTCAGACGCAGCGCGCACGGGCCGTCGCACTTGGCGTTTTCCGGATCCGGATGCGCCTCGAGGAACAGACCGGCCAGCCCCTGACTCATGCCCGCCTTGGCCAGATCGGTGACCTGAGCACGGCGACCACCGGCCGAATCGGCACGACCACCTGGCATCTGCAGGGCGTGGGTCACGTCGAAGAATACCGGGTACTCCATCTGCTTCATGATGCCGAAGCCGAGCATGTCCACCACCAGGTTGTTGTAACCGAAGGAGGAACCGCGCTCGCAGAGGATCAACTGATCGTTACCGGCCTCCTCGCACTTGCGCAGGATGTGCTTCATTTCCTGCGGGGCGAGAAATTGCGCCTTCTTGATGTTGATCACTGCACCGGTCTTGGCCATGGCCACCACCAAGTCGGTCTGCCGCGAGAGGAAGGCCGGCAACTGAATGATGTCGCACACCTCGGCCACCGGGGCGGCCTGGTGCGGCTCGTGGACGTCGGTGATCACCGGCACGCCGAAGGTCTTCTTCACTTCTTCGAAGATCTTCATGCCCTCTTCCAGGCCCGGGCCACGGAAGGAGGTCACGGAAGAACGGTTGGCCTTGTCGAAACTGGCCTTGAACACGTAAGGGATACCGAGCTTCTCGGTCACCCGCACGTATTCCTCGCAGGCCTGCATGGCCAGGTCACGCGATTCGAGCACGTTGATGCCACCGAACAGCACGAACGGCTTGTCGTTGGCGATTTCGATATTGCCGACCTTGATGATCTTCTGAGCCATTCCTTAAGCCTTCTTCGCTTTCTGCGCCAGGGCAGCGTTGACGAAACCGCTGAACAGCGGATGACCGTCACGCGGCGTGGAGGTGAATTCCGGGTGGAACTGGCAGGCAACGAACCACGGATGATCCGGCGCCTCGACCACTTCCACCAGCGCGCCATCGCCAGAACGACCGGTGACCTTCAGGCCAGCCTCGGTCAGCTTCGGCAGCAGGTTGTTGTTCACCTCGTAACGGTGACGGTGACGCTCGACGATCACATCCTTGCCGTAACAGTCATGCACCAGCGAACCGCTCTGCAACTGGCAATCCTGCGCACCCAGGCGCATGGTGCCGCCCAGGTCGGAGTTCTCGGTGCGCTGCTCGGTGGCACCGGTCGCGTCCTGCCACTCGGTGATCAGACCGACCACCGGATGCTGGCTGGCCATGTCGAACTCGGTGGAGTTGGCATCGCTCCAGCCCACCACGTTACGGGCGTACTCGATGACCGCGACCTGCATGCCCAGGCAGATGCCCAGGTAGGGGATCTTGTGCTCGCGAGCGTATTGAACGGTTTTGATCTTGCCTTCCACACCGCGCAGGCCGAAACCGCCCGGTACCAGAATGGCATCGACCCCTTCGAGCAGCGCAGTGCCCTGGTTCTCGATGTCTTCGGAATCGATGTAGCGAATGTTGACCTTGGTGCGGTTCTGAATGCCGGCGTGGCTCATGGCCTCGATCAGCGACTTGTACGCGTCGAGCAGCTCCATGTACTTGCCGACCATGGCGATGGTGACTTCCTTCTCCGGATTGAGCTTGGCATCGACCACGCGATCCCATTCGGAGAGGTCGGCCGGATTGCACTGCAGGCCGAAACGTTCGACGACGAAGTCATCCAGCCCCTGAGCATGCAGCACCCCAGGAATCTTGTAGATGGTGTCGACGTCTTCCAGGCTGATCACCGCACGCTCTTCGACGTTGGTGAACAGGGCGATCTTGCGGCGCGAAGATACGTCGATGGGATGATCGGAGCGGCACACCAGTACGTCAGGCTGCAAGCCGATGGAGCGCAGTTCCTTGACCGAGTGCTGAGTCGGCTTGGTCTTGGTCTCGCCAGCGGTGGCGATGTACGGCACCAGGGTCAGGTGCATCAGCATGGCGCGCTTGGCGCCCACTTCGACGCGCAATTGGCGGATCGCCTCGAGGAACGGCTGCGACTCGATGTCGCCCACGGTGCCACCGATCTCCACCAGGGCCACGTCGGCATCGCCGGCGCCCTTGATGATGCGACGCTTGATCTCGTCGGTGATGTGCGGGATGACCTGAATGGTCGCACCCAGATAATCACCACGGCGCTCCTTACGCAGTACGTCTTCGTACACGCGGCCGGTGGTGAAGTTGTTGTTCTGGGTCATGGTGGTGCGGATGAACCGCTCGTAGTGGCCCAGGTCGAGGTCGGTCTCGGCGCCATCGTGGGTGACGAACACCTCACCGTGCTGGAACGGGCTCATGGTGCCCGGATCGACGTTGATGTAGGGGTCCAGCTTGAGCATGGTGACCTTCAGGCCCCGCGCCTCCAGGATGGCCGCCAGTGAAGCCGAGGCGATGCCTTTCCCCAATGAAGAAACAACACCACCCGTGACGAAGATGTAGCGCGTCATGAAAAACCCTAGAAGTCTGCGTTTAAGCGGTCAGTGCCGCCGGGGAAAGCGAAGGAGCGCCATCAACAACACAATGGCAAGCTCGCCAAGCTCCCTGAGGGAGTCGGCAAAAGCTGTATTAAGACGGGAGCGTAGTCTACTCGAAAGGCCTTACCAGCTCAAACCTTGCGCGCCGATGGGTGGCGACCAGCGCAAACGCAGGCCTTTCGCCTCGAATCCTGATGCCTGCGTCAGGTTCGCCACCGCCATCAGCTCATCGCCCTCGAACAGCAGCGGCAGGCGCGGACGCACGAATGCCGGCACGCGCAGCTCATTGAGCAGGCGTTTGAGGTCACGCCGGCCACGCCCCGGCAGTTGCAGCGACTCCCCGCCCTGGCGATAGCGCAGGTGCCAACGCCCCTGTGGCAACTCGCCCGACAACTCGACACGCCCATTCCCGGGCAGATCCACGGAGTCCGCGCCCAAGCTGCAAGGCAGATCGAGCAGCTGCGGTGGACTCAACCATTCGTCACTGAGCCACCACAACCGACCATCGGCGCGATGCAGCTCACCATCGGCCAGCTTCCAGATTGGCGCCGCATCGCTTTTGGCATCACGCAGATCGAGCCAGCCCGCCCAATGATCGCTATCGGGCATACGGCTCAACGGTTCCAGCCAATGGCGTAGCAGGTTGCGCTGACGGACATCGCTCAACGCAGCCACAGAGGCAAGATCCAGTGAAGGCAAGGGCAGCCAGGGCAATGCGGAAACACCACGCGCCGCCAGCAGATCGATCTCGGCCAACTCCTCCAGCAGTTGCTGGGCCTCGGCCAGATGGCTTGCGCTACGCGCCAGGCTGGTCGACGCCTGCGGCCAACGCCCAGTTAGCGATGGCATCACCTGCCTGCGCAAGAAATTACGACTGAACCGTTCGTCGGCATTGCTCGGATCCTCGATCCAGAAGAGCTCGTGATCCTGCGCATAGGCCTGCAGCTCGCCCCGCGAACAGTCGAGCAGCGGCCGAATCAGGCTGCCCTGCCCCAATGCTCGACTGGCCGGTATCGCTGCCAGGCCACGCACGCCAGCGCCGCGCAACAGACGGAACAGCAGGGTTTCGGCCTGATCCTCACGATGCTGGGCGCTGAGCAATACCTCAGCCGGGCCCAGCCGCTCGCTGAACGCCGCATAACGTGCTCGCCGCGCCTCCTGCTCGAGACTGGCACCTGCCGCCACCTGCACCCTGACGATTTCCAGAGGAACACCCAGCCGCGCGCACACCTGCGCGCAATGCTCAGGCCAGGCGTCAGCCGCCGGCTGCAGGCCATGATGGACATGAATGACAGACAAGGGTGGCAGCGCCTCGCACCGTGCCCAGTCGGTCAGCAGATGGAGCAGCACGCTGGAATCCAGGCCACCGGAAAAGGCGATGCGCCAAGCAGGAGCCATACGCCAGGGCTGAAGAGCCTGGCGCAGGCGAAGTTCGAGAGCAGTCATGGGCCAAGCTTAAACAACAACGGGCCCGAAGGCCCGTTGAGATGCATGCAGGAAGAACTCAGGCGATGCCGTAGCTCATCAGGCGATCGTAACGACGCTTGAGCAGCGCGTCGGTATCGTGCTTCTGCAGGCTGGCCAGTTGCTTGGTCAACTCCTGACGGATCGACTCGGACGCGGCAGCCGGATCACGATGGGCGCCACCCAAGGGTTCGGCGATAACCTGATCGACGATACCCAGATCCTTCAGGCGCTCGGCGGTGATGCCCATGGCCTCGGCCGCTTCCGGCGCCTTCTCGGCGGTACGCCAGAGAATTGAGGCGCAACCTTCCGGGGAGATCACCGAATAGGTGGAGTACTGCAGCATGTTCAGTTGGTCGCAGACACCGATGGCCAGCGCACCGCCGGAACCACCCTCACCGATGACGGTGGCGATGATCGGCGTTTTCAGACGCGCCATCACGCGCAGGTTCCAGGCGATAGCCTCGCTCTGGCCACGCTCCTCGGCATCGATACCCGGGTAAGCGCCGGGGGTGTCGATAAAGGTGAGGATCGGCATCTTGAAGCGCTCGGCCATTTCCATCAGGCGGCAAGCCTTGCGGTAGCCTTCCGGGCGCGGCATGCCGAAGTTGCGGCGCACCTTCTCACGCACCTCACGGCCCTTCTGGTGACCGATGATCATCACCGGCTGGTCACCCAGACGGGCAACGCCACCCACGATGGCGGCATCATCGGAGAAATGACGGTCGCCGTGCAGCTCGTCAAACTCGGTGAAGATGTGCTGGATGTAGTCCAGGGTGTAGGGGCGGCGCGGATGGCGCGCGAGCTGGGCGATCTGCCAGCTGCTCAAGTTGCCGAAGATGCTTTCGGTCAGCGCGCTGCTCTTGTCTTGCAGACGAGCGATCTCGTCACCAATGTTCAGCGCGTTGTCATTGCCAACCAGGCGTAGCTCTTCGATCTTGGCTTGCAGGTCGGCGATCGGCTGTTCGAAATCGAGGAAATTCGGGTTCATAGTCATCCGTCTTGCGTCGACGGCCAAGTGGCCGGGGAGCTGTATCCATTAAGCGCCCTACCTTAAGGGATGGGGCGCTGCGGGTCGAGTGTGCCGAACCAAGAGGGAGCCAAGCCCCCTCTCGCATCAGCGGTAGTGCAAAAAGACGTTGTCGCGCCCGAACTGGTCACGCAATGCCTGAATCAAAGTGTCAGCCGGGTCGATTCGCCAGGCGTCACCGAACTGAAGCAAGGCACGTGCCTGCTCACCACTGTAGTCCAACGTCACCGGGCAGGCGCCCTTGTGCTTGCTGCACAGCTCGGCCAACCAGCGCAGACGATCGCCCTTGAGTGCGTCGCTGGCGACCTTCACCCGCAGGCTGTCGGCCAGGCCGGTACGCGCCTCCTCCAGGCTCATCACACGCTTGGCACGCAGGCGCAAGCCGCCGGAGAAATCGTCGTTGCTGACTTCGCCCTCGACCACCACCAGCGCATCGTTCTGCAGCAACGCCTGGTTGCTGGCGAAGGCATCGGCGAACAGCGAAGCCTCGATGCGCCCGGAACGGTCGTCGAGGGTGATGAAGCCCATCTTGTCGCCCTTCTTGTTCTTCATCACCCGCAGGTTGACGATCATCCCGGCGATGGTCTGGGTGTCACGCGCCGGTTTGAGTTCGACGATACGCTGACGGGCGAAACGGCGAATCTCGCCCTCGTACTCGTCGATCGGGTGGCCGGACAGGTAGATGCCCAGGGTGTCCTTCTCGCCTTTCAGACGTTCCTTGATCGGCAGCTCGCGGGCCTTGCGGTGGTTGGCGTAGACATCCGCCTCAGGCTCGGCGAACAGGCCGCCGAACAGATCCATGTGGCCGCTCTCGGCGCTGCGCGCGGTCTGCTCGGCCGACTGCACGGCCTCTTCCATGGACGCCAGCAGCACCGCGCGGTTCTTGTCCACGCTGGCCTGGTAAGCCTTGAGTTCGTCCTGGTAATAGGGGCCGAGGCGATCCAGCGCACCACTGCGGATCAGCGCTTCCAGGGTGCGCTTGTTGATGCGCTTGAGGTCGACGCGGTTGCAGAAGTCGAACAGATCCTTGAACGGCCCACCTTCGGCACGGCATTCGACGATGGCCTCCACCGGGCCCTCGCCCACGCCCTTGACCGCGCCGAGGCCGTAGACGATACGGCCGTCGTCGTTGACGGTGAATTTGAATTCGGAAACGTTCACATCTGGCGGATCGATGCGCAACTTCATGTTGCGGCACTCTTCGACCAGGATCACCACCTTGTCGGTGTTGTGCATATCCGCCGAGAGCACGGCGGCCATGAACGGCGCCGGGTAATGCGCCTTGAGCCAGGCGGTCTGGTATGACACCAGGCCGTAGGCAGCGGAGTGCGACTTGTTGAAGCCGTAGCCGGCGAACTTTTCCACCAGATCGAAGATGTTACCCGCCAGCTCGGCATCGATACCGTTGTTGGCACAACCTTCGATGAAGCCGCCACGCTGCTTGGCCATCTCCTCGGGCTTCTTCTTGCCCATGGCGCGGCGCAGCATGTCCGCCTGACCCAGGGTGTAACCGCCCATGACCTGGGCGATCTGCATCACCTGCTCCTGATACAGGATGATGCCGTAGGTGGGCTTGAGCACGGGCTCGAGGCCGGCGTACTGATAATCCGGGTGCGGGTAGGACAGCTCAGCGCGGCCGTGCTTACGGTTGATGAAGTCGTCCACCATACCGGACTGCAGCGGACCGGGGCGGAACAGCGCCACCAGGGCGATCATGTCTTCCAGGCAGTCGGGCTTGAGCTTCTTGATCAGCTCCTTCATGCCGCGCGATTCGAGCTGGAAGACTGCGGTGGTCTCCGCCTTCTGCAGCATGTCGTAGGTCTTCTTGTCATCCAGCGGGATGAAGTCGATGTTGACCAGCTCCTCATCCGGCGCACCGTCGCGCTTCTGGATGCGGTGGATGGTCTCCATCGCCCACTTGATGATGGTCAGGGTACGCAGACCGAGGAAGTCGAACTTGACCAGGCCGGCCTGCTCGACGTCGTCCTTGTCAAACTGGGTCACCAGGCCGCCGCCTTCCTCGTCACAGGCGATCGGCGAGAAGTCGGTGAGTTTGGTCGGCGCGATCACCACGCCCCCGGCGTGCTTGCCAGTGCCGCGCACCACGCCTTCGAGCTTGAGCGACATGTCCCAGATTTCCTGGGCCTCTTCGTCGTTCTTGAGGAAGTCGCGCAGCGGCTCCTCCATCTCGTAGGCTTTCTCCAGAGTCATGCCGACCTCGAAGGGGATCATCTTCGACAGTCGGTCAGCCAGGCCATAGGACTTGCCCTGCGCCCGCGCCACGTCGCGCACCACCGCCTTGGCCGCCATGGAGCCGAAGGTGATGATCTGACTCACCGCGTTACGCCCGTACTTCTCGGCCACGTAGTCGATCACCCGGTCGCGGCCGTCCATGCAGAAGTCGACGTCGAAGTCGGGCATGGAAATCCGCTCGGGGTTGAGGAAGCGCTCGAACAGCAGGTCGTAGGCCAGCGGATCGAGGTCGGTGATCTTCAGCACGTAGGCCACCAGGGAGCCGGCACCCGAACCACGGCCTGGGCCGACCGGCACGCCGTTGTTCTTGGCCCACTGGATGAAGTCCATCACGATCAGGAAGTAACCGGGGAAACCCATCTGGATGATGATGTCGAGTTCGAAGTTGAGGCGATCGATGTAGACCTGCTTCTTCGCCTCGTAATCCGGCGTGTCCTTGGGCAGCAGCACCTCGAGACGCTCTTCCAGGCCCTCGAAGGAGGCATGGCGCAGGTAGTCGTCGATACCCATGCCACCCGGCGTGGGAAAGTCCGGCAGGAAGTATTTGCCGAGTTGCACCTCGATGTTGCAGCGCTTGGCGATCTCGACGGTGTTTTCCAGCGCCTCGGGCAGGTCGGCGAACAGCTCCCACATTTCCGCAGCGCTTTTCAGATACTGCTGATCGGAGTAATGACGCGGCCGACGCGGGTCATCCAGAGTACGACCTTCACCGATGCAGACGCGGGTCTCGTGTGCCTCGAAGTCGTCCTGCTTGATGAAGCGCACATCGTTGGTGGCCACCAGCGGCGCTTCGACGCGATCGGCCAGCGCCACCGCGGCGTGCAGGTATTCCTCGTCCCCCACGCGGCTGGTGCGCTGCACTTCCAGGTAGAAACGATCCGGAAACACCGCCATCCATTCACGCAGGCGCGCTTCGGCCAAGGCTTCGTCACCGGCCAGCAACGCCATGCCGACCTCGCCCTCACGAGCCCCGGAGAGCGCGATCAGACCTTCGGCAGCATTCTTGACCCAGTCACGCTGGATGATCACCAGGTCATTGCTCTGCCCTTCGGACCAGCCACGGGAGATCAGTTCGGTGAGGTTGCGGTAGCCCTTGGCGTTCATCGCCAGCAGGGTCAGGCGCGTCAGCGGGCCGTCTTCCTCGGCGCTGGCCATCCATATGTCAGCACCACAGATCGGTTTGACCCCGGCGCCCATGGCCGCTTTATAAAACTTCACCAACGAGCACATGTTGCTCATGTCGGTGACAGCCACCGCCGGCATACCCGCCCCGACGACGGCCTTGATCAGCGGTTTGACCCGCACCAGGCCATCGACCAGGGAATATTCGGTGTGCAGACGCAGGTGGACGAACGCTTGAGTCATGGGCGGCCTTGCAGGTGAAAACGACAAAGCGCGGATTGTAGCCTAAGCGGGTCTGGCTTAGGGCCAGAGGTTCAGACTTCGAGCAGTGCACGCACGGGCGCGAAAGAGCGCCGATGAATCGGCGTCGGCCCCAGGCGCTTGAGCGCTTCGAGATGCACGGGTGTGGGGTAGCCCTTGTGGCCGGCAATGCCGTAACCGGGATAGAGCCGATCCAGTTCGAACATCTCGCGGTCGCGGCTGACCTTGGCCAGGATCGAGGCAGCCGCAATGGCCGGCACCCGGCTGTCGCCTTTGACCACCGGGGCACTGGGCACCGCCAGTTTCGGGCAGCGATTGCCGTCGATCAGTGCCAGCTTCGGCGTCACGCTCAAGCCTTCGACGGCGCGCTGCATGGCCAGCATGGTGGCATGCAGGATATTCAGGCGGTCGATCTCCTCCACCTCGGCGCGGGCAATGCACCAAGCCAGGGCCTTTTCGCGAATCTCGTCGAACAGTGCCTCACGGCGCGCCTCGCTGAGCTTCTTCGAGTCATTCAGCCCAAGAATCGGCCGGGCCGGATCGAGAATCACCGCCGCTGTCACTACCGCGCCGCAGAGCGGGCCGCGACCGACCTCATCAACGCCAGCGACCAGCTCTTCGACCAGGGTAAAGTCCAAGCCGAGCTGCATCAGGCGCGCCCCGCCAGTTTGAGCACCGCATCGGCTGCCGAAACCGAGGCATCGCGGCGCAAGGCACGGTGAATCACATCGAAGCCCTCGGTCTGCACCTGACCACCCTCGATCAGCGGCGCGACGGCCTGAGCCAGGGCATCGGCAGTCGCCGCATCCTGGATCAGTTCAGGCACCAGCAGCCGCTCGGCCAGCAGGTTGGGCAACGAAATATAAGGGCTCTTCACCAGACGCTTGAGAATCCGATAGGTCATCGGCGCCACACGGTACGCTACCACCATCGGACGCTTGTACAGCAGCGCCTCCAGCGTCGCGGTACCCGAGGCGATCAGCACCGCATCGCAGGCGGCCAGCGCTTCGTGGGAACGACCGTCGAGCAGGGTCAGCGGCAGGTCGCGATTGACCAGCATCTGTTCCAGTTGCTGACGTCGCTCCGGCGTGGCGCACGGCAGCAGAAAGCGAATCCCTGGGCGCAGCGCGCGCAGGCGAATCGCTGCATCGAGAAACAGCTCACCAAGACGTGCAACTTCCCCCCCGCGACTTCCCGGCATCAGCGCGACCACTGGTTCATCCTGCGGTAGATCCAGCGCTTCGCGCGCCGCAGCACGGTCGGCCTGCTGCGGGATAGCGTCGGCCAGCGGGTGGCCAACGAAGCGCACCGGTACCTGATGCTCGTCGTAGAACTGCGCCTCGAACGGGAACAGCGTCAGCATCAGGTCGCAGGCTTCGCGAATTTTCAGCACCCGCTTCTGCCGCCAGGCCCATACGGACGGGCTGACGTAGTGCACGGTCTTGATTCCGGCGCGGCGCAATTTGAGTTCGAGGCCAAGGTTGAAATCAGGCGCATCGATACCGATGAACACATCCGGCTGGGCGGCTATCAGATCACGCGCCAGTTGACGGCGGCGGCCAAGCAGCTCGAACAAGCGGCCGAGCACCTCGACCAGGCCCATGACAGCCAGGCGTTCCATGGGGAAATAGGAGTTCAGGCCCTCGGCTTCCATGCGTGCGCCGCCGACGCCGATGAACTCGGCATCCGGATAGCGCTGTTTGATGGCCTGCATCAGGCCGGAACCGAGGATGTCACCGGACGCCTCACCAGCGACCAGTGCGACGCGAAGGGGTCTACTCATGGGAATCAGCGGGTAATGCCGCGCGTGGAGGCCTGAATGGAGTCGCGGAAAATCGCCACTTCGGGGAACTCTACAGCGGACTCGGCGAGCTCCGTCAGCGCCTGCTCGACGGTCAGCCCCTGGCGGTAAACCAGTTTGTAGGCCTTACGCAAAGCGGCAATCGCTTCGCTGGAGAAGCCTCGGCGACGCATGCCCTCGAAGTTCATGCTGCGTGCTTCAGCCGGGTTGCCGAACACGGTGACGAACGCAGGTACGTCCTTGCCGATGGCGGTGCCCATGCCGGAGAAGCTGTGCGCGCCAATTCGGCAGAACTGGTGCACCAGGGTATAGCCGGACAGGATCGCCCAGTCGTCGACCCACACGTGCCCGGCCAGCGCGGTGTTGTTGACCAGGATGCAGTGATTACCGATCACACTGTCATGGCCGATGTGGGCATAGGCCATGATCAGGTTATGGTCACCGATGGTCGTTTCACTGCGATCCTGCACCGTACCACGGTGAATGGTGACGCCTTCGCGAATGACGTTGTGATCGCCGATCACCAACCGCGTCGGTTCGCCCTTGTACTTCAGGTCGGGCGTGTCCTCGCCAACCGAGGAGAACTGGTAGATACGGTTGTGCTTACCGATCACGGTCGGCCCCTTGAGCACCACGTGCGGGCCAATCACAGTACCCTCGCCGACCTCCACATCAGGCCCGACAATGCTCCACGGGCCGACGACAACGTCGTCGGCCAGTCTGGCACTGGGGTCGATGATGGCGCGAGGGTCAATCGAACTCATAGCTTGCGTTCCGCACAGATGATTTCAGCGGAGCATACTTCCTTGCCGTCGACAGTGGCACGGCACTCGAATTTCCAGATGCTGCGACGGTCGCTCAGGTATTTGGCCTCCAGCATAAGCTGGTCGCCCGGCGTAACAGGGGAGCGGAAGCGCAGCTTGTCGGAGCCGACAAAGTAGTACAGGGTGCCATCGGCCGGCTTCACGCCCATCATCTTGAAGCCGAGGATCCCGGCGGCCTGCGCCATGGCTTCAATGATCAGCACGCCTGGCATGATCGGATGCTCGGGGAAGTGCCCGTTGAAGAACGGCTCGTTGATGCTGACATTCTTGTAGGCGCGAACAGTCTTGCCTTCGACGTCCAGGTCCACCACACGATCCACCAGCAGGAAAGGATAGCGGTGCGGCAAATATTCACGAATTTCGTTGATGTCCATCATGTCCGGTTAAGCCTGTAAGAAAAGAAAAGAGCACGGCGACACCGTGCTCAGGCATCAGATGAGACGTTTGCCGTCTGGGTCACGGCGGCGAGCTGTTTTTCCAGCTCACGCAGACGCTTGGCCATCTCGTCCAGCTGACGAATACGGGCAGCACTCTTCTTCCACTCGCCCGCCGGTTGCATGGCGGTACCGGAAGAATAAGCACCAGGCTCGGTGATCGAACGGGTCACCATGGTCATGCCGGTGACGAACACGTTGTCGCACACCTCGATGTGTCCGACCATGCCGACGCCACCCGCGATCATGCAGTTCTTGCCGATCTTGGTGCTGCCGGAAATGCCGCAACAGCCAGCCATGGCCGTGTTGTCGCCGACCTGCACGTTGTGCGCAATCATGATCTGGTTATCGAGCTTCACCCCGTTGCCGATCAAGGTATCGGACAGCGCGCCACGATCGACCGTGGTATTGGCCCCGATTTCGACATCATCACCGATGGTCACGCCACCGATCTGCGCGATCTTCTGCCAGACGCCCTTCTCATTGGCAAAGCCGAAGCCTTCGCCACCAATCACCGCGCCGGACTGGATCACTACGCGCTTGCCGATGCTGACGTCGTGGTAGAGCGTCACCCGCGGCGCCAACCAGCCACCCTCACCGATCACGCAGCGCGCACCGATCACGCAATGCGCACCGACCGTCACCTGCGCGCCGATGCGAGCACCGCTTTCAATGACCGCATAAGCCCCGATACTGGCGCTCGGATCGACCTGCGCATCGTCCGCGACCTGCGCCGTGGCGTGAATGCCGGCATTGGCCTTGGGTTTGCGATCGAACAGGTGCGAAAGCTGGGCGTAAGCCAGGTAGGGGTTGGCAACGATCAGTGCATCGCCGGCATAGCTTTCGGCATCACTCGCCGTGAGCAGCAAGGCACCGGCCTGAGTCTGCGCCAGGTACTTGCGGTACTGGGCATTGGCCAGGAAGCTCAACTGTTCGGGCCTGGCCTCCTGCAAGGTGGCCAGGCCCGTGATGACCTTGCCCTCGGCGCCACGCAAGGTGGCGCCCAGGCGCTCGGCCAATTGGCCGAGAGTGAATGTCAGGGTCATGCTCAACGCATCTTGTTCATGCGCTCGATGACCTGGCGGGTGATGTCGTACTGCGGTTTGACATCGACCACTGCGCCGCGCTCGAGCACCAGATCGAAGTTGCCACTCTTGATGACCTCTTCAACCGCCTTATCCAGGTTCGGCTTGAGCTTGGCCAGCATCTCGCGGTCGGCGACGGCCTTGGCTTCGTTCAGTTCCTTGGACTGGAACTGGAAGTCACGGGCCTTCTGCTTGAACTCGAGTTCCAGGCGCTCGCGCTCAGCCTGCTGCATCTTGTCGCCTTCCTTGACCATGCGATCCTGAATGCGCTTGGCATCGCTTTCCAGGGTCTTGAGCTTGTTCAGCTGGGGGCCGAACTTTTTCTCCGCATCCACGGCGTAACGTTTGGCGGCATCGGACTCGAGCAGCGCCATCTGATAGTTCAGCACGGCCACCTTCATTTCGGCGAACGCCGGAGTGGCGATCAGAGCGGCGGTGAACAGAACCAGTTGAGTCAACTTACGCACAATGCACTCCTGCAACAAAGCTGTTGGCTTTCGGTGTTAGAAAGTTTGGCCGAGGGAGAACTGGAAGACCTGAGTTTCGGCATCTTCCGGTTTCTTGATCGGCATGGCCAGGCTGAAGCTCAACGGGCCCAGCGCGGTAATCCAGGTCAAGCCGACACCAACGGAACTGGCCAGGCTGCCAAAGTCGATGTTGCAGCTGTCGCTGATCTTCTTCTGGCTCGACGAGCAATTGGTGTCGAACACGTTACCCACATCCCAGAACACCGAGGTGCGCAGCGAACGCTGATCCTTGACGAACGGCAGCGGGAAGAGCATTTCCACCCCGCCCTGCACCATCACGTTGCCACCGAACGGCAGCGGATCCTGATCCGGGTCACGCAGGGTACCTGGCTTGTTGCCCGAACTCGGCGTGCTGCGTGGGCCCAGCGTGTTGTCCTTGAAGCCACGTACGGAGTTGAAGCCACCGGCGTAATAGTTCTCGTAGAACGGCAACTCAGACGTGGAGCCATAACTGTCGCCGTAACCCAGCTCGGTGTGGAAGCGCAGCGTGTAGTTATCGCTGATCGGCTTGAACACCTGGCCACGGTAGTCGAGCTTGTAGAACGCCAGATCGCTACCCGGCAGCGTGGTTTCCAGCACCAGGCTTTGCGAGTGACCACGGTTGGCCAGCACACCACGGTTGAGGGTCGACTCGGACCAACCAATGGAGCCCTTGAAGTTCAGGTAGTTGTCGCCTTCCTGCTCGATGAAATCGAAGATCTCGTCGACGGTGTAGCGACCGGTGTCGATGGTGTCCTGCTGCACGCTCAGACCGTAGGTCAGGCGCGAAGTCTCACTGATGGGATAACCGATATTCACACCGGCGCCCAGGCTGTCTACCGAATAACTGGACACATCGACGTCGAGTTCATCGTAGTCGGTGGTGCGGTAGAAGGCGTTGTAGCCCAGGCTGATACCGTCGACGGTCCAGTAGGGGTCAACGAAGCCGAAGCTGTAACGGGTCTGGTATTCGCTACGGGTCAGACCGATGCTGACCTTGTTACCGGTACCCAGGAAGTTGTTCTGGCTAATCGAGCCACCGAGGATCAGACCGGCGTTCTGGGCGAAACCGACGCTGGCGGTGATGGAGCCGGACGGCTGTTCTTCGACGCTGTAGTTGACGTCGATCTGGTCGTCCGTACCCGGCACCTGCGGGGTCTCAACGTTGACTTCCTTGAAGAAGCCCAGACGTTCCAGGCGCGTCTTGGACTGGTCGATCAGGTAGGTGGAGGCCCAACCACCTTCCATCTGACGCATCTCACGGCGCAGCACTTCGTCCTCGGACTTGGTGTTGCCACGGAAGTTGATGCGGTTGACGTAGGCACGCTTGCCCGGGTCGACGAAGAAGGTGATCGATACAGTGTTGTCCTCGTCGTGCGCTTCCGGCACAGCGTTGACGTTGGCGAAGGTATAGCCCTCGTTACCCAAGCGACGGGTGATCAGCTCGCTGGTGGTGGTCATCACCTTGCGCGAGAACACCTGACCTTCCTTGACCAGCAACAGCGCACGTACGTCCTCTTCCGGCACCTTGAGGTCACCGGAGAGCTTCACGTCGCGAACGCTGTACTTCTCGCCTTCCTCGACGTTTACGGTGATGTAGACGTGCTTCTTGTCCGGGGTGATGGACACCTGAGTGGAAGAGATATCCATGTTGATGTAGCCGCGATCCAGGTAGTAGGAACGCAGACGCTCCAGGTCACCGGAGAGTTTTTCGCGGGCGTACTTGTCGTCGTTCTTGAAGAACGATAACCAGTTGGTGGTCTTCAGCTCGAACAGGTCGGACAGCTCTTCGTCGCCGAACACGGTATTGCCAACCACGTTGATGTGGGAGATGGCGGCCACGGTGCCTTCGTTGATGGTGATCTTCAGCGCCACGCGGTTGCGCGGCTGCGGAATCACCTCGGCTTCGATCTCAGCGGAGTAACGGCCCTGAGCGACATACTGGCGCTGCAGCTCGTTACGCACACCTTCGAGGGTGGCGCGCTGGAAGATCTCACCTTCGGCCAGACCGGACTGGTTCAGGCCCTTGAGCAGGTCTTCGGTGGTGATGGCCTTGTTGCCCTCGATTTCGATGCTGGAAATCGACGGACGCTCGACCACGGTGACGACCAGCACGTCGCCATCGCGACCGAGCTGGATGTCCTGGAAGAAACCGGTTTTGAACAGGGAACGGGTTGCGTCGACGAGTTGACGATCATCGACATTTTCACCCACGTTCAGCGGCAGAGCACCGAATACGCTACCGGCGGAGACCCGCTGCAGTCCGTTGACACGTATATCGGAGATGGTGAAGGACTCGGCGTGAACTTCGGCGATCATCAATGCGGACAGCACCGCAGGTAGCAGCAGACGTTTCATGAAGTCCTTTCTTATTCCAACTGACGATAAAAAATCTGCCGCACTAGGCGACAGATTTGTAATTCAGCACGGGTTACAGACGACCGAGATCGTTGACCAGGGCCAGCAGCATGACCCCGACGACCAGACTGATGCCGATCTGCATCCCCCAACCTTGAACCCGCTCAGACAAGGGGCGACCACGCACCCACTCGACCAGATAAAAAAGCAGATGACCGCCATCCAGCACAGGGATGGGCAGCAGATTGAGAACCCCCAAGCTAATGCTCAGATAGGCCAGGAAATTCAGGAAGTCCCCGATGCCCGACTGAGCGGAAGCGCCCGCCACTTTAGCAATGGTTATCGGCCCACTCAAGTTTTTTACCGAGAGCTCACCGAACAGCATTTTCTTCAGCGAATCGAGGGTTAGCAGACTCATCGACCAGGTACGCCTTGCGCCCTCGACGACACCGTCTATCGGGCCGTAACGCACCTCGCGCAACATTTCTGCCGGCCACTCGACACCTTTGACCCCTGCACCGAGGTAACCGGTACGCGCCTCACCCTCGCCACGACTGGCCAGAGTCAACTGCAGATCCTGCGCCTGACCGTCGCGCTCGTAGCGCAACGTGATCCGCTGCCCCGGCAGCGCACGCACCTTGTCGACGACTTGCTGCCAATCATCCAGCGGCTGATCATCAAGCGCCAGCAGGCGATCACCGGGGCGCAGACCGGCGGCCTGCGCCGGCCCCTGCGCATCGAGTTCTTCGAGTACCGGTTGCAGGGCCGGACGCCACGGACGGATACCCAGCGAAGCAATGGGATCGGGCTCGTCAGCACCGCGCAACCAGTTGTTCAACTGCACACGCTTGGGCGACTCGACCGTCGAGCCCGGCTCGAGCACACCGATATCGAGTGTTCCGCTCTCACCAAGGCGACGCACCAGTTGCAGGTTCACCGCCGCCCAGCCCGTGGTGGACTGACCATTGACCGAAACGATTTCCTGCCCGGACTGCAAGCCAGCCGCAGCCGCCAGGCCACCCTCCTCTACCGCACCGATGACCGGACGCACCTGCTGACTGCCCAGCATGGCGATGACCCAGAAGAACACCAGTGCGAGAAGGAAGTTGGCAATCGGTCCAGCGGCAACGATGGCGATACGCTGACCGACCGTCTTGCGGTTGAAGGCCTGCCCGAGCAACTCAGTCGGCACATCGCCTTCGCGCTCATCGAGCATCTTGACGTAACCACCCAGCGGGATGGCGGCGATGACGAACTCGGTGCCCTGCCGATCATGCCAGCGCACCAGTGGGCTGCCGAAGCCCACGGAGAAACGCAGCACCTTGACCCCGCAGCGGCGCGCCACCCAGAAATGACCGAATTCGTGGAAGGTGACCAGCACACCCAGGGCGATCAGCGTGCCCACCAGCATGTACAGCGCACTCATTTCTCTTCTCCAATCCGCATCAATGGCGAGCCAACCACTGCCTGGCCAGCTCGCGCGCCTGCGAGTCAGCCGCCAAAACCATATCGAGCGATTGGACAGCTTGCGACGCCTGGCTGTTCAACACCGACTCGATCATACGCGGGATGTCGGTGAAGCGAACGCGGTGCTGCAGAAATGCCTCGACCGCTACTTCATTGGCCGCATTGAGAATGGCCGGCGCCGTGCCCCCCACCTGCGCCGCCTCGCGCGCCAGACGCAGACAGGGGAAGCGTTGCTCGTCCGGGCGCTGGAAGTCCAGGCGACCGATAGCGAACAGATCCAGCGGGGCGACACCGGAATCGATTCGCTGCGGCCACGCCAGGGCATGAGCGATTGGCGTACGCATATCGGGATTGCCCATTTGCGCCAGCACCGAGCCGTCGATGTAGTCGACTAGTGAGTGAATCACGCTCTGCCGGTGAATCACCACCTCGATCTGCGCCGGCGCCGCGTCGAACAGCCAGCAGGCCTCGATCAGTTCGAGCCCCTTGTTCATCATGCTGGCCGAATCGACGGAAATCTTGCGCCCCATCGACCAATTGGGATGGGCACAGGCCTGCTCGGGCGTTACATGCTCCAGGTCAGCTACAGGGGTTTCGCGGAACGGCCCACCAGAAGCGGTCAGCAACACCCGCCGCACACCGACCGCCGCCAGGCCACGCGCATAGTCATGCGGCAGACACTGGAAAATGGCGTTGTGCTCGCTATCGATCGGCAGCAGCGTCGCACCGCTTTCACGCACCGCCTGCATGAACAGGGCGCCGGACATGACCAGCGCCTCCTTGTTGGCCAGCAACACCTTCTTGCCGGCGCGGACTGCCGCCAGCGTCGGCTTGAGGCCTGCCGCGCCGACGATGGCCGCCATTACGGCATCGACCTCGGCATGCGCAGCAACCGCGCACAGGCCCTCTTCACCCACCAGCACTTCGCACGCCTGGCCCGCAGCGCGCAAGGCAACCTGCAACGTCTCGGCGGCAGCCTCATCGGGCACCACCACGAAGCGCGGCCGGTGCAGCAGGCACAGCGCCTGCAACTCGGTCAGACGCGAGAAACCGGTGAGGGCGAAAACCTCATAACGCTCGGGGTGGCGCGCGATCACATCAAGGGTGCTGAGGCCGATGGAGCCCGTCGCCCCCAGCACGGTAATACGCTGCACCGCGCTCACAGCGAGCCCCAGCCAGCCAGCCAGAGCAGCGTCGCGAACAGCGGTATCGCGGCCGTGAGGCTGTCGATGCGATCCAACACGCCGCCATGACCAGGCAGCAGATTGCTGCTGTCCTTGATCCCGGACTGACGCTTGAACATGCTCTCGGTCAGGTCACCGACCACCGAGATCAACACCACCAACGCCGCACCAGCCAATGCCATAAGCACGGAGAGCGCCGACCAGCCTTGCAACAGGCCGACCACCAGGGTGATCGCCAGGCTGGCGGCGAGGCCACCATACAATCCTTCCCAGCTCTTGCCGGGGCTGACACGCGGCGCCAGCTTCTTCTTGCCGAATGCCTTGCCCGAGAAATACGCCCCGATATCGGCGCCCCAGACCAGCACCATGACGGCAATGATCAGCCAGTTCGCCTGAGGCCACTGCTTGAGCAGCACCAAGCCTTGCCAGGCCGGCAACAAAATCAGCAAGCCGATGCCCAGACGCCCGGGTACACCGCCCCAGAAACGACTGCTATCGGGATAACTGAGCACCAGCAAGGTGGCCACAGCCCACCAGGCAACCGCCAGCAGCAACACCACAGGTGCCAGTTGCGGCGCCTGATACAGGCCCACCAGCAGCAGTGCCACCAGCGCCGCATAACCGACACGCTGCGCCTGAGCTGCCAGCCCGGCGAGCCGCGCCCACTCCCATGCCCCCAGGGTAACCACGGCACCGATGAACAGCGCGAAAGCCGCTCCATCGAGCAGGAAAAAGCCACCGAGCGCGATAGGCAGCAGCACCAGCGCCGTGATGATTCGTTGCTTCAACATTAGGAGCGCGCCTCTGCTTCTACCTGCTCGCAGGTCTTGCCGAAGCGACGCTGGCGAGTGGCGAAATCGGCCAGCGCCTTGCGCATGGCCTCGTGCTTGAAATCCGGCCAGTACAGGTCGGAGAAGTACAGCTCGCTGTAAGCCAGCTGCCAGAGCAGGAAATTGCTGATGCGGTGCTCGCCACCGGTGCGAATGCACAGATCCGGCAGCGGCATGTCGCCGGTTGCCAGACATCCCTGCAGCACTTCGGCAGTGATCTCGTCGGGCTGCAGATGCCCGGCCTGCACCTCGCGTGCCAGGCGCTGGGCGGCCTGGATGATGTCCCACTGGCCACCATAGTTGGCCGCGATCTGCAGCGTGAAACGCCGCGCCCCCGCCGTAAGCTGCTCGGCTTCGCGCATGGCGGCCTGCAGCTCGGGATGGAAGCGCGAGCGATCACCGATGATGCGCAAGGCGATGTCGTTGTCGAGCAAACGCCTGGCCTCCCGCCGCAAGGCGCCCAGGAACAGCTCCATCAGCGCGCCGACTTCATCGGCCGGACGCTGCCAGTTCTCACTGGAGAACGCGAACAGCGTCAGCACCTCGACACCGGACTCGGCACAGACCTCGATCACCGCGCGAACGGCATCGACCCCCGCCTTGTGCCCGGCCACGCCAGGCAACAGGCGCTTTCTGGCCCAGCGATTGTTGCCATCCATGATGATGGCGACATGCCGAGGCACCGCCCCTTGCTTGTTCTTATCCATGTCGGGACGCCCGGGCCGTCAGACGGCCATCAGGTCCTTTTCCTTGACCTCGAGGGCCTTGTCGACATCGGCGATGAACTTGTCGGTGATCTTCTGCAGCTCGTCAGCGGCGCGACGCTCTTCGTCCTCGCTGATCTCCTTGGCCTTGGACAGCTTCTTCAGCTCGGCCAGGGCATCGCGACGCACGTTGCGCACCGCCACTTTGGCATCCTCAGCCACGCCACGCGCCTGCTTGGTGTAGCCCTTGCGGGTTTCCTCGGTCAGGGCCGGCATCGGTACGCGGATAGTGGTACCGGCGCTGGATGGGTTCAGCCCCAGGTCGGAGGTCAAGATGGCCTTCTCGATGGCAGCGCCAAGGTTCTTGTCGTGCGCGACGATCTTCAGGGTACGGGCATCTTCGACGGTAACGGCCGCAACCTGATTGAGCGGCATCTCGCTACCCCAGGCAGGCACGCGGACGCTGTCGAGAATGCTCGGGTGAGCGCGGCCGGTACGGATGGAGGCCAGGTTGCGATCCAGCGCTTCCAGGGACTTGCCCATACGCTCCTGAGCGTCTTTCTTGATGTCGTTGATCATTGTGCTTCCTCCTCGATCAGGGTTCCTTCGGCGCCACCCACTACCACGTTCAACAGGGCGCCAGGCTTGTTCATGTTGAAGACCCGCAGCGGCATCGCGTGATCACGGCAGAGGCAGATGGCAGTCAGATCCATCACCCCCAGCTTGCGATCCAGCACCTCGTCATAGGTCAGGCGCTCGAACTTCTCGGCATGCGGATCCTTGAACGGGTCGGCAGTGTACACGCCATCGACCTTGGTCGCCTTGAGCACCACGTCGGCATCGATCTCGATGGCACGCAGGCAAGCGGCAGAGTCGGTGGTGAAGAAGGGGTTGCCGGTACCCGCGGAGAAGATCACCACCTCACCGGTTTTCAGATGGCGCATGGCCTTGCGGCGGTCGTAATGATCGGTCACGCCGACCATGGAAATCGCCGACATGACGATCGCCGGGATGTTCGAGCGCTCCAGCGCATCGCGCATGGCCAGCGAATTCATCACGGTCGCCAACATGCCCATGTGGTCACCGGTGACACGATCCATACCGGCAGCGGACAGTGCCGCACCGCGGAACAGGTTACCGCCACCGATCACCAGGCCGACCTGCACGCCGATGCCGACCAACTGGCCGACTTCCAACGCCATGCGATCGAGCACCTTGGGGTCGATGCCGAAATCTTCAGAGCCCATCAGGGCCTCGCCGCTGAGTTTGAGCAGAATGCGTTTGTAGCGAGGTTGGCGACCCGTCGTCTGCTGAGCCATTGCAAGTCTCTCCTGCGGCGATATGTGTTTTGGACGCAGCGCGCTGAGCCGCTGCAATGATCTGGCACTTCGACAGCACCGACGGTCATTCGTTGGAACGACCGCCACTTTATTCTTCACCCCTTATTCGGCAAAGAGGCCGCCCGCGCAAACGGGCAGCCTCTCTGGGGGTACATACCGGAAAACCGATTACTGCTTGCTGGCAGCAACCTGAGCGGCAACTTCGGCAGCGAAGTCGGTCTCGACCTTCTCGATGCCCTCGCCCACTTCGTAACGGACGAAGGAAACGACTTCGGCGCCGGCTTTCTTCACCAGGTCACCGACTTTGACTTCCGGATCCATGATGAAGGCTTGCTCGACCAGGCTGGCTTCGGCCAGGAACTTGGCGATACGACCTTTGACCATGTTCTCGACGATGTTTTCCGGCTTGCCGGCGATTTTTTCGGCGTTCAGTTGCAGGAAGATTTCTTTTTCCTTGGCAACCAGCTCTTCGGAAACCTGATCCGGGGAAACTACGGCCGGGTTCGAAGCAGCAACGTGCATGGCAACGTGCTTGGCCAGTTCGTCGTTACCGCCCTTCAGGACGACCAGAACACCGATGCGGTGACCGTGCAGGTAAGCACCCACGGTGTCGCCGGCAACAGCGGTCAGACGACGGATGTTGACGTTCTCGCCGCACTTGGCAACCAGCGCTTCGCGAGCGGATTCGCGGGAAGCGATCAGCGGAGCAGCTTCGGTCAGGTTCTTCTCGAAGGCTTCGTCGATGCTTTCTTTGACGAAAGCTTTGAAGTCGTCCTGCAGAGCCAGGAAGTCGGTCTGCGAGTTGACTTCGATGATCAGGCCACGGCCACCTTCGACGCGAACGGCGATGGAACCTTCAGCGGCAATGTTGCCAGCCTTTTTGGCAGCCTTGATGGCGCCGGAAGCGCGCATGTCATCGATGGCCTTCTCGATGTCGCCACCGGCGGCAACCAGGGCCTTCTTGCATTCCATCATGCCTTGGCCGGTACGCTCGCGCAGTTCTTTAACCAGGGCTGCAGTAATCTCTGCCATCTTGAAAATCCTCTCGGTAGGTCTTCAACCAAATCAAAATCTGTGAGTGGCAAAAAGGGGGCTTAGCCCCCTTCTTGCACAGCGCATAACGCTAAATGCTTGGCGTTACCGCTTAGCCTTCGGCGCTCTCGGCCGCAGCTTCTTCGACGAACTCTTCGGTGGCGCCGCCAGCGTTGCTGCGACCACGGATCACGGCGTCAGCCATGGCACCCATGTACAGCTGGATGGCGCGGATGGCGTCGTCGTTACCCGGGATGATGTAGTCAACGCCTTCCGGGCTGCTGTTGGTATCGACGATGCCGATGACCGGGATACCCAGCTTGTTGGCTTCGGTGATAGCAATGCGCTCGTGGTCAACGTCGATCACGAACAGCGCGTCCGGCAGGCCGCCCATGTCCTTGATACCACCCAGGCTGCGATCCAGTTTTTCCAGATCACGGGTACGCATCAGGGCTTCTTTCTTGGTCAGCTTGGCGAAGGTGCCGTCCTGGGACTGGGTTTCCAGCTCACGCAGGCGCTTGATCGAGGCGCGGATGGTTTTGTAGTTGGTCAGCATGCCGCCCAACCAGCGGTGATCGACGAACGGCGAACCGCAACGAGCGGCTTCTTCGCGAACGATCTTGCCAGCCGAACGCTTGGTGCCTACGAACAGGATCTTGTTCTTGCCGGCAGCCAGCTTCTCAACGAACGACAGAGCGTCGTTGAACATCGGCAGGGTTTTTTCCAGGTTGATGATGTGAATCTTGTTGCGCGCGCCGAAAATGTACTTGCCCATTTTCGGGTTCCAGTAACGGGTCTGGTGGCCGAAGTGCACACCGGCCTTCAGCATATCGCGCATGTTGACTTGGGACATGATAGTTCCTTGATAAGTCGGGTTAGGCCTCCACGTATCCCAGCTTCCAACCCTCGAACTTGTCGAAAGGCACCCAGGAAACCGTGTCGATACGTGTGTGGGTTTAGAGCTTTCGGGCCACTGCCCGTAAAGCGGCGCGTTTTATACCACAAAGAGCTGCCATAAGCTACAAGCCTCGAGCAGCAAGCTGAGCATTGGCCGGCAGCCTGCCACCTGCGCCTGTAGCGCAAAGCCTGTAGCTGCTAAGATACCCGCCTTTATTTGTATGCACCCGAGAGCTTGCCATGACCGTCACCATCAAATCCCCCGAAGAAATCGAGAAAATGCGCGTCGCCGGTCGCCTGGCCGCCGAGGTGTTGGAGATGATCGGCGAGCACGTCAAGCCCGGCGTCACCACCGAAGAACTGGATCGCATCTGCCACGACTATATCGTCAACGTGCAGCAGGCCATTCCCGCGCCGCTCAACTACCGGGGCTTCCCCAAATCGATCTGCACCTCGATCAACCATGTGGTGTGCCACGGCATCCCCAATGACAAGCCGCTGAAGGATGGCGATGTACTGAACATCGACATCACCGTGATCAAGGATGGCTACCATGGCGACACCAGCAAGATGTTCATGGTCGGCAAGGTCGCCGAATGGGCCGAGCGCCTGGCCAAGATCACCCAGGAATGCATGTATAAAGGTATCGAACTGGTCAAGCCGGGCACCCGCCTGGGCGATATCGGTGAAGTGATCCAGAAGCACGCCGAGAAGAACGGCTTCTCCGTGGTGCGCGAGTACTGCGGCCATGGCATCGGCGCGGTATTCCACGAAGAGCCGCAAGTGCTGCACTACGGCAAAGCCGGCACCGGCATGGAACTGAAAGAAGGTATGACCTTCACCATCGAGCCGATGATCAACCAGGGCCGCCCGGAAACCCGCCTGCTGGGTGACGGCTGGACCGCCATCACCAAGGATCGCAAGCTCTCCGCACAGTGGGAACACACGGTACTGGTTACCGCTGACGGTTACGAGATTCTGACACTGCGCAGCGACGACACCCTGCCCCGCACTTCCGCCTGAACCCAGGCTCACCGATAGAAGGAAGGCTTCTGCATGCCGCAGATGGATCCCGAACTGTTCGACCGCGGCCAGTTCCAGGCCGAGCTGGCCCTCAAATCCAGCCCCATCGCCGCGTTCAAGAAAGCCATCCGCCGCGCGCATGAAGTGCTGGATGCACGCTATCGCGATGGGCGCGAAATTCGCCGCCTGGTGGAGGATCGCGCCTGGTTCGTCGATCAGATCCTGCAGGAAGCCTGGAAACGCTTCACCTGGAGCGAAGATGCCGACATCGCCCTGCTCGCCGTGGGCGGCTATGGCCGCGGCGAGCTGCACCCCTACTCCGATATCGACCTGCTGATCCTGCTCGGCAGCAGCGATCAGGAAGTTTTCCGCGAGCCAATCGAGGGCTTTCTCACCCTGCTCTGGGATATCGGCCTGGAAGTCGGCCAGAGCGTGCGCTCGGTAGACGAGTGCGCCGAAGAAGCGCGCGCCGACCTGACGGTGATCACCAACCTGATGGAAAGCCGCACCATCGCCGGCCCCGAACACCTGCGCCAGCGCATGCAGCAGGTCACCAGCCCGGAACAGATGTGGCCGAGCAGGCACTTCTATCAAGCCAAGCGCGAGGAGCGCAAAGCGCGCCACGCCAAGTACAACGACACCGAGTACAACCTCGAACCCAACGTCAAAGGCTCGCCCGGTGGCCTGCGCGACATCCAGACCGTGCTCTGGGTCGCCCGCCGCCAGTTCGGCACGCTCAATCTGCAAGCGCTGGTCAGCCACGGTTTCCTGCTGGAAAGCGAATACGCCCTGCTCTCTTCCAGCCAGGAGTTCCTGTGGAAGGTGCGCTACGCCCTGCACATGCTTGCCGGGCGCGCCGAGGATCGCCTGCTGTTCGACTACCAGGCCCGCATCGCCGCCCTGTTCGGCTACCAGGACGGCGACGGCAAGCGCAGCATCGAACACTTCATGCAGAAGTACTACCGCGTGGTGATGGGCATTTCCGAGCTGTCGGATCTGATCAACCAGCACTTCGAGGAAGTCATCCTGCGCGCCGGCGAAGGCAGCCAGGCAACGCCGCTCAACAGCCGCTTCCAGGTGCGTGACGGCTATATCGAGGCGATTCACCCCAACATCTTCAAGCGCACGCCGTTCGCCATCATCGAGATCTTCGTACTGATGGCCCAGCACACGGAGATCAAGGGCGTACGCGCCGACACCATCCGCCTGCTGCGCGACAGCCGCCACCTGATCGACGACGACTTCCGCAAGGACATCCGCAACACCAGCCTGTTCATCGAGCTGTTCAAGTGCAAGGAAGGCATCCACCGCAACCTGCGGCGGATGAACCGCTACGGCATCCTCGGTCGCTATCTGCCGGAGTTCGGCCATATCGTCGGGCAGATGCAGCACGACCTGTTCCACATCTATACCGTCGATGCGCACACGCTCAACCTGATCAAGCACCTGCGCAAGTTCCGCTGGCCGGAGCTGGCAGAGAAATTCCCACTGGCCAGCAAGCTCATCGACAAGCTGCCCAAGCCGGAACTGATCTACCTCGCCGGTCTTTATCACGACATCGGCAAGGGCCGTGGCGGCGATCATTCCGAGCTGGGCGCAGTGGACGCCGAGGCCTTCGCCCGCCGCCACCATCTGCCGGCCTGGGACAGCGCCCTGATCGTCTGGCTGGTGCAGCACCACCTGGTCATGTCCACCACCGCCCAGCGCAAGGATCTTTCCGATCCCCAGGTGATCCACGACTTCGCCCAGTTCGTCGGCGACCAGACGCATCTGGACTATCTCTACGTGCTGACCGTGGCCGACATCAACGCCACCAACCCCAGCCTGTGGAACTCCTGGCGCGCCAGCCTGCTGCGCCAGCTGTACACCGAGACCAAGCGTGCGCTGCGTCGTGGCCTGGAAAACCCGGTGGATCGTGAAGAACAGATTCGCCAGACACAGATTGCCGCTCTCGACATCCTGGTGCGCAGCGGCATCGACCAGGACGATGCCGAGCAGCTCTGGAGCCAGCTCGGCGACGACTACTTCCTGCGCCATACCTCGAGCGACGTCGCCTGGCACACCGAGGCCATTCTCCAGCATCCGCCTGGCAGCGACCCGCTGGTACTGATCAAGGAAACCACTCAACGCGAGTTCGAGGGCGGCACGCAGATCTTCATCTACGCGCCGGATCAGCATGACTTCTTCGCCGTGACGGTAGCCGCGATGAGCCAGTTGAACCTGAACATTCACGATGCGCGGATCATCACCTCGACCAGCCAGTTCACCCTGGACACCTACATCGTGCTCGATGCCGACGGCAGCTCGATCGGCAACAACCCGGCGCGCATCCAGCAGATCCGCGAGGGCCTGATCACCACCCTGCGCAACCCCGACGACTACCCGACCATCATCCAGCGCCGGGTGCCGCGCCAGCTCAAGCATTTCGCCTTCGCCCCGCAGGTGACCATCCACAACGATGCCCAGCGCCCGGTCACCATCCTCGAGCTGACGGCACCGGATCGTCCCGGCCTGCTGGCGCGCATCGGGCGGATCTTCCTCGAATACGACCTGTCGCTGCAGAACGCCAAGATCGCCACCCTGGGCGAGCGGGTCGAGGACGTATTCTTCGTTACCGACGCGGACGGCCAGCCACTGTCCGATCCGGAGCTGTGCGCGCGCTTGCAGGAAACCATCATCGCCAAGCTATCGGAGCCGAGCAGCACACCGAGCCCGGCGCAGATCACCTTCTGATGGCTCCCGCCTGCTGCGCGCTACCAAACGCAGCAGGCGAGACGGTCAGATACGGAAGCTCTCCACCAGTTGCTTCAGGCGTCCGGCCTGCTGATCCAGCTCGGTACAGGCGCTAAGGCTGGCCTGCAGGTTACGCACGCCATCCTGGTTCAGCGTGTTGATCTCGGTGATATCCATGTTCAGGCTTTCGATCACCGAGGTCTGCTCCTCGGTCGCCGTGGCCACAGACTGGTTCATGCCGTCGATTTCACCGATGCGGTGAGTCACGCCGCGCAGGTTCTCACCGGCCTGACCGCCAATGCGCACGCTGTCATCGCTGAAGCGCCGGCTTTCGGCCATGGTCGATACGGCATCACGGGCGCCCACCTGCAGTTGCTCGATCATCTGCTGGATTTCCAGGGCCGAACTCTGCGTGCGCTGCGCCAGGTTGCGCACCTCGTCGGCCACCACGGCAAAGCCACGTCCGGCCTCACCGGCGCGCGCCGCTTCGATGGCCGCGTTGAGCGCCAGCAGGTTGGTCTGCTCGGAAATACCCTTGATCACGTCGAGAATCTGGCCGATGTCGTTGCTCTTCTCGCTGAGCTGTTCGATATGCCGGCCGGCCGCCTGGATCTTCTCCGACAACTCGCTCATCGAGCTCAGGGTGCGCTCCACCATGCCTTGCCCTTCTTCGGCATCACGCCGGGCATCGCTGGCCTGCACCGACGCATCGGCGGCGTTGCGGGCGATTTCCTGGGCAGCAGCGCCTAGTTCGTTGATCGCGGCTGCGACGCTGTCGGTACGCGCCGCCTGCTCACTGGAGTTGCCCATCGACGCATTGGACGCCTGCACCACCGTGCTGACGCGCGCATGCACCTCGCGCGTGGCCGAAGCCACTTCACGAATCGACTCGTGAATCCGCTCGACGAAGCGGTTGAAGGCGCCGGCCAGCTCGCCGAACTCATCACCGGAGTCGCTTTGCAAACGCTGGGTCAGGTCACCCTCGCCATCGGCGATGCCGCTCATGGCCTGACTCATGACATGCAACGGGCGCAACAGGATGCGGATCAGCACGCCAAGCAGCAGGAAAATGGTCACCACGCCGATGACCGTGGCCATCAACGCCGATAGCCGCGACTCGCGCAACGCTGCGAAGGCCTTGTCTTCGTCCACCGACAGACCGACGTACCAGCGCACACCAGCCAGGCCCTTGACCGGCAGGAAGGTGACGATACGGGCACTGCCATCGACAGCTGTCGCATTCTGCAACTCGGAAACCAGCTTCGGTGCAGTGCCTGGGTAGAGATCCGGCAGTTTCTTCAACACCAGACTCTTGTCCGGGTGCACCAGCACCGTGCCTTGATCATCGACCAGGAAGGCGTAGCCCATGCCGCCAAGATCGAAGGAATTGAGGATGTCGTCGATGGTCTGCAGCTTGAGGTCGCCACCGACCACGCCCTGCAGGCTGCCACCGGCGCTGACCGGCCGGGTGATGGTGATCAACAGGCCATCGCGCGGGTCAGCTGCCAGGTAGGGCGCCGTCAGCCCCGGGCCACTGCTGCCCATTGCGCTCTTGTACCAGGGACGCTGGCGCGGATCGTAACCGGCCGGCAGTTCACTGGCGGGAAACTGCGTGTAGGTGCCATCGGCCTGGCCGAAGTAGGCGTAGAGGAACGCCGAGGCAATGCTGCGATGCTGCAGATTCCTGCGTAACGCCTCGGAAGAGCTGTCGTCCTGCACCGACTCGGCGAGGTTATCCAGCAGTTGCATGCGCCCATCGAGCCAGTTCTGGATGTTACCGGTGGAGACCAGCCCCACGTCGTTCAGGTAGTTGGCCAGGCCATCACGGATCGCATTGCGTTGAAGATAGTCGTTGTACAGCGCAAAGGAGGCGAAGGCTGCGATGACGACCAGGGATGCAGCCAGCATGATCTTGTGGCTGAACTTCAGGGTGCGCATGAGAGAAGCCTCGTCAGAAAAAAGTCATACCCGCAGGCTATCGGCAGCCAATGACCATTTCTTGACCTCGCCCAGCATCAGCATTGCGACCTAAACGAACGCAAAACGGACAAGCAGCGGAATTTTCCTCCGGGCACTCCCCGTGCTAGTGTCGCCGCCTTTGTCGCCGCCTCACAAAGGACCCGTCGGATCATCATGAACCACGCCCTCGCCCAGTTGCAGCCCTACCCGTTCGAGAAACTCCGCGCCCTGCTCGCCGGTGTGCAGCCTGCCGCCGACCGCTCGCCCATCGCCCTGTCGATCGGTGAACCCAAGCACCGTTCGCCGGACTTCGTCGGCCAGGCCCTGACCGCCAACCTCGACAAGCTGGCGGTGTATCCCACCACCCTGGGCCTGCCCGAGCTGCGTCAGAGCATCAGCGCCTGGTGCGAACGCCGCTTCGGCGTACCGACTGGCTGGCTGGATGCCGCGCGCCACGTGCTGCCGGTCAACGGCACGCGCGAGGCACTGTTCGCCTTTACCCAGGCGGTGGTCGACCGTAATGCCAAGGGCCTGGTGGTCAGCCCCAATCCGTTCTACCAGATCTACGAAGGTGCAGCGTTTCTCGCCGGCGCCGAGCCGCATTACCTGCCCTGCCTGGAAGACCACGGTTTCAACCCGGACTTCGACGCGGTGCCGGCTGAAGTCTGGCAGCGCTGCCAGATTCTGTTCCTCTGCTCGCCAGGCAACCCGACCGGCGCCCTGATCCCGCTGGAAACCCTGAAGAAGCTGATCGCCCTGGCCGACGAGCATGATTTCGTCATCGCCGCCGACGAGTGCTACAGCGAGCTGTATTTCGACGAAGACGCCCCGCCGCCCGGCCTGCTCAGCGCCTGCGCCGAGCTGGGCCGCAGCGATTTCAAACGCTGCGTGGTGTTCCACAGCCTGTCCAAGCGCTCCAACCTGCCGGGTCTGCGTTCGGGGTTCGTCGCCGGCGATGGCGAAATCCTCAAGCACTTCCTGCTCTATCGCACCTACCACGGCTGCGCCATGCCGGTACAAACCCAGCTGGCCAGCGTCGCGGCCTGGAACGACGAAGCGCACGTGCGCGCCAATCGCGACCTGTACCGCGAGAAGTTCGATGCGGTGCTGAAGATCCTCGCCCCGGTGATGGACGTGCAGCGCCCCGATGGCGGCTTCTATCTGTGGGCCCGCACGCCGGGTGACGACGCGCAGTTCACCCGCGAGCTGTTCGCTGCCGAGCACGTTACCGTGGTGCCAGGCTCCTACCTGTCGCGCGAAGTGAATGGCATCAACCCGGGCGCCGGGCGCGTGCGCATGGCGCTGGTCGCACCACTGGCCGAGTGCATCGAGGCAGCCGAGCGCATCGCCCATTTCATTCGCGGCGCCTGAAGCTGTCTATAGTCGCGGCTAAAGCCCCCTCCCACAGCAATCAAGCGAGCGGAGGGGCCTGAACCCGTAGGGCGGGTGCAACCCGCCACCCTCCCCCGCTACTGAGGCAAGGCCCGGCAGATTGTTAGCTGCGCGCCTGAATCCGCCCTACGCCTGAACCGCCTCAGCTCTTGTGCAAGCGCGCCTCGGCAATATCCAGATCACGCAGGATCTCGGCCAGCAGGTCGTCATCCAGCTCGTTGTCATGGCGCATGCGGTACAGCTCCAGACGCTGGGTACGCAGGGCCTGCAAGCGCAGGCGGTACTCCAGGCGATCCGTCTCGCGCTGCTGCTCATGCGCTTCGTCGCCGCCACGGGCGCGTTCCAGCAAGTCGCGGTATTCGCTCATCAATCGAGCCTTCACCTCGACCGCGGCGATAGCCCCTTCGGCATCGGCAGCCCGTTCATCCTCGGACTCCAGATAACGAATCGCCGCTTCCAGCACGGCGGCGCGATGCCGATTGAGCTCACGCTCGTGCAGCGCCACGTTGTCCTGCGGCAGGCGCGGCAGGATGCGCGGCAAGGCGACGCTGGCCACCAGCAACGACAGCAGGATCACCCCGGCAGCAATCAGGATCAGCAGGTCGCGCTCAGGGAAGGCCTGGCCATTGTTGAGCAGCAAGGGCAACGACATGACGCCCGCCAGGGTCACCGCACCGCGCACGCCGCCCAGGGTCAGCACCGCACTCAGGGCGATCCGTGACTGTCCGGCGAAACGCGTTGGCTCACCGCGCAACCGGCGCAACGCCCCCGACACCCGCCAGTAGCCATACACCCAGACGAAGCGCAGCAGCATCAACACCGCGAAGATTGCCACCACCATACCCAGCGCCTGCAAGGCGAACTGCCAGGGCGCGGTATGTTCGCCAATCGCCGCCTCGAGGATGTCGGGCAGTTGCAGACCGAGCAGCAGGAAGATCAGGCCATTGAAGGTGAATTCCAGCAACGCCCACACACTGCGGTTGAGCAGACGTGTGGAGGTTTGTTTGGGCAGCAGATCGAGGCGGCTCTGCATCATCCCCGCCGCTACGGCCGAGAGAATGCCGGAGAGCTCCAGATGCTCCGCGGCCACGTAGGCGGCGAACGGCAGCAGCAGGAGCAGCAAAACGTGCGGTGCCGGATCCTCCCAGCCACGGGCAATCATCCAGGCGCGCAGACGCCCCAGCAGGTAGCTGAGCGCGACGCCAATGGCCAGGCCGCCAACCGCCACCAGGACGAACTGCACACCGGCATCGGTGATCGAGAACGCGCCGGTCAGCGTCGCCGCCACCGCGAACTTGAACGCTACCAGGCCGGAGGCATCGTTCATCAACGCCTCACCCTGCAACAGGTTGTTCAATGTGCTCGGCAGACGCCCATGGGTGATCGCCGATACTGCCACCGCATCGGTCGGCGACAGCACGGCGGCCAGGGCGAAACAGGCGGCCAGCGGCACCTGCGGCAGCAACCAGTGAATGAAATGCCCGGCCACGAGAATGGTGAAGAACACCAGGGCGAAGGCCAGCAGCAGGATCGGCGTGCGCAACTGGCGAAATTGCCCCTTGGGCATGCGCCAGCCGTCGACGAACAGCAACGGCGGGATGAACAGCAGCAGGAACAGTTCCGGGTCGAGGCGTACATGCAGCCCCAGCACCGGAATCGCCAACAGCGCGCCGATCAGTATCTGCAGCAGGGGCAGCGGCAACGGAATGAATTGAGCGGTGATACGCGTACCACTGACCACCAGCAGCATGATCAGAATGGTGTAGAGCAATTGCATGGGATAACCATCGAAGGCGCGAGCTAGAGCGCCATTCTAGCCCTCGCCGGCCTGCAACCGACAGTTACCCTCGTGCCAAGACGCTGCCCACGAGCCATGGCATAATGGCCGGCCGTTTTTTCCGGACATCCCGGCACGCCACTCATCAGAGGAAGACCATGAGTTACGTCCTGTATGGCATCAAGGCCTGTGACACCATGAAGAAGGCCCGCACCTGGCTCGACGAGCACGGTGTCGCCTATGCCTTCCACGACTACAAGAGCGCCGGAATCGACCGTGCGAACCTGGAGAAATGGTGCAACGAGCATGGCTGGCAAACCGTCCTCAACCGTGCCGGCACCACCTTCCGCAAGCTGGATGACGCGCAGAAAGCCGATCTCGACCAGGCCAAGGCCATCGACCTGATGCTGGCCCAGCCTTCGATGATCAAGCGCCCGGTGCTCGACCTGGGCGACAAGACCCTGGTCGGCTTCAAGGCGGATCACTATCAAGCGGCATTGGCCTGATCAATCACTCCCGAATTTGTTGCAAGGAATCCCATCGATGAGCACCTCTCTCTTCAGCATCGCCTTCGGCGTCGGCACCCAGAACCGTCAAGGCAACTGGCTGGAAGTCTTCTACGCCCTGCCCCTGCTCAATCCGGCAGCCGATCTGGTGGCAAAGGCCGCCGAAACTCTCGGCTACCAAGGCGGCAACCAGGCCATCGCCTTCAGCAATGCCCAGGCCCGTGACCTGGCCGAAGCCCTCAAGGGCATCGACGCCGCTCAGGCTGCGCTGATGACCCGCCTGGCCGAAAGCAGTAACCCGCTGGTGGCCACCTTCCTGGCTGAAGACGCGGCACTGACCAGCACCCCCGAGGCCTACCTCAAGCTGCACCTGCTGTCGCACCGCCTGGTCAAGCCGCATGGCCTGAACCTGGCCGGCATCTTCCCGCTGCTGCCCAACGTGGCCTGGACCAGCCAGGGCGCGATCGACCTCGCCGAACTGGCCGAACGCCAACTGGAAGCACGCCTGAAGGGCGAGCTGCTGGAAGTGTTCTCGGTGGACAAGTTCCCGAAAATGACCGACTACGTAGTGCCGGCTGGCGTGCGTATCGCCGACAGCGCCCGTGTGCGCCTGGGTGCCTACATCGGTGAAGGCACCACCGTGATGCACGAAGGTTTCGCCAACTTCAACGCCGGCACCGAAGGCCCGGGCATGATCGAAGGCCGCGTCTCTGCTGGCGTGTTCGTCGGCAAGGGTTCGGATCTGGGCGGCGGCTGCTCGACCATGGGCACCCTGTCCGGTGGCGGCAACATCGTCATCAGCGTCGGCGAAGGCTGCCTGATCGGTGCCAACGCCGGTATCGGCATCCCGCTGGGCGACCGCAACACTGTCGAAGCCGGTCTTTACATCACCGCTGGCACCAAGGTGAATCTGCTCGACGAAGGCAACGCCCTGGTCAAGGTGGTCAAGGCGCGTGACCTGGCTGGTCAGCCGGATCTGCTGTTCCGTCGTAACTCGCTGACCGGCGCCGTGGAGTGCAAGACCCACAAGTCGGCCATCGAACTGAACGAAGCCCTGCACGCCCACAACTGAAAAGTTGGTTTAACGCTGCTGCGCTAGCCCATACTGCGTTGCAATAAGGCTCGGACGCTCATTTACACCAGTAAACTCCGCGTCCTCGCCTTATCGCGCCTTGTCTGGCCGTCGCTCGCAACACGTTAAACCCAACTTTTAACCGCCGGATGATCTCTGGAAGCATCCATGTCACTGATCTCCCCCTGGCGCGCCGAGTTCCCCGGCATCCGTGCCCTCGAAGCCGACGGCCAGACCTATCTGGACAGCGCCGCTACCGCCCAGAAGCCCCAGGCGGTGCTGGACGCGCTGCTCGCCTACCTGGCCGGTGGTGTGGCCAACGTCCATCGTGCCCAGCACCTGCCGGGTGAACGCGCCACCCGCGCTTTCGAGGCCACGCGCAGCAAGGCCGCGCAATGGCTCAACGCCCTCAGCAGTGACGAGATCGTCTTCACCCGCGGCAGCACCGAATCGCTCAACCTGCTCGCCTATGGCCTGGAGCACCTGCTACCACCCGGCGGGCAGATCGTCGTCAGTGCCGCCGAGCACCACGCCAACCTGCTGCCCTGGCAACAGTTGGCCAAGCGGCGCGGCCTGGAACTGGTGATCCTGCCGCTGGATCAGGCCGGCAGCATCGACCTCAACGAGGCCGCCCGGCTGATCGGCCCGGCCACCTGCCTGCTGGCAATCACCCAGCTGTCCAACGTGCTGGGTCGCTGGCAACCTGTGGACGCCTTGCTGGCCCAGGCCAAGGCGCAGGGCGCGCTGACCGTCATCGATGGTGCGCAAGGCGCTGTGCACGCCAGGCCGGATGTGCAGGCACTGGGCTGCGACTTCTACGTTTGCTCGGCACACAAGCTCTACGGCCCGGACGGTGTGGGCCTGCTCTACGGCCGCAGCGAAGCGCTGGCGAAGCTGCAGCATTGGCAATTCGGCGGCGAGATGGTGTTCGATGCCGACTATCAGGACGCACGCTTTCGCGCCGCCCCGCTAGGCTTCGAGGCGGGCACCCCGGCGGTATCCGCGGTGATCGGCCTGGGCGCCGCGCTGGATTGGTTGAGCAGGCTGGATCAGGCCGCCGCCGCCGCGCATGAAGCCGCGTTGCACGCCGAGTTGTTGGCCGGCCTGCAAGCCCGCCCAGGCGTGCAGGTGCTCGGCGAGCCGCAGTTGGCGCTGGCCTGTTTTCATGTCGAAGGTGTGCATAACGCCGACCTGGCCCACCTGCTCAGCGAGCAAGGCATTGCCGTGCGCACCGGGCATCACTGCGCCATGCCGTTGATAAAACGCCTTGGCCTGGCCGGCGCGACTCGCGTATCGCTCGGGCTGTACAACGATGGCGCCGACCTGCAGCGCTTCTTCGCCGCCCTGGACAATGCCCTGGAACTGCTGCGATGAAACACCAGCAACGGCTCTCCGCAGGAACGGCTGGGCGGCATTCCGCTTCAGCCGCGAAAGAACGCGTATGGATCTTCGCGGCTGAAGCCGCTCCTACAGGCCATGGGAGTCTCTCGCCATGAGCCTGTCAGTCGCCGCTCAAGAAGCACTGGAAGCCTTCGCCGCCTGCCCTGGTTGGGAGCAGCGCGCGCGCCTGCTGATGCAATGGGGCGAGCGCCTGGCGCCACTCAGCGACGCCGAGCGGATCGAGGATAATCGCGTGCACGGCTGCGAAAGCCTGGTCTGGCTGGTTGCCGAGCGCCATGCCGAGCGCCCGCATTTTCGCGCCAGCAGCGATGCCCGCCTGCTGCGCGGTTTGCTGGCGGTGCTGCTGGTACGCGTCGAGGGTTTGAGCGATGCCGAACTGACGACGCTCGACCTGGTTGACTGGTTCAACCAGCTCGGCCTGCAGCGCCAGCTCTCCCCCTCACGCAGCAACGGGCTCAATGCCGTGCTGCAACGCATGCGCGAGTTGGCGCGTTAAGCTGCAGCGCCCCGCTCGCGCAACGTCAACCCACGCAGGAAGTTGCGCAGAATCTGGTCACCGCACTCGCGATAGTGCTTGTGCCCCGGCGCACGGAACAGAGCACCCAGCTCGGCCTTGGTCATCGGCAGATCGACTGCCTGCAGGATTGCCTGGATGTCGTCATCACGTAGCTCGAAGGCCACGCGCAACTTCTTCAGGATAAGGTTGTTGCTCAGGCGCTTTTCCACCGGTATACGCGGTCGACTGTCGTCCTTGCCGCGCTTGTGAAACACCAGGCCTTCGAGCACATGGGCCAGCAGCACATCGCTGCAGGAACGGTAACCGGGCTCGTCCTCACGTAACAGGCAGGCGGAGATCAAGCCAGGCTCGACGGAGTAATCGGCGAGTCGGCAGAACGACTCCAGCGTGTCATCGCTGATATTCAGCAGGTAACGCACACTGCGCAGCACATCGTTGTTGAGCATTTCAGGCCTCCTGGACCGCTAGTTTCGCGAAGCCTGAATCGGCCCGCTGGGCCGCCAGTCGTCAGCATTACCACTATTGAGGGCGTCCTGCAGGCGGCGTAAATCACCGCGCTCGGCAAAATGACGCAGGCTGCTATTGAACTGACGCAGCAAGTTGGCGCTCCTTGCATCGTCCTTGCGGAACAGCAGGCGCAGCGGCTCCTTGTTCAGTTCGTGCGGATGATGGGTGATCGTTTGTAATGGGTCGCCCGGAAAAAGACGCCGCAACGCGGCATAGCCAACGGCACGATCCTGCGGGTGCAGATCGATGCGCCCGAGTTCGAGCAAGCGAAAACTGGTGTCCTCCTTGCCGCTCAGCTCGATTTGTAGACGTCCCTTTTGCGCGGCTTCATCGAAGGCCGGCCCATAGGAATAACCGAGCGTGGTGCCGATACGATAAGGCGCAAGGTCGTCGATGGACTGCCAATCGAACGTCATGTCTCGACGATGGAACAGCACCACCTCACCGCGCACCAACGGGTCACTGCAGATGCCATAGCCAAGCCGGCTTGGGCTGCAGTTGTAGGGCATGATCGCCTGCAGCTCGCCTTTTTGCAGCATCAGCACATTGCGATCCCAGGGATGGAAAACGAACTCGACGCGATAACCAGCCTCGGCGAATACCGCGCTGATCAGCCGCGCCAGTGCACCGCCATCGCGCCGACCTTGATCGACATAAGGCACCCAGTCACCAGTACCGACTCGCAGCAGCGGCTGCTCAGCTCGCACGGCCACCATGCCCGACAGGAGCAACGCGGCCATCAACAGCACCGGCATCCTTAACCAGCGCGAAAACAGGTACGGCACAACTCACCTCAATGACTTGATAAGGTCAGAGCGTCCCTGCGCTAATAGTGTCAACGCGGCTGCACGCCCGCGCGCTCGGAGGGTCTACGCGCCCCGGCAACCAGCTTGTCCACCAACTTGGCCGTCGCGGCCATGGCGAAGGTGGCAGTGACCATCATCACCGCACCGAAACCACCGGCACAATCGAGGCGTACCCCCTCGCCGACGAAGCCCTTGGCCTGGCACACGCTGCCGTCGGGCTTGGGGTAACGCAATTGCTCGGTGGAGAACACGCAGGGCACGCTGTAGTTGCGCCCCGGCGTGCGGGAAAAACCATAGTCGCGGCGCAGCAAGGAGCGCACCTTGGCCGCCAGCGGATCATTGAAGGTCTTGTTCAGGTCGGCGACCTGCACCTGGGTCGGGTCGATCTGCCCGCCCGCGCCGCCGGTGGTGACGATCTGGATCTTGCGCCGTTTGCACCAGGCGATCAGCGCCGCCTTGGCCGGCACGCTGTCGATGCAGTCGATCACCCCGTCGAGCTGTTCGGTGATGTACTCGGCCATGGTCTCGCGGGTGACGAAATCGGCCACCGCATGTACCACGCAGTTCGGATTGATGGCACGGATACGTTCGGCCATCACGTCCACCTTGGCCTTGCCCACCGCGCCGTCGAGCGCCTGGATCTGCCGGTTGGTGTTGGTGATGCAGACGTCATCGAGGTCGAACAGGGAAATCTCGCCGACGCCGGAACGCGCCAGCGCCTCGGCCACCCAGGAGCCGACGCCGCCAATACCGACCACCGCCACATGCGCAGCCGCCAGGCGCTGATAGCCCTCCTGGCCGTAAAGCCGGGCAATGCCGCCGAAACGCTGATCGTCTGTGTTCATCTCACCCCCTGCAGGAAGGCGCGCATTATAGGGACAGCACCGCCCCCACCCAAGCCCGACAGACGGCCGGTGGCTGGGTAGTTTCTGCCCGGGCCTGCTAAGATGGCCGGCTTTCACGCCAGCCGCTGTACCGGAGCCGCCATGACCGCCCCCCTCACCCCGACCCTGGAACTCGCCTTCGACCTGATCCGCCGCCCGTCCGTGACCCCGGTCGATGAAGGCTGCCAGGAACTGATGATGCGCCGTCTGGCCGCCTGCGGCTTCGAGGTGGAGCGCATGCGCATCGAAGAGGTGGAGAATTTCTGGGCCAAACGTGGTGGCGAAGGCCCGGTGCTGTGCTTCGCCGGCCACACCGACGTGGTGCCCACCGGCCCGCTGGACGCCTGGCAATACCAGCCGTTCGACGTGCGCGTCGATGAAGACGGCATGCTCTGCGGCCGCGGCGCGGCGGACATGAAAGGCAGCCTGGCGAGCATGATCATCGCCGTCGAGCGTTTCGTCGCCGAATACCCGAAGCACAAGGGCGCCATCAGTTTCCTCATCACCAGCGACGAAGAAGGCCCGGCGCAGCATGGCACCAAGGCGGTAGTCGAGCGCCTGCGCGAGCGTGGCGAGCGTATGGACTGGTGCATCGTCGGCGAGCCGTCGAGTACCACCCTGCTCGGTGACGTGGTCAAGAACGGCCGCCGCGGCTCACTCGGCTGCACCCTCACCGTGTACGGCAAGCAGGGCCACGTGGCCTACCCGCACCTGGCCAAGAACCCGATTCACCTGGCCGCCCCGGCGCTGGCCGAACTGGCCGCCGAGCACTGGGATCACGGCAACGACTACTTCCCGCCGACCAGCTTCCAGGTGTCCAACCTCAATTCCGGCACCGGCGCGACCAACGTCATCCCCGGTGAGCTGAAGGCGGTGTTCAACTTCCGCTTCTCCACCGAATCCACCGTCGAGGGCCTGCAGCAGCGCGTCACCGCCATCCTCGACAAGCATGGCCTGGACTATCACCTGGAGTGGGCGCTGTCCGGCCTGCCCTTCCTGACCCAGCCGGGCGACCTGCTCGACGCAGTGGCCGCCAGCATCAAGAACGTCACCGGCCGCGACACCACGCCGTCGACCAGTGGCGGTACTTCCGACGGTCGCTTTATCGCTACCCTGGGTACCCAGGTGGTCGAGCTTGGCCCGGTCAACGCCACCATTCACCAGATCAACGAACGCGTGCTGGCCAGCGATCTCGACCTGCTCACCGAGGTGTACTACCAAACCCTGGTGAAACTGCTCGCATGAAAATCCATGAATATGCCTGCTGCGCACACCGATAGCTGCGTTGGGCGGTACTCGCTCCTCGCCTATCTATTCGATATGTCTCGTCGCTGCGTTCCGTCCGCCTTGCTCTCGGCGCGCTCGCGACGGCCTATTCACGGATTTTACGCATGCTGATCTGCCCCATCTGCCAGACGCCGCTCGAGCAAAGCGGCAGCGGTCTGGCCTGTGCCAACCGCCACAGCTTCGACCGCGCGCGGCAGGGTTACTACAACCTGCTGCCGGTGCAGCACAAGAACAGCCGCGACCCTGGCGACAACGCCGCCATGGTCGAGGCACGGCGGCGCTTTCTCGAAGGCGGCCATTACGCCCCGCTGGCCAAACGCCTGGCGGAACTCGCCGCCGAACGCACCCCAGCACGCTGGGTGGATATCGGCTGCGGCGAGGGCTATTACACCGAGCAGATCGCACGCGCCCTGCCCCACGCCGATGGCTACGCCCTGGACATCTCCCGCGAGGCGGTCAAGCGCGCCTGCAAACGCGCGCCACAACTGAGCTGGCTGGTGGCAAGCATGGCCCGCGTGCCCTTGGCCGATGCCAGTTGCAACCTGCTGGCCAGCGTGTTCAGCCCGCTGGATTGGGGTGAAGCGCAGCGTTTGCTCGCCCGCGGCGGCGGCCTGCTGCGCATGGGCCCGACCCGCGTGCACCTGATGGAGCTGCGGCAGAAGCTGTACGACGAAGTACGCGACTATGACGATGAGAAGCACCTAGCACTGATCCCGCCGGGCATGCACCTGGCGCACAGTGAAACCCTGGAGTTCACTCTGCACCTGGCCGACGCCCAGGCTCGTGCCGACCTGCTGGCCATGACTCCACACGGCTGGCGCGCCAGTGCCGAACGCCGCGAGGCGGTGATTGCCGCGCCCTTCGATGTCACCGTTTCGATCCGCTACGATTGGATCGTCAACACTCAGGAATGAACCTAATGCGCCAACCCGACATCGAGATCTACCTGAAAGACGCAGAACGTGACGCCGTGGCGCAGTGGCTGGGTGAGGCACTCGGCCCGTGCACCGACTGGCAGCAAAAAGGCCAGACCTTCAAGTGCACCGCTGGCGACGTGCCAGTGACCTGGCTGCCGAAAGCCGTGGGCAAATGGCACAGCCTGTACCTGGAAAGCGACGCCACGCCCTGGGCCGACGACCTGGCCTGCGCCCGCGCCGCCCATGCCGCACTCGGCGTGCAGATTCGCTGCGCACCGGGCACCTGGGTCGAAGACGAGAGCGATGAAGAAGCCGACCGCTGGATCAAGATCGATACCGACGGTGAAAGCGAAATCGTCTGGCGCACCGAATAAAAGCAGCCGCTTCGCGCCAGCGCCAAACCTGTAGGAGCGGCGCCCCGCCGCGAATCCTCCTACGCGGGGTTGCGTCCAGGGCTGTTAGAGCGCGGGCTTTCTTGGCGGGTTTCACCCGCCCTACGGCGTATCCAGGGGGTAGCCCGGATGCAATCCGGGAACCGGCGCCGGACTTCCCGGATTACGCACGAGCGACAACCATGAGGCCGTGAGCTTTCTGGCGGGTTGCACCCGACCTACGAAGTGCGCGTTGCAGAAACGACAAGGCCCGTCGGTGACGGGCCTTGTCATATCGAGCCTGGGGCTCAGAGCTTGGAGACGTCTTCGGCCTGCAGGCCTTTCTGGCCCTGGGTCACGCCGAACTCGACCTTATCGCCTTCGATCAGCGTGCGGTGACCGTCACCACGGATGGCGCGATAGTGAACGAACACATCCGGGCCGCTTTCGCGCTGAATGAACCCGTACCCCTTGGAATCATTGAACCATTTGACGGTTCCGGTCTCACGTTCTGCCATTAGCAACTTCTCCAAACTCGCGATTTTTTATTGTCCCGTAGGCGCTTTGACGGCTCGGTAAAGACGTTCTTCTCAGCCTTCGCCACCCCCGGCATCGCGCATGGAGCAGGTCAAGCGATTCGCGTTCTTGCTGCAGCCGAAGGCCGAGTATAAAGCATGAATTGCGGCTGAAAAGCGCTTTTTTGGCTGGTGCAAAAGCCCCTCGGATTCGCGTGTTTTGCCAGGCTTTCTCAGGATTTGGCCAGCAGATCGCGCAACTTCTTCATCAGCCGCTGCGCCTGTTCCGGCGTCAGCCGATAGGCCCAGTCCGGGCGCGCATTCACCTCGCCCGCCTTGAAGCCCTCGTGCTTGTCGAGCACCAACCAGTAGCCCTCGCCCTGCTTGTACAGCGCGCCTTCGAGCTTCTGCCCGGTAAAACCACTGAGGCTCAGGCGCAGCACCGGTGCCTGCTTGAAGCCAATCTGCGCCAGCGGCGCGGCGTCGGCGAACTGCAGGTTGGAGAACAGCGTGGCCACACCATTGGCAGCGCCCTCAAAGCTGAGTTTCTGCTCCTTGCCCAGTTCCTCGACGGACAGGTTGTACTGCTTGGCATCGGCGCGCGTCAGGGTCAGTGTTTGGCCATCGGCGTGACGCAGTTCGAGGCGGGCGATATCGAGGAAGGGAATATCGGTCATGCGCCGATCCAGCCAGTCCAGCTCCGCAGTCGGCAGTTGCAGCGCCTGGTCGATCAACCAGACCTGATCCTCTCCGGCGCGCCGTACCAGTTGCCCGCCAGCCTGCTGCGACAGCTTGCCCAGGCGCAGTTGCAAATCCGGATGGCCGTCGAATGTCAGCGTCAGGCGCTGCGCCTGTTCGTCAGCTTCGCCCTGCTCAGCCAGGCCCAGGCGCGCGTGCCATTGCGGGTTGGCGGTCTTGGCCTCGACGATGCGCGCCTCACGCAAGCCGCGCAGCAGGTCGGCCAGCACCTGTGGCGCCGCTGGATAATCGGCCTTGGCCGGCACCACCCAGGCCTCGCCATGGCGCTCGATACGCACCGGCGGCTGGCCGTGCGATTCGATCACCAGCGCCTGCAGATTGCCAAGGTAGCCCTGCTCGGCGGCCAGCCAGGGTGCCTGCTCGAGCTGCGCGGTACTTTGTTGCTGATTGCGTTGCACGGCCAGGTAGCCCGCAACGCAAAACAGTACGATGACGATCAATGCGATCAGACCTTTGCGTCCCATACTCGTCTCACTGTTGATGACTCGGATACGGCGTAGGGTGGATCACGTTTCACCGTTCCACCGTTGCGGTGGATGTAAAAAGCGACATCCACCCTACGCTCGGTTCGTGGGAAGGGCTTTAGCCGCGACTGTCGCCGCTCAAGCGCCTCCCACAGGTGGAGCCCTCAGCCCCACCCACTGGTGTTGGCCTCACGCACGACGACGTCTGCGCCACAACCACAGCGCCAACACACCAAGGGTCAGCAACGCCGGCACCAGGGCAATGTTGATGATCTTCAACGTCCGCCCCAGCGCCTCGATATTGGCGTTGAGCTGGTATTGCACGTCGCGCAGCTCCTTGCGGATCTCCAGCTTCTGCTGGATGAAACGCTGCAGCGTCTTCTGCTGCTCCGGCGTCAGTTCCAGGGCCTTGTTCGGATCATCGCTGTGCTGCAGCGCGGCCAATTGCTGCTCGGTCTCGCTGAGGCGCGCCTGCAGGGCCTGCTCCTTGTCGCGGAAACGCTGCTCGGCGGCGCGCTGCAACTCATCCACCACGGTGAACGGACGGCTGAAGCGACCACGCGAACGCACGCTGATCAGCGCGTCGGAGCCGGTCAGGTTGTCCAGTGCGTTGACGGTGAAGCTGCCGTTGTCCGCCCAGGGTTGCGGCATGCGCTGGCCGAAGAAGTCCTGCACTTGCACCCACATGCGGTCGCTGAGGATATCGGTGTCGGCCACGGCGATGACGTTGATGTTGTCCGCCTGCTTGAGCCCGTCCTTGTGGCCCTCGATGCCATCGGGGAAAGCGCTCTGCGCCGGCCCGTCGATGCGCGCGGCGATGGCGTAACGCTCGCCGGTCGGCTCCAGCTCGCGGATCAGTTCCTCCGGATTGCTGAGCATGGCGAAACGCTGCGCGTCGAAGGGCATGGCGTATTCGGAGCTCTGGATCAGCGGGGTGAAATGCGTCTTCGCCCCTTCCACAGGTTCGAGGATGCCAGCGGTAGCGACGGTGATGTTCTCCAGCCCGGCGGTGGCGATGTCGTTCTGATCCAGCGCCTTGCGCGGCAGGTTCAACCAGGCCGCGTGGCGCACCGGGCGCTGGCCCTGACCACGGTTGACCGACATGGCATAGGAGCCGTCGCCGAGCACCTTGTCCGGCACCATGCGCAGGCCCCAGGCCTTGAACAGCGGCTCGAGATCGGACGACTTGTCCACCGCCATCTCGCCCGGCATCCCCCCCATATCGGCTTCGGCATAGGGATCGACGAACACCATCAGCTTGCCGCCACGCAGCACGAACTGATCGATGGCATAGAGCGTCTGCTGCGGCAGGTTTTTCGGGTGCACCAGCCACAGCACCGAGACCTTGTCGGGAATCTGATCGACATCAGGCTTGAGGTTCTCGATCTGGAACAACTGGCGCACCTGCTCCAGCACCATCCACGGCGGCGTCGGCTGCTGCGTCATCATGTTGAAGCCGCCGGTCATCGGCAGCCCGGAGAGCACGCCAACCACCGGCAGTTGCGGTTTGGCCAGGGTCTGCACCAGACGGCTCAGCTCGTATTCGAGGTGCTCCTCCTGATCCAGGGCGAAGAACGGGATCACCTGGGTGTCGTCCAGACCGTTGGTGCCGGCCAGGCCGAAGTAGATCGAATCGCCGCCCTGCTGCAGCGGAATGGCCTGCAGGCCGTACTGCGCCGCCTTGTCCTCGTCCTCGGAGAACGGCTCGGGGTCGATGATATGCAGGTGGATCTTGCCGCCCGCCTGCGCCTGGTAGGCCTTGAGCATCTCCTCCACGCGCTGGGCGTAGGTGCGCAGCGCCGGCAGGTCCTTGGCCACCTTGTCCGAGTAGAAGAAGTACAGGTTGATCGGCTCGTCCAACTCAGAAAGGATCTGCTTGGTGCCGTCGGAGATGGTGTAGAGCTTCTGCTCGGTCAGATCCAGGCGCGCACCGCCCAGACCGATACCGGCCAGCAGGTTGAAGGCGATGAAGGCGACCGCGATCAGCAGCAGCCCGGCGCCGGAATAGATCAGCTTTTTCATGGGCGCATTCCTTCAGTCAGCTTTCTTCAGATCGATGACCACGGCGGTGGCGGTCAGCCAGGCGGCGATCAGCGAGAGGAAATACAGCAGGTCGCGCGCATCGATCACGCCCTTGCTGATGGCATCGAAGCGCACCAGAAAGCTCAGCGAGGCGATGGCGTCCACCAGCCACTGCGGCGCCCAGGCGAAGGCGTCGAGCACCATGGGAAAGCCGCTGACGATGAACAGGAAGCAGGCACTGACCGCGAGGATGAAGGCGATCACCTGGTTCTTGCTCAGCGCCGACATGCACGAGCCGATGGCCAGGTAGGCACCAGCCAGCAGCCAGCTACCGATATAGCCGGTGACGATGGCGCCGTTGTCCGGCTCGCCCAGGTAATTGACGGTGATGATCATCGGGAAGGTCAGCAGCAGCGCGATGCCGGCGAACACCCAGGCCGCCAGGAACTTGCCGGTGACCGCCTCGAAGCGGGTGATCGGCAGGGTCATCAGCAGCTCGATGGAGCCGGACTTGCGCTCCTCCGCCCACAGGCGCATGGCGATGGCCGGCACCAGGAACAGGTACAGCCAGGGATGGAAGTTGAAGAAGGCCGACAGGTTCGCCTGGCCACCCTCGAAGAAGCCGCCCAGGTAGAAGGTGAACACCCCGGACAGCACCAGGAAGATGACGATGAACACATAGGCCAGCGGCGTGGCGAAATAGCTCGCCAGCTCGCGTTTGAAGATCACGGGCAACTGGGTCATCACTGCTCTCCCCGGGTCAGCGTGCGGAACACCTCATCGAGGCGACCGCGCTCCACATTGAGTTCACGCACCTTCCAGCCGCGCTCGGCGATCAGCGCATTGACCTGCGGGAAGATCACCGCACCCGGCTGCGCCAGCACGCTCAGGCTGTGCTCACGGGCGTTTTCCTCGACGCCCGCAACACCGGGCAACGCCGCCAGGGCAGCCTGATCCAGCGCCTCCTCAGCCACCAGCGTCACCGCCTGGTGGTAGCGCGAGCGGCTTTCCAGCTCCAGCGGCGTGCCATCGGCCAACAGCCTGCCATGAGCAATCACCACGGCGCGGGTGCACAGCGCCGTGACCTCTTCGAGGATATGGGTGGAAATGATCACGATCTTGTCGCGCGCCAGGCCCTGGATGAGCTGGCGCACCTGATGCTTCTGGTTGGGGTCGAGGCCATCGGTGGGCTCGTCGAGAATCAGCACACGCGGATCATGCAGGATCGCCTGGGCCAGGCCGACGCGGCGCTTGAAACCCTTGGACAGCGTCTCGATGCTCTGTTCCAGCACCTTGTCCAGCTCTAGCTGTTCCACCGCACGCTGCACCCGCAGCTTCTTCTCAGCGCCGCGAAAACCGCGCACCTCAGCGATGAACTCGAGGAACCCGCGCACCGTCATGTCGCCGTAGCACGGCGCGCCTTCCGGCAGATAACCGATCTGCCGCTGGGCCTCGAGGGTCTGCGTCTGGATATCGAAGCCGAGGATGCTCGCCGTGCCGGAGGTCGGCGCGAGAAACCCCGTGAGCATCTTCATGGTGGTGGATTTACCGGCCCCGTTGGGGCCGAGAAAGCCCAGCACTTCCCCTGGCTGGACACTGAACGACAGATCATCGACTGCCGTATGCTGCGCAAAACGCTTGGTCAGGTTTCTTATCTCGATCATGGCCTCTCACCGTCGCGAAGGGCGCTGCGCTCAGCGAAACCACCGCACACGCGCAGCCCGCAAGAACGCCGAGCGCACTGCAAAAGCACGCGCCCGGACGAGGGCATGACCCTGACAAAAGCAAAAAGTTCAGTCAGCCAATTGCAACAGGCTGTAAATGGAATATGGGTTCAGCGAAGGGACAGTTTCATGGCCGTTTACCCCCACGAAAGGCCGTTGCCGTGGCATGCGCTGGCGGCGCTATCTCGCTCCTGACGATAACGCCGCAAAACCCATCCAGGCCAGCCCGCGGTGCTGGCGCACAGACATCTTTCGTTAAAGGTTCTGCGCTACCAGTCGACAGCAGTGACAACCCAGGAATCTTTGGCAAGGAATTACTGCATGCAGTCGGTAAAGTCGCTGTACGACGCTATCGAGAGAAACTTCTTCGATACCCTGACCAAAAAGCTCTCCAGCCTCTTCCTGCTGGTGCTGGTCAGCGGCATGCTGTTCTGGGTGGCCATCAGCCTGCGCGCCGACATCGTGCAATTGCTGCACGGCAGCCAACTCGACCCCGCCCTGCTCAAGCAGGTCGAAGGCAAGCTCGACACCCTCGGCACCGCCCTGGCGCTCAGCGCACTGTTCACCCTGACCATGGTCAGCTTCATGGTCTGGTACTTCCGCCACCTGATCGTGCGCCCGGTCAACAACATGACCCGCGCCCTGGAAGAAATCGCCAACGGCGAAGGCGACCTGTCGCGCGACCTGCCGCTGCTGACCCACGACGAAATCCGCACCCTGGCAAGCACCTGCAACCGCTTCCTGGCCAAGCAGCGCGAGATCATCAGCAACGTGCAGGCGCTGACCGTACAGATCGCCGTGGAATCCGCCCGCTCGCTGAAGAACATCAGCGACTCCAGCGACAGCGCCACCCACCAGGCACGCTTCGCCAATGAAGTGATGAGCGAGAGCAACATCGCGGTCGGTCGCATCGACGAGGTGTCGCAGCAAACCCAAGCGATCTCCACCAGCACCGCGCACAACCTGAGCATGGCGCAGGATTCCTACGCCGAACTGCTGGAAGTTACCGGCAACATCAGCGATATCTCCAGCAGGCTCGACGAATTCAGCGGCCTGGTCGCCGCACTGAACGAGCGCTCCTCGAACATCAAATCCGTGGTCGGCCTGATCCAGCAGATTTCCTCACAGACCAACCTCCTGGCGCTCAACGCCGCCATCGAAGCAGCCCGCGCCGGTGAGAGCGGGCGCGGCTTCGCGGTGGTCGCCGATGAAGTGCGCACCCTGGCACAAAGCGTCAGCCAGGCCACCGGCGACATCTCGCAGAACATCGACGCCATGCTCAAGGAAGTGAGTTCGACCCACGAGCAAACTGCCAAGATCAGCCAGAGCGCCCGCGAGACGCAGGTGGTGGTCGAGCGCGCCACCCAGCATTTCGAGAGCATGATCGGCGACTTCGAATCTACCAACGGCAAGCTGGCCGAGATCGCCGAGCACATCCTCCAGGTCGCCGACGCCAACACCGGGATCAACCACCGCGTCACCCAGATCCATGCCGACAGCCAGGCCATCGACCAGCGCATGCAAAGCTCGGCCATCGCCACCCGCGACCTGTCCACCGTAGCCGAAAGTGTGCAGACCCTGCTCGGCCGCTTCATCCTCGGCGAAGGCGAACTCGACGCCGCCATCACTCGTGCCACCCGCTGCCGCGATGCCCTGCAGACGCGCCTGGCGGCGCTGCAACGCGAAGGCGTGAACCTGTTCGACCAGAACTACAAAGCCATCCCCAATACCGACCCCAAGCAATACATGACCGGTTATACCGAGCGCTTCGCGCGCATCTGTCAGGACGAAATAGACGCCCTGACCAAAGGCACCAAGGGCGGCATCGTCTCCTTCATCGTCGACAGCAAAGGCTATTGCCCGGTGAACAACAGCTGGGTCTCGAAGGCCCCGACCGGCACGCGCGAAGTCGATCTGCCGGTGTGCCGCAACAAGCGCATATTCTCCGACCCGGTGGGCCTGCGGGCGGCCAGCAACACCCAGCGTTTCCTGCTGCAGACCTACCTGCGCGACACCGGCGAAATCATGACCGAGATCGACGTACCCTTCTTCTTCGAAGGCCGCCACTGGGGCAACCTGCGCATGGGTTTCGACGCTGCGCGTTTGCTGGGTAAGTCGTAAGCCACGCGCAAAGCTGCAGAGCGATATAGACCGCTCGCAAGTACAAAAAGCAGCATATGGAAAGCGCTCCAGGCAAACGTTAGCCGAGATCAGGAGTTGACTGAGAAGGCTGCACCAGGCGCGCCCAGTAATGCGTCCTGCCGCAGGCTTCTATCACCCACTCGACCAACCCGACCTGCTCCTGTATATATTGCCGGAACGCCTCTCGGTTCAGCCGCTTGCGCTGCACCACCTGGCCGAAACGGACACTCTCGGCAACTTGGTAAACGGACTTGGCCAGTTCAACAACGATTCGCCTTATAACAGCTCTCCTAACTGTTACTACCACTACGCCTGTATAGGGCAGTGGTTTGGGGAGAGTCCATTACAGCATTCAAACCGTTTGCTTCACTCACTTGGAACGGGCTAAAGCCTGCCCCTTAACTAAACGTCAGGCTGCTGATTTAAAATTGTCGTTATGGAGCGCCACCAAATTGAATCCACTCATACTTCCTATGGCAGCTCATATAGCACTCACCGCTTTTCTTTACGTGCTATTAACTATCGCACGCGCACCTAAGGTGTGGGGCATAGGCAAAAAACCAGATGGAAGCAATCCATGGGCAGCAGTAGAGCCCCGAATTAGTGCTAATCTTTCAAACCAGTTCGAGTGGCCCGTATTTTTCTATGCAGCGTGCATTCTACTAATACAAAACCAATCAGACTTAGCCACTGCAACCTGGCTAGCGTGGATTTTCATTCTGGGGCGCATGGCTCATAGCTATGTACAACTACTCACCACAAACATACGGTTGCGCGGTTTAGTTTTCACAATAAATTTCCTAGCCACTCTCGGATTGTGGGCTGTTGTAATTCTTACGTTATAGCCGGGTGCAACACCCCAAAAGATGGTTCAAGCCGCTCACTCGGAGCGACTAAAGCCCGCGCCTTAAACAAGCGTTGAGACTTTCGCATGAAACGAATACTTTTTATCTTTGTACTAGCCGCTAGCAGCACAGTAGCAGACGAGAAAAGCTGCATGTCGATGGCCCAATCACATGCTGAGCAGGATCAATGCCAGCATGAAGAGTTAAACCGATTGGACAAAGAGCTTAATCGTATTTATCCATCCGCACTTAAGTCTTTACCTGTACACGATGAATCTGACCCAAGAAAACAACAAGAGCAGTTACGAAAATCGCAGCGTGCCTGGCTAGTTTACGTCCAAGAAAATTGTGCTCTCGAAGGTGGACTAGAAGGCGGCTCAAGCGCGTGGGTGTCGACGTTCAGTTCGTCCTGCCAAGAAGAAGAACTTCGGAAACGAATTGAATATTTAAGGAAAATTGCATGCAGAACTGAGAATTTCTGCAATTGAGTCTTTAACTCAAGATTCATGCTACTGGCGCTTCAAATAAACTCTGAATTTAACTTCCAGAGCCTGTTGAAACAAGCACTCTTGCTAGCCCGGATATGCCAATGAAACAGATGACCTTCGAGGGCGCCGAATATGCCGGCGAACGCAAGCATACCCGCAGAAAATTGTTCCTGATCGAGAGGGATCAGGTCATACCCTAGAAGGATTTTATGTCCAAGCTCATATTCATATTTTTATTATTCACAAGCTCTTTAAGCTATGCCGGAGCGCCTCCGCCAGGAGCATCGCCCAGCGTCGGTCGAGGCACGCTTCATACCGAAGAGATATTTTTCTTCATTGGCGCCATTGTGATTTTCCTAGCTGTTGGGTTTTTCATGGAATCAGCATGGAACAGTCAAGACAAGAAAGAAGATGATCGACCATAAGAATAAGAGCACACCACCAACACCCCTCGTGTCGCTACAATGCCCAACAGATCAACTCCTCTTCAAAGCAGCAACACAGTTGTATATCGGTAATAAACTCCCGACTATCTCTGCTGCGCCCTTGCCCACCAGCCCCTGGGAGATCCCATGAAAGTCCACGGTAGCTGCCACTGCAATCAGATCCAGTTCGAAGCCGAGACCGATCCGGCCTTGGTCAGCATTTGCCATTGCAATGACTGCCAGAAGCTCACCGGTACGGCATTTCGCCTGTCCACCCCCGCCTTGCCTGGCACCTTCAAGCTGCTCACGGGAACGCCGAAGGTCTATGTGAAGGTGGCCGAGAGCGGATCGCGGCGCGCGCAGGCATTTTGTGGCGATTGCGGCTCGCAACTGTTCACCTATGACGCGGACAATCCGGTGGCGTATGGCCTGCGCGTCGGTGTGCTGGACGAGCGTCGGCAGTTGCCGCCAACCTGGCAGAAATGGTGCGAGGCGGCCCTGCCCTGGACGCAGGACATCTCGGGGCTGGAACAGGCGCCGCAGAACCAGCGCACACGCAAATGACCGCGCGGCTCCTCCATGTGATGCCCACCGAGCGCTGGCACCTGGTGCTGGTGTTCGCTGGTGCCTCTCCTCGCCTGCTCGACCTCGGCCCGCTGCGTGAACAGCGTAACTGGCCGCTGCTGGCCTATCCCAACCACTACAAGCATGTGCGTATCGATGGGCAGCGCCTGCACTGGGCACCGGGGATCGAGCTGGAGGCCGCCGAGGCCTTCGCGCTTTCCACGCCCCTGGCCCAGGCGGAACTGGAGCATCAGGTGTTGCGGCTGGGCTATCGCAACCAGGCGCCGACAGTGGAACACCCTTCGCATCACGTGTACTGCGTCTATCTCTATCCGTTCCGAGGCAGGCCTTTCGAGGTCGGCGAGTCGATTGGCGGCGGCCATATGGAGCGCGGCGGGTCGGTATCTCTGAATCTGCAGGAGCTGCGTGCCCGCGAGAACTGGCAGATGGACTTCGAGTTGGCCGGCTGCGGCTGGGCTGTCGATTCGATCACGGCGGCATACGATGAGGCCACGCTGCTGCAAGCGCTGGTAGTGGAAGTCTGTCGCCGGGCAAAGGACTCGGACAGCTGACAGCACCAAGCTGGTCGCGGTCGAGGCTGCGTTGCAGATAGACTCGCTGCAAACACGCCATCCCTGCCCCCACACCGAGGCCCACCTTGGATACCACGGTCTTTCTCGCCGTCATCGCTGCCGCCGCCCTGCATGCCGGCTGGAACGCCCTGCTCAAGATCGGCCTCGACCGCTTCCTCACTGCCACGCTGATCCAGATCGGCGCCGGTCTGGTGGCGCTCTGCGCGCTGCCACTGGTTGCGCTGCCGCAGGCCTCGGCCTGGCCGTGGATCGCGCTGTCGGCGCTGTTGCACATCGGCTACAACTTCTTTCTCGCCCGCGCTTACCAGTACGGCGACCTGGGTCAGGTCTACCCGATTGCCCGGGGCAGCTCGCCGCTGATGGTCGTCCTGCTCTCCCTGCTGTTATTGCACGACGGGCTGAGCACTCTGCAATTGCTGGGGTTGCTGGTACTGGTAGCGGGCATCTGGCTGATGGCCCTGCGCGGCGGCCAGCACAAGGCGCCGCAGGGGGCGATGCTGTTCTGCGCATTGATGACGGCGCTGTTCATCGCCGGCTATACCCTGAGCGATGCCATGGGCGCGCGCAGCAATGGCGATGCGCTGAGCTATTCGTTGTGGCTGTTCAGCGTCAACGGCGTGGTGATGGCCGTGGTATTGGCCGTCAGCCGTGGGCCACGCGCCTTCCTCGCGCTGGGCCCGCACTGGCGTGGGGGATTGGCCGGTGGGGCGATGTCGATGGCGGCTTACAGCATCGTCATCTGGGCGATGACCCAGGCGCCGGTGGCGCTGGTGTCGGCTCTGCGGGAGACCAGCGTGGTGTTCGCCGTGCTGCTGGGGATGGTGCTGCTCAAGGAGAGGTTGCGGCCGATTCGCCTGGTGGCGTGCGTGGTGATCGCATCCGGCGTGGTGGTGATGAAGTTGGCGTGAGGGATTGCGGTGGTACAGGTGGTGGGCTGAAGCCCACCCTACGCCCTGCAGCAAAGTCGCAGCGAGTGCTTGGCTGAAACGAATCGCTGCCCGGCCCAGGCCGCAAGGACACCTGTAGGAGCGAGCTCTGCTCGCGAATCCCCAGGCAAAAAGCTTCGCGAGCAGAGCTCGCTCCTACATGATCCTGAACGCTACCCGCACGGCAGGAGGCGATCCGCGTCATGGCAACGGCCTGACTCGGCATTCCGTTCGGGAACCCCAGACCCGCTTTGCAGTTCTGTTGAGCAACGGGTGCTGAGTCGTTGGCCGTTTTTTCGTCATACGCCGCCGTCATGCTGGGTCGGGCTGCGCGGCTGCAGGCGAGAGTTTTTTGCCCGCCAGACGCGGCTTGCGGCACACTAGCGCCCTTCCCGAGCATGCGCTCGTTTAACTGCCCAAGAGTTCGTATGACCCGTTCCCCCTTCCGCCGCATGGCCTTCAGCGCGCTGCGCCGCCTGCTGTACCTCTGGGTACGCTCGGAAACCATCAACCAGTCCGCGTTCACCCTCAGGCTCGACCGCAGCAAGCCGGTGTTCTACGTGCTGCAGCAGCCCTCTGTGAGCGATCTGGCGGTGGTCGACCGCGAGTGCACCAAGGCCGGCCTGCCGCGCCCGGTGTTACCGGTGGCCGTCGGGGAGCATATCGAGCCTGCCGCCTTCTTCTACCTGACGCCGGAACCGGACTGGTTCGGCCGCCAGGACAAACGCGGTATTTCGCCGACCCTCGATCGCGTGGTCAGCGCCCTCAGCCAGCACGCCGTGGACGACGCGCAGATCGTGCCGGTCAGCGTATTCTGGGGCCAGTCGCCGGATCGCGAGACCAGCGCCTGGAAGCTGCTGTTCGCCGACAGCTGGGCCGTCACCGGGCGCCTGCGCCGCCTGATCAGCATCCTGATTCTCGGGCGCAAGACCCGCGTGCAGTTCTCCACGCCGATCCACCTGCGCGAGCTGGTCGAGCAGGACAAGGGCCAGGAGCGCACCCTGCGCATGGTGCATCGCATTCTGCGCGTGCACTTCCGCAACCAGAAGGCGGCGGTAATCGGCCCGGACGTGTCGCACCGGCGCAACCTGGTCAAGGGCCTGGTGCATGACCCCATGGTGCGCCAGGCGATTGCCGAGGAAGCCGAGCGCGAGAAGATCAGCCTGGAGAAGGCCGAAGCCCAGGCGCTGCGCTATGGCAACGAGATCGCCTCGGACTACACCTACACGGTGATCCGCTTCCTCGAACTGGTGCTCTCCTGGTTCTGGAACAAGATCTACGACGGCATCAAGGTGCACAACGTCGAAGGCGTGCGCGACATCGCCCAGGGCCACGAGGTGATCTACGTGCCCTGCCACCGCAGCCATATCGATTACCTGCTGCTGTCCTACCTGCTGTTCCGCAACGGCCTGACGCCGCCGCATATCGCTGCCGGCATCAACCTCAACATGCCGGTGATCGGCGGCCTGCTGCGCCGTGGCGGCGCCTTCTTCATGCGCCGCACCTTCAAGGGCAACCCGCTGTACACGGCGGTATTCAACGAATACCTGCATACCCTGTTCAGCAAGGGCTTCCCGGTCGAGTACTTCGTCGAGGGCGGCCGTTCGCGCACCGGGCGCATGCTGCGGCCGAAGACCGGCATGCTGGCCATCACCCTGCGCAGCTTCCTGCGCAGCAACCGCCTGCCCATCGTCTTCGTGCCGGTGTACATCGGCTACGAGCGCGTGCTGGAAGGCCGCACCTACCTGGGCGAGCTGCGTGGTGCGAGCAAGAAGAAGGAGTCGATCTTCGATCTGTTCAAGGTGCTAGGCGCGCTCAAGCAGCGCTTCGGCCAGGTCTCGGTGAACTTCGGCGAGCCGATCAAGCTGGCCGAGTTCCTCGACCAGCAGCAACCCGGCTGGCGCCAGCAGGAGCTGGGCCCGCAGTACCGCCCGGCCTGGCTCAACGAAACCACCAACCGCCTCGGCGAGCGCGTGGCGCGCCACCTCAACGAAGCGGCATCGATCAACCCGGTCAACCTGGTGGCTCTGGCGCTGCTGTCCACCAGCAAGCTGGCACTGGACGACCGCGCCCTGGCTCGCGTACTCGACCTGTACCTGGCGCTGTTGCGCGCAGTGCCCTACTCGCCGCACACCACCCTGCCGGAAGGCGACGGCGCGGCGCTGATCGAGCACGTCAAGGGCATGAATCTGCTGGCCGAGCAGAAGGACGCGCTGGGCAAGATTCTCTATCTGGACGAGCAGAATGCCGTCCTGATGACCTACTACCGCAACAACGTGCTACACATCTTCGCCCTGCCGGCGCTGCTGGCCAGCTTCTTCCAGAGCAGCGCGCGGATCAGCCGCGAGCAGATTCTGCGCTACGCCGGTGCGCTGTATCCCTATCTGCAGTCCGAGCTGTTCATCCGCTGGGAGCCGAGCGAGCTGGAAGGCGTGATCGACCAGTGGCTGGCCGCATTCGTCGAGCAGGGCCTGCTCAAGGTCGAGGGCGACGTGTATGTGCGCCCGGCGCCCAGCTCGCGCCAGTTTGTACTGCTGACCTTGCTGTCGCGCTCGGTGGCGCAGACCCTGCAGCGCTTCTACATGGCCATCGCCCTGCTGCTCAACGCCGGGCAGAACGCGATCAGCGCCGAGGAGCTGGAAGACCTGTGCACGGTCATGGCCCAGCGCCTGTCGATCCTGCATGGGCTGAACGCGCCGGAGTTCTTCGACAAGAGCCTGTTCCGTCACTTCATCCAGAGCCTGCTGGATCAGGGCGTGCTGCGTCAGGACGAAGCCGGCAAGCTCAGCCATCACCCGCTGCTCAGCGAACTGGCCGAAGGTGCCGCCAAGCGCGTGCTGCCAGCCGAGATTCGCCTGTCGATCCGCCAGGTGGCGCTCGATCGCAACGAGGACGAACCGACTAGCGCAAACGCGGATGGGATTTAGCACACCCAGGGCTGGCAGCGTGGTGGGCTGAAGCCCACCCTACGAAGCTGTAGGGTGGATCGGGGCGCGTAGCTGTCGCTTTTTACATCCACCGTGCCAGCTCGATGCGCCAGGCGCGAATAAAGACGAACCAGTCTCGCGCCTGGCAGTCATTGGATAAGCCCCATACCGGCAGGAGGCCGCGACCATGATCGATTCCCTGATGCTCAGCGCAGCACGCATTACCACGCTGGCGGCTGGGCAGATACTGACCAACGCCAGTGGTTTCTTCTTCCGCCGTGAGGGCCGTCTGTATCTGGTCAGCAGCCGCCACGTCGTGCTCGACGAGCCCAGTGGCCACCAGCCGGACAGCCTGCAGATCGAACTGCACACCGATGCCGACAACCTGGCCAGCACCGTCAGCTTCGCCATCCCGCTGTATGACGGCGAGCAGCAGCTGTGGCGACAAGGCATGGATGGCGCGGGCGAGATCGATGTGGCGGTGATCGAACTGGATCAGGCCGCCCTGCCCCACAACGGCGCCTACCAGGCCTTCACCCCGCAGCATCTGCTGCAAGCCGACGAACACGTGGAGATCGGCTCGACCTTGCTGGTGGTCGGCTTCCCGCTGGGCTTTCAGGACACCCTGCACCGCATGCCGGTGGCACGCCATGCCGGGCTGGCCTCGTCCTTCGGTTTGCGCTTCCACGGGCTGGGCTACTTCCTGACCGATGGCCGCACCCATCGTGGCCTCAGCGGCGCGCCGGTGGTCAAACGCGCCAACATCGACAGCGAACTGCCGTGGACGTTGCTGGGCATCCACTCCACCCGCCTGCTGGGCAACCGCGACGAAGATCAGGACGAAGCACTGGGCCTGAACTGCACCTGGTATGCCGATATTCTGATGACGCTGACGGAGTAACCGTATGACATCGTGGGCATGTCACCGGGTTGCGACTGGGCTACGGTACTTGCATGCAAGCCGGTGACTTGGGCAGACAAAAAGATCGCGGCTGAAGCCGCTCCTAAAGGTGTTTATTGGTCGAGTAGGAGCGGCTTCAGCCGCGAACGCTTCAGCTCACGAATTTCAGCCGCCCAATAAAAAACCCGCCGTGCGCATCACGCAGGGCGGGTTTATCTACTGCGCCGGGCGACCTTACAGGGTCACGGCTTTCGGCTCGGGCTCGACGGCCATTTCCATATCCGGCGCCACCTCGATGTACTGCAGTTGCAGACGCTCGCTGCTCCACTGACGGATGCGGTTGGTCAGTTCCAGGTCATCGTTGAGCTTCTGCCCATAGGACGGGATGATCTCCTTCAGGCGTGCCTGCCACTCGGGGGTGGCGACCTTGTCGGCGAAGGCCTTCTCGATCAGGTGCAGCATGATCGGTGCGGCGGTGGAGGCACCCGGCGAAGCGCCCAGCAGCGCGCTGATGCTGCCGTCGGCGGAGGTCACCACCTCGGTGCCGAACTGCAGCACGCCACCCTTCTCCGGGTCTTTCTTGATGATCTGCACGCGCTGACCGGCATCGAGCAGTTCCCAGTCTTCGTCACGCGCCTGCGGGAAGTATTCGCGCAAGGATGCCATGCGCTCTTCCCGGCTGAGCATCAGTTGCCCCATCAGGTAGGTGCTCAGCGACCAGTTGTCCATGCCGGCGTTGACCATGGGCATGAAGTTATCGGTGGTCATCGCGCTGAACATGTCGAGCAGCGAGCCGTTCTTGAGGAACTTGGTGGAGAAGGTAGCGAACGGGCCGAACAGCAGCACGGTCTCGCCATCGATCACGCGAGTGTCCAGGTGCGGCACGGACATGGGCGGCGAGCCCACCGAAGCCTTGCCGTAGACCTTGGCCAGGTGCTGGGCGACCACGTCCTGATTGCGGGTCATGAGGAACTGGCCACCGACCGGGAAGCCGGCGTAACCCTCGGCTTCTTCGATGCCGGACTTCTGCAGCAGCTTGAGTGCGCCACCACCGGCGCCAATGAAGACGAAGCGGGCGTTGACGGTCTGCTCCACGCCACCCTTGGCCAGGTCGGCCACGGTCACGCGCCAGGTGCCGTCGTCGTTGCGCTGCAGGTCACGAACTTCGTGCTCCAGGTGCAGGCTGGCCTTGTCCTTGCCGATCAGCGAGTCGATCAACTGGCGGGTGATCTCGCCGAAGTTGACGTCGGTGCCGATGGCCATGCGCGTCGCTGCGACCTTCTGCTGCGGGTCACGGCCTTGCATGATCAGCGGCACCCACTGGGCGATCTGCGCGTGATCCTCGCTGAACTCCATGCCACGGAACAGATTGCTGTGCTGCAGCGCGGCGTGGCGCTTGCGCAGGTACTCAACGTTCTCTTCACCCCAGACGAAGCTCATGTGCGGTGCATTGTTGATGAAGCTCTTGGGCTTGCTCAGCACCTCACGCTCGACCTGGGTAGCCCAGAACTGCTTGGAGATCTCGAACGATTCGTTAATGACGATGGCCTTGCTGATGTCGATACCGCCGTCGGCGGTTTCCGGCGTGTAGTTCAGCTCGCAGAAGGCCGAGTGACCGGTACCAGCGTTGTTCCAGGCGTTGGAGCTCTCGCCGGCAACACGGTCGAGACGCTCGTAGATGTCGATGCTCCAGTCGGGCTGCAGCTCGTTGAGGTACGTGCCGAGGGTGGCACTCATGACGCCAGCACCAATCAGTACGACGTCGACGGTTTTCTCGGGCTCCTGGGGTTTGGAGCAACCGATGACGCTGAGGCAGAGCAGCGTCAGCAGGATTTTCTTCATGGGACAGTCCAGTGTTGTCGCACGGCGATGAGCCATGCAGGCAAGGTTTCGAGTAGCAGCCGTATGGGCCGCTCATGGGCGATAGCCGCAGGTCTGCGGCGCGGCGGGAGGAAGGGTGCTTCAGGCCTCTTGATGGGCGTACTCCAGCGCGCCGCGGGCTAGAGCAAGTTACGTGCCGCTGAAAGGTTTCAGCTGTACTTTCGCGGCTTTCTGCCGCAGGCCTCAGGAGAATCTGGCGAGAACTCGCCAGATACCTGAGCAGCAGCCACGGCAGGTGGCGGGATTTCGCCCGCTCAAGCCAGTAGCAGCGGCAAGAGCAAGGCCGTGATGATCCCCAGCAGGCTCATGCCCAACGCCGCGAAGGCGCCGCACTCTTCACCTTCCTGCAGGGCGTGGGCGGTGCCGATGGCATGGGCGTTGATGCCGTAGCTCAGGCCGCGCGCAGCCGGATGCTCGACGCCTGCCCAGCGCAGCAACAGCGGCCCCAGCGCCGTGCCGATCACCCCGGTGAGCATCACCATCACCGCTGCCAGCGACGCCACACCGCCGATCTGCTCGGCCACCGGCATGGCAATCGGCATGGTGACGAACTTGGGCGCCAGGCTCATCACCACGCTCCAGTCGGCGCCCAGCGCCCAGCCGATGCCCAGGGTCAACGCCACCGACAGCACACCGCCGGCACAGAGGGTGATCAGCACCGGCCAGAACAGTTGGCGAATGCGCGCGATATTGTGCTGCAGCGGCACGGCTAGGACGATGGTGGCCGGCCCCAGCAGCCAGGCGATGGGCTCGGCGCCGGCGCGGTAGGTGGCGTAGTCGACACCGCAGGCCAGCAGCGTGCTGACGATCAGCACCACGGACACCAGCACCGGTTGCAACAGCAACCAGCCGCTGCGCCGATAGAGCCAGGCGGCGATGAGAAAAGCCGCCAGGGTCAGCGCGATGGCGAACAGCGGATGTTGAGTCAGCGCGCTCATCGCTTGCGCTCCTGGCGGCGGATCAGGGTTTGCAGCAACCAGCCGCAGAACGGCACGGTGATCAGCAGCGACAGCACCAGCGCGGTGGCGATCACCGGCAGTTCGGCGAGCAGCAGGTCACCGCTGGTCATGATCCCCGAGGCCGGCACGGCCAGCAGCAGCGGCAGAAATGGCAGCAAGCCACCGGCGGCCTGCTGCAACGGCTCGGGCACGCTGCCACGCCACATCAGCCACACCGACAGCAGCAACAGACCAATGATGGCGGCCGGCAGCATCGGCAGCAGCCAGTGATTGAGCGCGACACCCGCGAGTTGCAGCAGCACCAGCCAGAACAGGCCGCGCAGCAGCGTCATAGCGACTCCTCCCTGATGCGTCCGCGCCGGAACAGGGGGCGCGGTTCGATGGCCGAGCGGCCATAGAGCACGCTCAGGCCAGCCAGCCCCTTGAGCGCATCCTCCAACGATTTGTCGGCGCGCACGGCAAAGGCATCGAAGCCGCACTGGCGCATATGCGCCAACTGGTCACGCAGCACGTCACCCACCGCGCGCAACTCGCCGCGCCAGCCCAGGCGGGTGCGCAGCAGGTACGCCTGGCTGTAGCCACGGCCGTCGCGGAAGCTGGGAAAGTCGATGGCGATCAGCGGCAGGCTGGCGAGAAACGGCTGCAGCACTTGCGGCTCGTCATCCACCTGCAACAGCAGGCCGTCGGCGCTCATCGCCCTGCCCTTCAGCACCTCGGCGGATTGCCGTTCGCGCCAGGCGGCAAGGGGCAGGATCAGCGGCGCGCCGCTCTCTTCGCCCTGCAGTTGCCAGGGATCGTCGTCGACGATGCAGGCCTGGCCCTCGACCAGGCGTATCAGGTTGTTCATGCCACCTCCTCGCGGCGGTACACGCGCTCCTTGAACGGCTCCAGGCCGATGCGCTGGAAGGTGTCGAGAAAGCCCTCGCCCACCTCGCGATAGTCCACGTATGTGCCGACGATGCGCTCGATCACCTCGGGCACCTGCTCGGCGGCGAACGACGGGCCGATCACCTTGCCCAGCGCCGCCTGCTGACCCTGGCTGCCGCCGAGGGTGAGTTGGTACCACTCGCTGCCGTTCTTGTCGACGCCGAGGATGCCGATGTTGCCGATATGGTGATGGCCGCAAGCGTTCATGCAACCGGAGATGTTCAGGCTCAGCTCGCCCAGATCATGCAGGTAGTCGAGGTCGTCGAAACGCAGCTGGATGGCCTGGGCAATGGGGATCGACTTGGCATTGGCCAACGAGCAGAAGTCACCCCCGGGGCAGGCGATGATATCGGTCAGCAGGCCGGCGTTGGCGGTGCCCAGGCCGGCTGCCTGAGCCTCCAGCCATAGCGCATGCAGATCGGCCTTGCGTACATCGGGCAGCACCAGGTTCTGCTCGTGGGCGATGCGAATCTCGCCGAAACCGTAGCGCTCGCTCCACTCGGCCACGGCCTGCATCTGCGCAGCGGTGATGTCACCGGGCGGCGCGCTGATACCGGGTTTGGTCGACAGCACCACACTGACGTAACCCGGCACCTGGTGCGCCATGACATTGCGCGCGACCCAGCGAGCGAAACCGGCGTCGCGCGCCAGGTGGGTGCCAAAGTCCAGATCGGTCTGCGCCAGCGACGCGTAGGCAGGCCGACGGAAAGAAGCGGCGACGCGCTGATACTCGTCCTCGGTCAGTTGCGCCGGGCCGTCCTTGATCATCTGCCACTCACGCTCCACCTCGGCGGCGAAGGCCTCGATGCCGAGGGCCTTGACCAGGATCTTGATGCGCGCCTTGTACTTGTTGTCGCGCCGGCCATGGCGGTTGTACACGCGCAGGATGGCCTCGACATACGACAGCAGGTCGCGCCAGGACAGGCCCTCACGCAGTGGCTGAGCGATGATCGGCGTACGCCCCAGACCGCCGCCGACCAAGACGCGCAGCAGCAGCTCGCCAGCAGCGTCGCGGTAGACCTGCAAGCCTATATCGTGCACCTGCACCGCTGCGCGATCCTGCTCGGCGGCGCACAGGGCGATCTTGAACTTGCGCGGCAGGAAGAGGAATTCCGGGTTGACCGTCGACCACTGACGGAGGATCTCGGCCAGAGGACGCGGGTCGAGGTATTCGTCGGCGGCGACCCCGGCGAAGGCCTCGGTGGTGATGTTGCGCACGCAGTTGCCCGAGGTCTGGATGGCATGCATGTCGTGATCGGCCAACCAGTCGAGGATGTCCGGCACGCGCTCCAGCTCGATCCAGTTGAACTGGATATTCTGCCGCGTGGTGAAGTGGCCGTAGCCGCTGTCGTACTCACGGGCGATATGCGCCAGCGCGCACATCTGCCTGGCCGACAGGGTGCCGTAGGGGATGGCCACGCGCAGCATGTAGGCATGCTTTTGCAGGTACAGGCCGTTCTGCAGGCGCAGCGGCAGGAACTCCTCCTCGCTCAGCTCATCGGCCAGGCGCCGCTGTACCTGGTCGCGGAACTGGGCGACGCGCTCGCGCACCAGCGCACGGTCATAATCGTCGTATTGGTACATGCCGGCAGGCCTCCTGATCACGGGGAGCCGACTATGCCTGCCAGGCGTGCACCGAAAACAGCGCCAGAAAAGCCTTAAAAAAGCGGATCAGATCGGTACGCCATGGATCGCTGCAGCGCACTGATTGGCGTGGCGCGATGTCGCAGGGCGGCCTCTATATCGCCAACCAGCAAAGCTACAGGCGCCAGACAGGGCGCGGCTTAACGAGCTGTCTGACACCACCCCCTGCGTTCGCCTCAGCCATCTGATCTGCTTTTTTATCGAAAACCTGAGTCTGTTTTGCAAACAGCCCCACTCGGATCATGCCGCCAGCCTGAATAAACGCCTGATGAGGGCAACTAAATGACCGATCTGATCCCCGTGCGCAGCGTCGAGACCCTCGACCCGAGCAAACCCATCCGCCTGACACCGGCCCAGGCCGGCGGCCCGATCCATACGCGCAGCTTCACCGGGCGCTTTCGCAACCTGCGCCTGCTCGGCGCCGGCCTGCTGTTCCTGCTGTTCTTCGGCACCGCCTGGCTCGACTGGAACGGCCGCCAGGCCGTGCTCTGGGACTTGGAGAACCGCCAGTTCCATATCTTCGGCGCGACCTTCTGGCCACAGGATTTCATCCTGCTCTCGGCGATCCTGATCATCGCCGCCTTCGGCCTGTTCTTCATCACCGTGCTGGCTGGCCGCGTCTGGTGCGGCTATGCCTGCCCGCAGAGCGTGTGGACCTGGGTCTTCATGCGTGTCGAGCAGATCACCGAGGGCGACCGTGGCCAGCGCATCAAGCTCGACGCCGCGCCCTGGTCGCTGCAGAAACTGGCCCGGCGCAGCGCCAAGCACAGCCTGTGGCTGGCGGTAAGCCTGCTCACCGCACTGGCCTTCGTCGGCTACTTCACCCCGGTGCGCCAGTTGACGCTCGACCTGGCGACCTTCGAAGTCGGCGCCACCACGGCGTTCTGGGTGCTGTTCTTCACCGCCGCCACCTATATCAACGCTGGCTGGCTGCGAGAAAAGGTGTGCCGCGACATGTGCCCCTACTCGCGCTTCCAGAGCGTGATGTTCGACAGCGATACGCTGGTCATCTCCTACGACGCCGCCCGTGGCGAAAACCGTGGCCCACGGCGCAAGGACGCCGACTACAAGGCCGAGGGCCTGGGTGATTGCATCGACTGCACGATGTGCGTGCAGGTCTGCCCCACCGGCATCGACATCCGCGACGGCCTGCAACTGGAGTGCATCGGCTGCGGTGCCTGCGTCGACGCCTGCGACAGCATCATGGACAAGCTCGGCTATGAACGCGGCCTGGTGCGCTACAGCTCGGAGAACGAGTTGGCCGGCGGCAAGACCCACTGGTTGCGCCCACGCCTGATCGGCTACGCGGCGATGCTGGCGGTGATGATCGGCGCCTTCGTCTGGGCCTTGGCAGAGCGCCCGCTGATCTCCCTCGACGTGACCCGCGACCGTGGTCTGTTCCGCGAGAACGCCCTGGGTCAGATCGAGAACATCTACAGCCTGAAGATCATCAACAAGACCCAGCAGCCGCGCAGCTATGCCATCGCCCTGGTAAAGCCTGGCGACTTCGAACTGCACGGCCCGCGCACGCTGAACCTGGCACCGGGCGAGATTCGCGATCTGCCGGTCAATGTCGCCCTGACCTCTACCAACAACGGCGCCAGCACACGTACGGTGGAATTCGAGGTGAGCGATCAGGCCAACCCGGACAGCCGCGTCAGCACCCAAAGCACCTTCCTCGCGCCGCTGCGTTGAGGCCTGTAGCCCGGATGCAATCCGGGGGCTCTGTGCCCGTTCCCCGGATTGCATCCGGGCTACATCCGCCATCCTCCTCCTGAACGATTCACGAGGCACTGCCATGTCTGCCGCTCACCCCGTAAAGTGTTCGCCCATACCCTTTGCGGCGGTGAACCAGGACAGGATGAAACGCTACGAGAAATTCGCCGACGAGATTGCCGAGCTGATCCGCACCGGCGTGCTCGGCCCCGGTGAAAAAGTGCCCTCGGTGCGCCATGCCAGCCGTACCTACGGCGTCAGCCCGTCCACCGTGTTCCAGGCCTACTACCTGCTGGAAGACCGTGGCCTGATCCAGGCGCGCGCACGCTCCGGCTACTTCGTTCGCGAACACGCCAAGCGCCCGCTGCACGAACCGGAGCTTAGCGCCCACGCAGCCCACACCACCGAGGTCGACGTCAGCGAGCTGGTGTTCTCCGTACTCGCGTCGCTGAAAGACCCACACACCGTGCCCTTCGGCTCAGCCTTCCCCAGCCCCGATCTGTTCCCCCTGCCGCGCCTGGCCAAGAGCATGGCGCACGCCCTGCGCAGACTCTCGCCGCACGAGATCATCGCCGACATGACCGCCGGCAACGCCGACCTGCGTCGGCAGATCGCCCTGCGCTACATGGTCAGCGGCGTGATGCTGCCGATGGAGGAGCTGGTGATCAGCAACGGCGCCATGGAAGCGCTCAACCTCTGCCTGCAATGCGTGACCCAGCCGGGCGATCTGGTGGCCATCGAGTCGCCGACCTTCTACGCCTGCCTGCAGGTGCTGGAACGCCTGCAGCTCAAGGCGGTGGAAATTCCCGTGCACCCGCGCGAGGGCATCGACCTGAAGGCTCTGTCGCAGAGCCTGGAACAACTGCCAATCAAGGCCTGCTGGTTTATGAGCAGCCTGCAGAACCCGTTGGGCGCGAGCATGAGCGAGGAGAAGAAGCAGGCGCTGTACGAGCTGCTGGTGGAGCATCAGGTGCCGCTGATCGAGGACGACGTGTACGCCGAGCTGTACTTCGGCAGCCACCCGCCCAAGCCGGTGAAGAGCTTCGACTGCGACGGCCTGGTGATGCATTGCAGCTCGTTCTCCAAGAGCCTGGCGCCGGGTTATCGCATCGGCTGGGTGGCCGGCGGACGCTATGCCGAGCAGATCGCCCGGCTCAAGCTGATGACCACCATTTCCCCTTCGGTACCGGCCCAGGCGGCGCTGGCCGACTACCTGCAGCATGGCGGCTACGACCGCCACCTGCGCAAGTTGCGCCATGCCCTGGAAATGCAGCAGAGCGCGATGCTCGCCTCGGCTGCCCGACACTTTCCCGCCAGCACGCGGGTCACGCGGCCAGCCGGCGGCTACTTCCTCTGGTTCGAATTTCCCGAGCGCCTGGATTCACTGCAACTGCTACGCCTGGCACTGGCCCAGGGCATCAGCCTGGCGCCGGGGCCGATCTTCTCCGCCAGCCAGGGCTTTCGCCACTGCGCACGGCTGAATTACGGCCACCCATGGAATCCGCGCAGCGAACAGGCCATGGAAGTGCTGGGGCGTCTGGTGGCCGGATTGTTATAGCCCGCGACAAGTGCTTCATTTCCTGTCGCGGCTAAAGCCCCTCCCACAAATCATCTGCGCCTGCAGGTAGGAGCGGCTTTAGCCGCGATTGCTAACCATGATCCCGGACAATATCAGGCACTACCTGCCGGCCTAGACTCGCCCTTCCGAGTTCACGTAGGGCGGGTGAAACCCGCCGCCCTCGTGGCGGGCTTCGCCCGCCCCACCAACCCGCACGGAGAGCAGCAGCATGTCCCCCGATATCGTCATCGTCGGCGCCGGCCCAGCGGGCCTGTGCCTGGCGCGCGCCCTGTCCGGGCACGGCCTGTCCATTCTCGTGCTGGAGCGCCAGGCCGAACAGGCCGTGGCGGAGCCGGCTTTCGACGGCCGTGAGATCGCCCTCACCCATGGCTCGCAGGCGCTGCTCGAACGCCTCGGGCTGTGGGCGCGCCTGCCCGATGAAGAGGTCGCCGTGCTGCGCGATGCCCAGGTGTTCAACGGGCCGTCGCTGTTCGCCCTGAAGATCCGCGCCGAGCAAGCCGGGGCCGAGCGCCTCGGCCATCTGGTGGCCAACCAGGCGATCCGCCGCGCCGCCTATCAGGCCGTGAGCGACTGCGCCGATGTGCAACTGCTGTGCGAAAGCAGCGTGCGCACCATCGAGCACGGAGAGAGCAAGGTGAAACTGCTGCTGCACGACGGCCAGGTGCTGCAACCGCGCCTGCTGGTGGCTGCCGACAGCCGCTTCTCCGAGACCCGTCGTCAGCTCGGCATCGGTGCGCAACTCAAGGACTTCGGCAAGACCATGTTGGTATGCCGCATGCAGCACGAACAGGATCACCAGCAGGTGGCCTGGGAGTGGTTCGGCTACGGCCAGACCCTCGCCCTGCTGCCGCTGAATGGCCGGCAGTCGTCCACCGTGCTGACCCTGCCGCCACGCGAGATCGAGCGCCTGCAGAAGCTGGACGAAGCCACCTTCGCCCGCGAGATGGAGCAGCGCTTCGACCGCCGCCTGGGCGCCATGCAACTGGTTAGCGCTCGCCATGCCTACCCGCTGGTAGGCGCCTATGCGCGGCGCATGGTCGGCAACCGCTGCGCCCTGCTCGGTGATGCCGCCGTGGGCATGCACCCGGTCACCGCGCACGGCTTCAACTTCGGGCTTATAGGCGTGCAGCTACTGAGCGACGCCCTGCTGGCGGCTCATGCCAAGGGCCAGGACATCGCTGCAAGCTCCGCCCTGGCGCGCTACGAGCGGCAACTGCGCCTGGCCACCTGGCCGCTGTACCAGGCCACCAACCTGCTGGTGGAGCTGTACACCAACGACCGCCTCCCCGCGCGCCTGCTACGCGGCGCCGGATTGCGCGTGGCACAGGGCCTGCTGCCGCTGAAGAAAGGCATCGCCCGTCATCTCACGGCCAGCGCCTGAGGCCTCACACCCACTGATCGTTACGCTTTCGGCGCACGCGCAGCATGGTCGGCAGGATCAGCCCGAGCAGCAGGCCAGCACCGGCGATACTGCCGCCATAGGCCATGTAGCGCATCAGCACCTGCTGCTGCTCGTTACCCAGTTGCGCCTGGGCATCACGCAGTTGCGAACGGGTGGTGGTCAGCTCGGCATCCAGCGCACCACGAGCGGCCTGCAACTCGTCGATCAGTTGCTTGCGTGAATCCAGGGTCTCCTGCATGCCCTGCACGCGCGCCTTCCAGGCATCGTCGATGCCCTTGAGCTCGGCCGTCAGGTCGGCGACCTTCTGCTCCAGTTGCGGCAGGCGCTCGGCCTGACCCGGCACCGATTGCAGGTCGCGGCTGGGAATCCAGACAGCATCGCCGTTCTCGCTGCGCACCTGGCTGTAATCGCCCTGGGTACGTAGCAGCGTCACTTTTTGCCCGGAGACCAGGGTACCGACGATGCGATAGCCATCGGTCGGGCCACTGCGTACGTAGGTGTTGAGGCTGTCGCTGACCCAGCGCTGATCGCTGGCGGCTTCTTCGGCGTGCAGGGGTGCAGCACAGAGCAGGCTGCCAAGCAGGCAGGCGCCCAGCAAGCGGGACGGTGTCGGAGTATGGCGAACGGAAAGCGGGCGGGATAAGCGCATAGGAAATCTTCGACTGGCAATGGTACGAAGCCCGACTGACGGGCGTGACAGAGGAAGGCCAACAGGTTGAATACAGGATCGCCACCGAAAGCTGCAAAATGAAAGCAAATGGCCATTAAATCCCGCCCTGACAAGCCAACAGCAGACAGACCCTGGCAGGCCGCTGCGAGTTCAGTCGAAGCGCAAATGGAGGATGGACGGTTCAGCCGTTATGGCGCTGAACGAAGTGACAGAAGTCTTCGAAGGGCATCGGCCTGCCCAGCAGGTAGCCCTGGAACTGGTGGCAGCCGTTATCGTTGAGGAAATGCAACTGCGCCTCGGTTTCCACCCCCTCGGCGATCACCGTCATGCCCATGCTCTGGCCGAGGGCGATCACGGTACGCACGATGGTTTCGCTGTTGGCATCGGTGGGGACGTCGCAGATGAACGAGCGGTCGATCTTCAGCTTGCTCAGCGGCAAGCGCTTGAGGTGGCTGAGGGAAGAAAACCCGGTACCGAAATCATCCAGCGAGAAACGCACGCCACGCTCGACCAGCGCCGCCATCTTGCTGGTGAGGTCTTCCATGTCCTGCACGATCAGGGTTTCGGTCAGTTCCAGTTCCAGGCGCCGTGCGTCGATACCATGGCGCTGGATCAGGTCGAGGATCTCGGCGACGAAACTGGCCTGGCCGGCCTGCTTCTGGCTTATGTTCACTGCCAGGCTGAGATCCTGGTAGAGCGGGTCGACCTGCCATTGGCGCAGGCGTGCGGCGGTCTGTTCCAGCACCCACTGGCCGATGGCGATGATCAGGCCGGTCTTTTCCGCATGATCGATGAACTCGCCCGGGCCGAGCAGCCCCCGTTGCGGGTGCTGCCAACGGATCAGCAGCTCGGCGCCGAGTACCCGATTGTGGTCGTCCAGCTGCGGCTGGTAATAGAGCACGAACTGCTGTTCACGCAGAGCGGCCTGCAGGTCGCGATCCAGCCCGGAACGCTCGGCAGTGTCGGTCTGCAGGATATGCAGGAGCATGAACAGCATGGCCATGGCCGCCGCGCCCTGTAGCCAGGAGCCGAACGCACGCACCTCGTCGGGCAAGGCGTAGGCCAGGGTCGGCGACCAGTTAGAGGCGCCCAGCGCCAGAAACAGCACGAAGCAGAACAGGCACATGCCGTAGCGCAGCCACAGGGCTTCATCGCGGAAGGCCATCAGCGCGGCGACCGCCACTGGCAGCAGGTACAGGTGGGTCGCGCGTGGCGCGGCTGCCGTCTGCGGATCGAGAAACAGGGTCGAGCCGACGATGACCAGAATCAGCGCGGCGAACATCACCAGGTTGGCGCCGCGTACCCGGTTCTTCAGGGTCAGGATGAAAACGGCCACGCCACTGGCAATGAGCGCCACATCCATGACCACGATGGGCCAATAACCCCGGACGGCGAAGAACAGACCCCAGCTCAGCCCTACCAGTGGCATCACCAGGCTGGCCAACAGGCGCATGCGCCGCTCCCGTCGCTGACCGATCAGCGCGAGATCCGGGGCATCCCAGAGCTGGCGAATACGTTTGAGGAAACTGGCGAGCATGGAGGTGATATCCGATATGCCATCACCTTCATTCTCGAAGGTCGCTGGCCGAATGCAAGTATGGCTGGTGTTTCAGGGTTGCCAGTGTGCCTCGCTGGCCAGGCGTTCGGCGATGAAATCCAGCAACAGGCGCATCGCCGGCAGCATCTGCCGCCGCGTGCCGTAGAGAGCGTGGATGCCCAGCTCCGGCGGACGGTAATCCGTCAGCAGGCGTACCAGGCGTCCCTCGCGCAGCAGTCTGTCCACGGAGTACAGCGGCTGCAGGCTGATGCCGCTGCCAGCCAGGGTCGCCTCCAGCAATACCATCGACTCGTTGGCACTGAGGCTGCCGGCTACCGAAACGGCGCTCATCTCGCCCTGATGCTCGAACTCCCACAGGCTGCGGCCGAAATAGGCATAGGCCAGGCAATTGTGCCGGGCCAGATCCTCGGGGCGCTGCGGCGTGCCGTGCCGTGCCAGGTAGGCCGGGCTGGCGCAGACCACCGAGCGGCATACGGCCAGGCGTCGGGCGATCAGATTGGGATCGAGCTGGTTGGTGATGCGCAGCGCCAGGTCGATGCGCGCCTCCACCAGATTGACCGCTTCGCTGCCGACCAGGAGGTCGACGCTGACCTGCGGATAACACTCGGTGAAGGCCTGCAATGCATGCACCAGCCAGGCCTGAGCGAAGGACTGGCTGCAGGTCATGCGCAAGGTGCCGCGTGGCGTATCGTCCGCGCTCTGACCCAGCGCCTGCATGCGCTCGGCCAGCGCCAGCATCTCGCGGCACTGCGGCAGCATCTGCTCGCCGGCCACGGTCAGGCTCAGCTTGCGCGTGCTGCGGTGCAACAGGCGCACGCCGGCCCAGCCTTCGAGTTCGGCCAGGTAACGCGACACCATCGCCCGCGACATGTCCAGCGCATCGGCAGCAGCGGTCTGACTGCCCCGCTCCACCACCTCGACAAATACCCGCGCTGCCGTCAGTCGATCCATGATTCGCTCGATTCATGCAATGAAGATGGCCAGCTTACGGGGCTTTTCGCTCGCCGGGTAGCGCATAGGATGCAGCCACCCTCACCTGCCTGGAGATCGTCATGTCCCTCGCCACCCGCCTCATCGCCAGCATCGGCCTGCTCGCCGCCGCTGGCAGCGCCCTCGCCCAGCCGCTCACCCTGGACACCTACAACCCGCGTGAAAACGCCGTCTTCCCGGTCAGTTCGACGCTGATCACTGGCGCGAAGGATGCCATTCTGGTCGATGCGCAGTTTTCCAATACAGAAGCCCAGGCATTGGTCGAACGCATTCGCGCCAGTGGCAAGCGCCTGACCACCATATTCATCAGCCATGGCGACCCCGACTATTACTTCGGCCTCGACGTGCTGACCCGCGCCTACCCCGAAGCCAAGGTGCTGGCCACCCCGGCCACCGTCGCCTACATCGAGAAAACCCGCGCGCCGAAGCTGGCCTACTGGGGGCCGATCCTCAAGGACAGCGCGCCGGCCCGCACCCTGGTGCCGCAGGTGCTGCAGGGCAACCTGCTGGAGCTGGAAGGCCAGCGCATCGAGGTGGTCGGCCATGATCCACAGCACACCAGCCTGTGGATTCCCAGCATCAAGGCCGTGGTTGGCAGCGTGCTGACCAGCGCCAACATCCACCTGTGGGTCGCCGATGCGCAGAGCAGCGAAGCGCGGCAGGACTGGCTGAAGTCGCTGGACGAACTCGAAGCCCTGCAACCGACCACGCTGATCCCCGGCCACTATCTCGGTGAACCGGCGATGAACCTGGCCGACCTGCATTTCACCCGCGACTACCTGCAGGCCCTGGAGCAGGAACTGCCCAAGGCCAAGAACAGCCAGGCGCTGATCGCGGCGATGAAGGCGCGTTATCCGAACCTTCAGGATGACAGCAGCCTGGAGCTGAGCGCCAAGGTGCTCAAGGGAGAGATGCAGTGGCCATGAAACGCCAGATCCTGATTTGCGGTGCTTCGCGTGGGCTGGGCCTCGGCCTGGTGCGCGCCTTTCTCGATGCAGGTTGGCAGGTACATGCCGTGGTGCGCGAGCTGCGCCCGGCTAGCCCGCTGGAGGCACTGAACACGCAGCATCCCGAAGCACTGCAGGTGATCGCCTGCAACCTCGACCGGCTCGACGCCTCCTGGACCCTCGGTGCCGCGCTGGCTGGCCAGCGCCTGGACTGCGCGCTGTTCAACGCCGGGGTCTACGGCCCGGTGCATCAGGATCCACGACAGGCCGAGGCCGACGACATCGCTCAGTTGTTCGTGAGCAATGCCATCGCCCCCATCCGCCTGGCCCAGCAACTGGCCGAGCAGGTGGTCGACGGCGGCGTGATCGCCTTCATGAGTTCGCAGATGGCCAGCCTGGAACTGGCGCGCGCCGCCGAGATGCCGCTGTACGGCGCCAGCAAGGCCGCGCTGAACAGCCTGTTGCGCAGTTGGCAGGCGCAGATGCCGCAACTGCCCTGGAGCCTGCTGGCCCTGCATCCCGGCTGGGTACGCACCGACATGGGTGGCGATGCCGCGCCGTTGAGCGTGGAGCAGAGCGCCAGCGGCCTGCGCGACGTGATCATTGCCCAGCTAGGGCGTGGTCAGTGCGCCTTTCTCGACTACCAGGGTCAAGCCCTGCCCTGGTAGACCCGCCTCGCAAACCGCGCCCGGCATCGTCGGGCGCTTTGCTGTCTGCCCCTGCAAAAGCTGTACAAGCCGTACAACCTGCACGGTAAAGCTTCAGCCTCGGCCAGCGGATATCAGTTGGGCGAACCTGTTTTATCGGCAATAACACGCCGAGGGGGTTGCAAAACGATGCGCATAGCTATACAAAAGCTGTACACAAAAAATCCTTGTACAGCTTTGAGTGAATCGCCATGCCGTCATACCGCGCCCCGCTTCGTGACATGCGCTTCGTTTTCGAGGAAGTGCTCGATGCCTACACGACACTCCAGGCTCTGCCCGAGCATCAGGAGCTCAGCGCTGACCTGGGTGGTGCGATCCTCGAAGAAGCGGCCAAGCTGGCCGAGAATGTCCTGGCGCCGCTCAATGGCCCGGGCGACAAGCAAGGCTGCCAGTACGATCCGCAGACTCACTCGGTACGCACCCCGGAAGGTTTCAAGGCGGCTTACAAACAGTTTGCCGAAGGTGGCTGGACCGCTCTGGCATGCACCCCGCAATTCGGTGGTCAGGGCCTGCCCCACGTGCTCAACATGCTGGTCGAGGAAATGACCTGCTCAGCCAACCTGTCGCTGGGCATGTATCCGGGGCTGACCCATGGCGCCATCAACGCCCTGACCAGCCACGGCACGCCCGAACAGCAGGCGCAGTACCTGCCGCGCCTGATCAGCGGTGAGTGGACAGGCACCATGTGCCTCACCGAACCGCAGTGCGGTACCGACCTGGGTCTGATTCGCACCCGCGCCGTGCCTCAGGCCGACGGCAGCTACACCATCAGCGGTACCAAGATCTGGATTACCGGCGGTGAGCACGATCTGGTCGACAACATCGTCCATCTGGTGCTGGCCAAGCTGCCGGATGCGCCGGACAGCGTGAAAGGCATCTCCCTGTTCCTGGTACCCAAGTTCCTCGAGGACGGCAGCCGCAATCCTGCGTTCTGCGGAGGCCTGGAACACAAGATGGGCATCAAGGGCTCGGCCACCTGCGTGATGAATTTCGAGGGTGCCAAGGGCTGGTTGATCGGCGAGCCGAACAAAGGCCTGAGCTGCATGTTCACCATGATGAACTCCGCGCGCCTGATGGTCGGCATGCAGGGTTTGGGCGTAGCCGAAAGCGCCTACCAGATCAGCCTCGGCTTCGCCCGCGAACGCCTGCAGAGCCGCTCCATATCCGGGCCGAAAGCCGCCGACAAGCCGGCCGATCCGATCCTGGTGCATCCGGACGTGCGGCGCATGCTGCTGCGGCAGAAAGTGATGATCGAAGGCTGCCGCGCCCTGGCCTATTTCACCGGTCTGCAACAGGACATCGCCCATGGCGCTGAGGACGCCGAAGCGCGCAGCCGTGCCGACGACCTGGTGCAACTGCTCACGCCGGTGGTCAAGGCCTTCCTCACCGATGAGGGCTTCACCTGCGCCAACGAAGGCCTGCAGGTGCTGGGTGGTTCCGGCTTCACCGAGGACTGGGGCATCGAACAACTGGTGCGTGACAGCCGCATCACACGCATCTACGAAGGCACCAACGGCATCCAGGCGCTGGATCTGGTCGGCCGCAAGCTCGCCCTCGGCGGTGGTCGCGCGGTACGGGCCTTCTTCGCCCTGGTAGATAGCTGGCTCAAGGCCAACCCGGAAGCGCCGCACGTGGCGGCCGTTACCCAGACGCTGCGGCAACTGCAACAGGCCACCCTGTGGCTGGCCAGCGAAGGCAGCAAGGATCCGGAACAGGCCGCCGCCGCTGCCACGCCCTATCTGCGTCTGTTCGCCCTGAGCAGCCTGGCCTGGCTGTGGTCGCAGCAGGCTCAGGTTGCCCAACGACAACTGGATGCCGGCAGCGCGGAAACCCATTTTTATTCGGCCAAGATCAAGTCGGCCGACTTCTTCGTGGCTCGGGTGCTGCCCGAGACCGAAGCCCTGCTCAACGAAATCAAGGCTGGCAAAGCCAGCCTGATGGCCTTCACTGAAGAGGAGTTTGCTGCCTGACGCCGGGCAGCCTCGACAAGCTGCGCAATCCGACAACCCACCACTCCCCCTTTTTGGTTGTCGGATTTTTTTATTCCGTGGTCGTGACCCGCAGCGGTCACGACCACCCAGCCATCGGAGGGATGGAACATGGCGACGCCTGCATTGCGCCTGTGTTCAGCCTGCCTGCTCAGCCTGGTACTGGTTCTGCCGGTGCAGGCCAACAGCCAGGGCTGGCGTGAGCAATTGCCGCAAGCCAACCTGGTGGGCAGTGGTGATTTCAGCTGGTTCGGCTTCTCGGTCTACAACGCCAAGCTATGGAGCCCATCACCGCAGGTGGATTTCGCGGAGCCTTTCGCACTGGAGCTGACCTACCGCCGCAGTATCAGCCGCGAAACCCTGGTCGAGACCAGCCTCGACGAGATACGCCGCATCGACGCCAACGCCCTGCAAGGCGAACGCGAGGTGCAATGGGCCCGGCAGATGAGCAAAGCCTTCGTCGATGTAAGTGACGGCACGCGCATCACCGGCGTGTACCTGCCCGGCAAGGGTTGCCAGTTCTATGTCGACGGCAAGCTGCAGCATGAGGTCGACGACCCGGCCTTCGCCCGCGCCTTCTTTTCCATCTGGCTCGATCCGCAGACCCGCAGCCCGAAACTGCGCGCAGCGCTGCTCGGGCTCAACCCATGAGGTATTCCATGAAAGCCCTGTTGATGGTGCTCGCCAGCCTGCTGCTGATCAGTTGTGGCCAGGTGCCGGTCGAGCGCTACGCCAACGAGAAACCGGCTCTGGATCTGCCGACCTTCTTCTCCGGCCCTGTACAAGCCTGGGGTATGTTCCAGGATCGTTCCGGTGAGGTGATCAAACGCTTCCATGTAAACATCGACAGCCGCCGCGAGGGCGACAAGCTGATCCTCGATGAGCGCTTCCTCTACAGCGACGGCACTCGCCAGCGCCGGGTCTGGACGCTGACGCCCGACGGCACGGGCCGCTGGATCGGTACCGCCGGCGATGTGGTCGGTGAGGCCATCGGCGAAGTCGCCGGCAATGCCCTGCACTGGCGCTACTACCTCAACCTGCCGGTGGATGACAGCACCTACGTCGTCCATTTCGATGACTGGATGTACCTAATGGACGACGACACCATGGTCAACCGCTCGGTGATGAGCAAATTCGGTGTCGAACTCGGTCAGGTGACGCTGTTCTTCCGTCGTGGCGCGGCGCAGCCATGAGCCTGACGAGCCTGGGCAGCGGCTATAAGGCACTGGTGATCGGCGCCAGCGGCACCGTTGGCCAGGCCTTCTGCCAATTGCTGCGCGCCGATGACAACTGCGCCAGCGTATGTGAGCTGAGCCGCAACAGCACGCCGGCGCTCGATCTGGAAGACCCGCACAGTATTGCCACTGCCGCTGAAGCGCTTGCTGACGAAGGGCCTTTCCAGCTTATTTTGCACACCGCAGGGCTGCTGCATCGCCCTGGCATCGCCCCGGAGAAAAGCCTCAACGCCATCGAGGCCGATGCCTTGCAGGCGGTGTTTCAGGTCAATGCCCTGGGCCCGGCGCTGGTGCTGCGTCACTTCCTGCCGTTGCTCGATAAACAGGGCGCCATGGCCATGCTCTCGGCCAAGGTCGGCAGCATCGGCGACAACCGCCTGGGCGGCTGGTACGCCTACCGCGCATCCAAGGCCGCGCTGAACATGCTGATCAAGACCGCCGCCATCGAACTGGCGCGCAGCAAGCCCAAGGCGCGGCTGCTCAGCCTGCACCCCGGCACGGTGATCTCCCCGCTGTCGCAACCCTTTCGCGGCGCCACAGCCGCGCGACCGGCAGACCTGGCCGCCGCGCAAATGCTGCAGGTGATCGACAGCCTCGGCCCCGAGCACAGCGGCAGCTTCCACGCCTATGATGGACAGCCACTGCCCTGGTAAGGGCCGTTACAGGCCGCCGAACAGATCGAAGGAATCCAGCAGACGCCAGGCGATTTCCGGGTTCTTTTCCATGGCTCGGCGGATGGCGGCAGGAATGCTCTGCCGGGTCTTGCGGCACAAACCAGGATGCGCGTCGAAGCGCATGTGAATGCCGCGCATGCTGCGCACCTCACCATGGCTCGGCTCGATATGCAGGCGAATGCCGAGGTTCTCGAACATGCGCTGTTGCATGCGCTCAAGGTCTTCCAGGCTTTGCAGATTTTCCAGGCGTTCGAGCAGGCGCTGCTCCTCGTTGCGGGTTAGCAGCAGCACGCGCGTGTCGGCACCCGGCATGTCCAGCAGCTCGTCGCGCTGGCAGTCGCAGGCACCCGGTGGGCAGGGATTACGCAGAGGTAATGGGGAATTCATGGTTCTGATCATAGCCATAGCCAGGCGAGCTGCCCATCCATGGCTACCGGCTGGCTGACGTCATGAACATGTTGCGGGGAATGCTGGCTTGATACCGGACTAGCAAATTTGTGTTTTTTGGTGTCTGTTCCGAATTGCCGCGTTTTTGTTGATGTTTTTGGTTTTGCCCTCCCGGGCAAGTTACTTTGCGAGCAAAGTAACCAAACCCTTCCGCCCGTTCATCCGGCCCTCGCTGCGCGAGGGTTCGCTCACTC
>NZ_JBMDJU010000011.1:0-162460 GCF_057809355.1 Pseudomonas sp. FG29 | reverse complement strand
AACCGTTGACCTCTTGCATGCCATGCAAGCGCTCTCCCAGCTGAGCTATAGCCCCATCTCGAGGACGGGGCGCATGTTAAGAGCGCCCCGATTGCCTGTCAACAATATTTTTCCTGCAGGCCTAAATTTTTTGCCACTAGAACAATTACTTAGAGTCCACAGGGGGTAAAAGCCCCTCCCACAGCGGCACGCCTCAACTCAGTTGATGGCCGCCAGCAGCTTCTCCCACTCCTTGGCCTCTTTCTTCGAGGTACCACCAAGCAGCTCCAACGCCTGGCGCAAGCGGAAGCGGGTCAGATCCGGGCCGAGGATTTCCATGGCATCGAGCACCGACACCGAGCTGGCCTGACCAGTGATGGCGGCGAACATCAACGGCATGGCGTCACGCAGCTTCAGCTCCAGATGCTCGACCACGGCCTGGATGCAGCCAGTGATACGGTCTTTCTCCCACTGGCGCAGCGCTTCGAGCTTCCACAGGATCAGTTGCATCAACTGGCGTACCTGATCGGCCGAGAGCTTCTTGTGCTCGAACAGCTTGGCATCCAGGTTCAGCCCGCCGGAGAAGAAGAAGCCGGCCAGCGGCGCGATCTGGCTGAAGGTTTCCACCCTGCCCTGTACGTGCGGCGCGATCTTCATCAGGTACTCGGGGTTGAGCGCCCATTTCTGCACTTCGGCGGCAAACGTCTCCACCGGCAGCTCACGCAACCATTGCCCGTTGAGCCAGGACAGCTTCTCCAGATCGAAGATCGGCCCGCCCAGCGACACCCGGTTGATGTCGAAGTGCTCGATCATCTCGGCCAGGGAGAACTTCTCGCGCTCGTCCGGCATCGACCAGCCCATGCGCCCCAGGTAGTTGAGCATGGCTTGCGGCAGATAGCCCATGCGCTCGTAGAAGGTGATGCTGGTGGGGTTCTTGCGCTTGGACAGCTTGCTCTTGTCCGGGTTACGCAGCAGCGGCATGTAGCACAGCGCCGGCTGTTCCCAACCGAAGTATTCGTAGAGTTTGATCAGCTTGGGCGCCGACGGCAGCCATTCCTCGCCGCGCAGCACATGGGTGATGCCCATCAGGTGGTCATCGACCACGTTGGCCAGGAAATAGGTGGGCAGGCCATCGGCCTTCATCAGCACCTGCATGTCCATGCGATCCCACGGGATCTCGACATCACCACGCAGCATGTCCGGCACCACGCAGACGCCTTCGCTCGGCACCTTCATCCGTACCACGTGCGATTCACCCGCGGCAATGCGGCGCTGCGCCTCGGCCGGATCAAGGTGCATGCAGTGGCCGTCGTAACGCGGGGTTTCCTTGTTAGCCATCTGCTGCGCACGCACTTCATCGAGGCGCTCGGCAGAGCAGAAGCACGGGAAGGCGTGGCCCTTGGCGACCAGCTCGTCCGAGTATTTCTTGTAGATCTCGCCGCGCTCGCTCTGACGGTACGGGCCATGCGGGCCGCCGACGTCCGGGCCCTCGTCCCATTCGATCCCCAGCCAGCGCAGCGCGTCGAAGATCTGCTGCTCGGACTCGCGAGTCGAACGCAACTGATCGGTGTCTTCGATACGCAGGATGAACTGGCCACCATGCTGGCGAGCGAAGCACAGGTTGAACAGTGCGATGTAGGCGGTGCCGACATGGGGGTCGCCGGTCGGCGATGGCGCGATACGAGTACGAACGGTGGTCATGAATGCTCTCGGATGGAAGACACGAGGTATTGAATCAAGCGAGCGATGTTAGCAGGCTGACGGCCCCAGGCTCCAGCAACCCGCCACGGTTGATCGGCAAGCTGGCGATGAGGAAGTCGAGAAAGGCCTTGACCTTCATCGCCTGGAAACGCCGCGACGGGTAAATGGCATACACCTCGCCCACCGGCAGACGCGCCTCGGGCAGCAACTCGACCAGACGCCCGCTGCGCACGGCATCTTCGCTGATCATCACCGGCAAACCGGCAATACCGGCTCCAGCGACCGCCGCCTCGCGCGCAAAGGTAATGTTGTTGCAGGTCAGCACCCGCTGGCAGGGCACACTCTCGTCCAGCAACGGCCAATAGCGCGGCGCATCGTGCTGCAACAGGATTGCCCGATGCCCTTCCAGCTCTGCCACGTTGCGCGGCGCTCCATGGGCGGCCAGGTAAGCCGGGCTGGCACAGAGGCGACGACCACTCTCGAACAGCTTGCGCGCGATCAGCGTGGAATCCTGCGGCTGGCCGACCAGAATGGCGATATCCACGCCCTCCTCCAGCGGATCCACCTGACGCGAGGTGATTTCCACTTCCGCGTTGATCTGCGGGTACTGGCGCATGAACTCGCCCAGCACGCGCCCGAGAAACAACTGACCAAACTCGATCGGCGCAGTAATCCGCAGCAACCCTGATGGTTCGCGCTGCAACTGCATGACCGCCTGCTCGGCCTCGGCGAAGTCGAGCATGATCTGCCGGCAACGCTCGTAGTAGGCCTGGCCCACCTCGGTCAGGCGCAGCTTGCGCGTGGTGCGATTGAGCAGGCGCACGCCAAGGCGCTCCTCGAGCAGGGCAATGCGTCGGCTGACCGTGGATTTCTGCATCCCCAGATTGGTCGCCGCCTGAGTAAAGCTGTGGCACTCCACCACCCGGGTGAAGATCAACGCGTCATCCAACCCCATGATTGTTCCTCATAAGCAACAAAGCATGCGAAGTCTAGCCTCTACTAGCAGGAAGGGAACACTGTTAGATTCGCTTACATTTTTCCGACGCGTATTGAGCCCCCAGCATGCCTGCAAAACTGCAACGCCGACTCCTTGTTTTCATCGTCATCCTGGCCCTGGTCGCTGGCGCACTGCTTGCCCAGTGGCTGCTGGTCGGCCGGTATCACGAGAGCACCGACAATGCTTATGTACAGGGGGAAATAACGCGCATCTCCAGCCAGTTGAACGCACGTATCGCCAAGGTGCTGGTGCGCGACAACCAGCATGTCGAGGCTGGCGAGGTACTGGTTGTGCTGGAAGATGCGGATTTCCGCCTGGCTCGCCAGCGCGCCCTCGCCGCCCTGGATACCCACCAGGCAGAACGCACCCAGGCGCAGAGCAAACTCGACCAACAGGCCAGCCTGATTGCCGCCAGCCAGGCCGATGTCAACGCCAGCCAGGCCACACTGGAGCGCGCTCAGATAGACCTGGGCCGCGCCCAGACCCTACGCAAGCCAGGGTATGTCTCCGAGGAGCGCGTCACGACACTGGCTGCCGATAACCGCGTCGCCCGCTCTCAATTGGCCAAGGCCCATGCCGATCTGCAGGCACAGCGGCAACAGGTCGCCAGTCTCGAAGCCGAAATCAAGCGCCTCGACGCCCAGATCCTCTCGGCCCAGGCCGATCTGGATCAGGCCGACCTCAACCTCTCGCGCACGCAGATCCACGCGCCAATCAGCGGCATGGTCGGCCAGCGCTCGGCCCGCGAAGGCCAGGTGGTACAGAGCGGCGCATACCTTTTGTCAGTGGTGCCCGATCAGGACATCTGGATTCAGGCCAACTTCAAGGAAACCCAGATCGGCCGCATGCGTCCTGGGCAGAAGGCCGAACTGCTGTTCGACAGCTACCCCGATACACCCATCGAAGGCCGCATCGACAGCCTGTTCGCCGCTTCCGGCGCGCAGTTCAGCCTGCTGCCGCCGGACAACGCCACCGGCAACTTCACCAAGGTGGTGCAGCGCATTCCGGTCAAACTGACCTTCGCCGCCGACAACCCGCTCCGCGGCCTGATCCGCCCCGGCATGTCAGTGGAAGTCACCGTCGATCTGCGCGGCGACGACAGCCATGGCGGGTGATGCGCTGATCCGCGCGACGGCGGAACCCAGCCGCCGCGACTGGATCGCCGTGATGAGCGCCATGCTCGGCGCCTTCATGGCAGTGCTGGATATCCAGATCACCAACTCCTCGCTCAAGGACATCCAGGGCGCGCTGTCCGCCACGCTGGAGGAAGGCTCGTGGATTTCCACGTCCTACCTGGTGGCCGAGATCATCATGATCCCGCTGACCGCCTGGCTGGTGCAGTTGCTCTCGGCGCGGCGCCTGGCGGTTTGGGTCTCGGTGGGTTTCCTGATCGCCTCGCTGCTGTGCTCCATGGCCTGGAGCCTGGAGAGCATGATCGTGTTCCGCGCCCTGCAGGGCTTCACCGGCGGCGCGCTGATCCCGCTGGCGTTCACCATGACGCTGATCAAGCTACCCGAGCATCACCGCGCCAAGGGCATGGCCCTGTTCGCCATCACCGCCACCTTCGCCCCTTCCATCGGGCCGACGCTGGGCGGCTGGCTGACCGAGAACTGGGGCTGGGAGTACATCTTCTACATCAACGTGCCGCCCGGCCTATTGATGATCGCCGGCCTGCTCTACGGCCTGGAGAAAAAGGCGCCGCACTGGGAACTGCTGAAGACCACCGACTACGCCGGCATCGTCACCCTGGGCCTCGGCCTGGGCTGCCTGCAGGTGTTCCTCGAGGAAGGCCACCGCAAGGACTGGCTGGAGTCGCAACTGATCGTCAGCCTGGGCAGCGTTGCGCTGGTGAGCCTAATCCTGTTCGTCATCCTGCAAATCTCCCGCCCCAATCCACTGATCAACCTGGGCGTGCTGCGCGAACGCAACTTTGGCCTCGCCAGCATTTCCAGCCTGGGGCTTGGCGTCGGCCTGTACGGTTCGATCTACGTGCTGCCGCTGTACCTGGCACAGATCCAGGGCTACAACGCCATGCAGATCGGCGAAGTGATCATGTGGATGGGCGTGCCGCAGCTGTTCCTGATTCCACTGGTGCCCAAGCTGATGAAGATCATTTCGCCGAAATGGCTGTGCGCCCTGGGCTTCGCGCTGTTCGGTGCGGCGAGCTTCTTCTCCGGCGTGCTCAACCCGGACTTCGCCGGCCCGCAGTTCAACCATATCCAGATCGTCCGCGCGCTCGGCCAGCCACTGGTGATGGTCACCTTGTCGCTGATCGCCACGGCCTACATCCTGCCGCAGGATGCCGGCTCGGCCTCCAGCCTGTTCAACATCCTGCGCAACCTGGGTGGCGCCATCGGTATCGCCCTGCTCGCCACCCTGCTGGATGCCCGCGCCAAGGTCTATTTCGACTACCTGCGCGAATCCATCGTGCCGACCAATCCGCAGGTCGATGAACGCCTGCAGTTGCTTACCCAGACTCTGGGTAGCGAACAGGCGGCGCTGGCCAAGCTCAGCGAAATCGTCCACCAGCAGGCGATCATCATGGCCTACAACGATGCCTTCCATTTCATTGGCATCGCCCTGGGCGTGAGCATGCTGGCGATTCTGCTGACGCGGACATTGCCGCAGAACATGGCCGGCGGTGGCGCGGCGCATTAATGTCCGCCAACCCCGCCCACCCTGTAGAAGCGGCGCCCCGCCACGAAGCATTCGCCAGAACACCACAAAGCCAAAAGCTTCGCCCCGAGGCGGGGCTCCTACACAAACCCCGCAGGCTCCACCACCCTGTAGGAGCGGCGCCCCGCCGCGAAGCATTCACCAGAACACCGCAAAGCCAAAGGCTTCGCCCCGAGGCGGGGCTCCTACACAGATGCAACAGGCGCCACCAGAGCTGTGGGAGGGGCTTCAGCCGCGACTGTCGCCGCTACGACCACATTCCTTGACGCATCACACCTGCAACAACCTATCCCTCAGCTTCTGGATCTCGTCACGCAACTGCGCCGCAGCCTCGAACTCCAGATCGCGCGCCAGGGCGTACATCTTCTCTTCCAACTGACGAATACGCTTGGTGATCTCGCTCGGCGAGCGCAGCTCGTTCTCGTAACGCGCGCTCTCCTCCGCCGCCTTGGCCATGCCCTTCCGCTTGTTGCTGCGCGCCCCCGGCACCACGGCGCCTTCGAGGATGTCCTTGACGTCCTTCTGCACGCCCTTGGGCACGATGCCGTTGGCCTCGTTGAAAGCGATCTGCTTGTCACGGCGTCGCTCGGTCTCGCCAATGGCACGCTGCATCGAGCCGGTCATGTTGTCGGCGTAAAGGATTGCCTTGCCATTGAGGTTACGCGCCGCCCGGCCGATGGTCTGGATCAGCGAGCGCTCGCTGCGCAGGAAGCCCTCCTTGTCTGCATCGAGAATCGCCACCAGCGACACCTCGGGCATGTCCAGCCCCTCACGCAGCAGGTTGATGCCCACCAGCACGTCGAAGGCGCCGAGGCGCAGATCACGGATGATCTCTACCCGCTCCACGGTATCGATATCCGAGTGCAGGTAGCGCACCTTGACATCATGGTCGCCCAGATAATCGGTCAAATCCTCGGCCATGCGCTTGGTCAGCGTGGTGACCAGCACCCGATCGCCCGTGGCCACGCGCAAGCGGATCTCCGAGAGCAGATCGTCGACCTGCGTGCGCGCCGGGCGCACCTCGATTTCCGGATCGACCAGACCGGTGGGCCGCACCACCTGCTCCACCACGCGCCCGGCGTGCTCACCCTCGTAAGGCCCGGGCGTGGCGGAAACGAAAATGGTCTGCGGGCAGGCTGACTCCCACTCCTCGAAACGCATCGGTCGGTTGTCCAGCGCCGACGGCAGGCGGAAGCCATATTCCACCAGGGTTTCCTTGCGCGAACGATCGCCCTTGTACATGGCGCCGACCTGCGGCACCGAGACGTGGGACTCGTCGATCACCAGCAGCGCTTCGTCCGGCAGATAGTCGTACAGGGTGGGCGGCGGCGCGCCAGCCGGGCGGCCCGACAGGTAGCGCGAGTAGTTCTCGATGCCGTTGCAGTAGCCCAGCTCGAGGATCATCTCCAGATCGAAGCGCGTACGCTGCTCCAGGCGCTGTGCTTCCACCAGCTTGTTGGCGCCGCGCAGGTATTCCAGGCGCTGCTGCAGCTCGACCTTGATGTGCTCGACCGCCTCCAGCAAGGTTTCACGCGGCGTGACGTAGTGGCTCTTAGGATAGAAGGTGAAGCGCGGCAGCTTCTGGATCACCTCGCCGGTCAGCGGGTCGAAGGCGCTGATGCTCTCCACCTCGTCGTCGAACAGCTCGACACGGATGGCTTCGAGATCCGATTCCGCCGGAAAAACGTCGATCACATCACCACGCACGCGGAAGGTGGCACGGGCGAAATCCATGTCATTGCGCGTGTACTGCAACTCGGCCAGGCGGCGCAGCAGCGCGCGCTGATCCATCTTGTCGCCCCTGTCGAGGTGCAGCACCATTTTCAGGTACTCCTCGGGGCTCCCCAAACCGTAGATCGAGGACACGGTACAGACCACGATGACATCCTTGCGCTCGATCAGCGCCTTGGTCGCCGACAGACGCATCTGCTCGATGTGATCGTTGATCGAGGCGTCCTTCTCGATGAAGGTGTCGGACGACGGCACATAGGCTTCCGGCTGGTAGTAGTCGTAGTAGGAGACGAAATACTCCACCGCATTGTTCGGGAAGAACGACTTGAACTCGCCGTAAAGCTGCGCCGCCAGGGTCTTGTTCGGTGCCAGCACCAACGTCGGACGCTGCACCTGAGCGATCACGTTGGCGATGGAAAAGGTCTTGCCCGAGCCCGTCACGCCGAGCAGGGTCTGGTGCGAAAGCCCCGCCTCCAACCCCTCGATCATCTGCCGGATCGCCTCGGGCTGATCGCCGGCAGGTTTGAAGCGGGTCACCAACTGAAACTCGGACATGCAGCACCTCGACAAATGGCTGTGACGCATCCCTTCGGACTGCGTCAAAAGCCATGAATTGCGGGGCGATCTGGCGATCACGCCAAGTAGAGTCGAATTACCTGGCAAAAGGCCTTAATTCAGGGCTTTGCGCTGTCGCCCCCTGGATTCAGGGTCGTTATACTAACGCCCCGTTTACGCGCCCCCTAGCGCTTTTGTCGGGGACGCCTGGCCTCCCACCCCTCACCTCGAGCTGCCGCACCCATCATGAGTCTCTTCTCTGCCGTCGAAATGGCTCCGCGCGATCCCATCCTGGGCCTCAACGAAGCATTCAACGCCGACACCCGCACCACCAAGGTCAATCTTGGCGTGGGCGTCTACTACAACGAGGAAGGGCGAATTCCGCTGCTGCGCGCCGTAGCAGCCGCCGAAAAGGCACGCATCGAGGCGCACGCGCCACGTGGCTACCTGCCAATCGAGGGTATCGCCGCCTATGACAAAGCCGTACAGGAACTGCTGTTCGGCAAGGGCGCAGCCCTGATCGAAGAAGGCCGTGTGATCACCACTCAAGCCCTGGGCGGTACTGGCGCCCTGAAGATCGGTGCCGACTTCATCAAACGCCTGCTGCCGGACGCCACCGTCGCCATCAGCGACCCGAGCTGGGAAAACCACCGCGCCCTGTTCGAGGCCGCCGGTTTCCCGGTGCAGAACTACCGCTACTACGACCCGTTCAGCAACGGCGTGAACCGTGGCGGCATGCTCGAAGACCTGCGCAACCTGCCAGCCCGTTCCGTCGTTGTGTTGCACGCCTGCTGCCACAACCCGACTGGCGTCGACCTGCAACTGGAAGACTGGAAAGCCGTGCTGGACGTACTGCGCGAGCGCGAGCACGTGCCCTTCCTCGACATCGCCTACCAGGGCTTCGGTGACGGCATCGAACAGGACGCCGAAGCCGTGCGCCTGTTCGCCGAGTCGGGCCTGGAGTTCTTCGTCTCCAGCTCCTTCTCCAAGTCGTTCTCGCTGTACGGCGAGCGCGTCGGCGCTCTGTCGCTGGTCACCAGCAGCCGCGAAGAATCGACTCGCGTGCTGTCGCAACTCAAGCGCGTGATCCGCACCAACTACTCCAACCCGCCGACCCACGGCGCCACCGTGGTCGCCAGCGTACTCAACAGCCCTGAGCTGCGCGCCATGTGGGAAGCCGAACTGGGTGAAATGCGCGACCGCATTCGCAGCATGCGCCTGGCCATGGTCGAGCAACTGGCGGCACTGGGTGCCAAGCGTGACTTCGGCTTCGTCGCCGAGCAGCGCGGCATGTTCTCCTACTCCGGGCTCACCGTGGAGCAGGTCGAGCGCCTCAAGGAAGAATTCGGCATCTACGCCGTCGGCACCGGCCGCATCTGTGTGGCTGCGCTGAACAACGGCAACCTGGACAGCGTCACCCGCGCCATCCACGCCGTACTGTAAGCCTTGGTGATAAACAAAAACGCCGGCTCATGAGCCGGCGTTTTTGTATGCATCAAATAGCTGTAGGAGCGGGGCCGCGCCGCGAAGCATCCTCCAGAACACCGCAAAACCAACAGCCTCGCCCCGAAGCGGGGCTACTACACCAATACTGCGCCCCCAGCATTGTAGGAGCGGCCCCCGCCGCGAACTGCCGCTGTCACGACTAAAGCCCCTACCACAACTTAGACGCTGGACATGCTGAATCACTGCCATTGCAAAATCACCACAAAGTGTTGACTTCTCTTTTTTAATCAGTAACATACGCGCCGTTGTTCCGCGATAGCTCAGTCGGTAGAGCAAATGACTGTTAATCATTGGGTCCCTGGTTCGAGTCCAGGTCGCGGAGCCAAATTCAAGAACCCAGCCCAGTGCTGGGTTTTTTATTGCCTACGGACTCTCACCAGGGACTACGTCCCAGGTTATTCGCTTCGCTCACCCCTCCGGGGCCGCGCTGAAGCGCGTTCAGCTACGCTGTCGAGTCCAGGTCGCGTAGCCAAATTCAAAGCCTCGGTACATACCGGGGCTTTTTCGTTTTCGGCGGACTCTCAGCAAGGACTGCGCCCCAGATTATCTCCTTCGCGAAGCCCCTCCGCACGAAAAAGGCCGGTCAAAGACCGGCCCCAATAGAAACACCTAAAGGCTTTAATTGGCCCAATTCCTCTCCAATACCGGGTACTCCCTGCACCTTCAGCGACTCATCGATCGAAGCGAAATTACAGCGCCCTTGAACTGCGGCCAACCCTCTTCATGGTAGGCACCCTTACACACGTTCATCGATGAGCGGGCACCCAGCCTCGCACAATATAAACAAAGACACAGATGAAGGCCTATCAACTCTCCGTACGCTTTTGCAAGTAAAGCCAGTCGACTATCTCCCCCTCGGGGCGATAACCTGAAACCACCTCACGCAAAAGTTGCCGCACTCGCTCGTAGTCCTCATGTGTCACAGCCTCATGAAGTGCCTGAAGTACTTGTCGATACTCATTCCAAGGCAACATTTCTTCATTAGCCCGCATGATCATCGAGTGCTCAGTGGGGCTGACATTGTCACCAATCAACAACTCTTCATAGAGCTTTTCGCCTGGGCGCAACCCTGAAAACTCGATGGCAATATCACCGTGCGGGTTCTCGGCTGAACGCACGCTCAATCCACTCAGCTGGATCATCTTCTCGGCCAAGTCAGCAATCTTCACCGGCCGCCCCATATCGAGAACGAAGACATCCCCTCCCTCGCCCATCGATCCAGCTTGAATCACCAACTGCGCCGCCTCGGGGATGGTCATGAAGTAGCGAGTGATATTCGGATGAGTCACCGTTACCGGACCACCACGGCGAATCTGTGCATGAAATAAAGGGATTACCGAACCAGAAGAACCGAGCACATTACCGAAGCGCACCATAGTGAACCGAGTCTTGTTCACGCGATGTACTTTTTCATCGCGCCCCCAGAACACTGGTGCCTGCTCGTCACTCAGCGCCTGCAGCACCATCTCGGCCAAGCGCTTGGTACTCCCCATCACATTGGTAGGCCGTACGGCCTTGTCCGTGGAGATCAAGACGAAATGGGCAACACCCGCCTTGATAGCAGCCTGAGCAGTAAAAAGAGTGCCAAATACGTTGTTCAGCACACCCTCGGCGATATTGTGCTCCACCATCGGTACATGCTTGTAAGCTGCCGCGTGATAAACCGTGTCCACCGCCCAACTCGACATCACCTCCTCCAGCCGCTCCGAATTACGAATGGAGCCAAGGATTGGAATCAACTGAACGGCTAACGATTCACGCTTGATACGACGCAGCAACTCAGAGTGGATACTGTAGAGATTGAACTCGCTGTGCTCGAACAACAGCAGAGTCTTCGGAGCGCTCGAAAGAATCTGCCGGCAAAGCTCCGAACCAATTGACCCACCTGCCCCCGTGACCAGAACCACCTGACTACGAATGCAGCGCTCGAATAGCGCTTTCTGTGGCGGTACTGCATCACGCCCCAGTAAGTCAGCAATATCGACCTCCTGTACGTCATCCACTTTGACCCGCCCACTGGCCAGATCCATGAACCCAGGCACACTGCGCACATGCAGAGTGTATTGCCCAAGCAACTCGAGAATTTCTCGCCGGCGCGCCCGCGAGGCAGAAGGCACCGCAAGCAGAATTTCCTGGGCTCCGGTTTCCTCGATCATCTGCTGGATATGCTTGGGCTTGTAAACCCTTAGTCCTGCAATCACGCGCTTGGCGATCGACGAATCATCATCGATGAAAGCCACAGGCGTAAGCGTACGCCCCATGCGCAGCGCCGCCAGCAACTGGTTACCGGCTGCGCCAGCACCGTAGATGGCCACTCGCGGTAAGCCCTGATCACGTATCTGCAGTCGATTGGGGTGATCAGCAGAAAACCAGTCACCCATGAAGTACTGACGCATCAGCAATCGCAGCCCGCCGATCATCATCAGACTCAACCACCAATAATTGAGCACCATTGAACGAGGTATCACGGCCGGCGCATCGCGGTACCAGTAAACCGCCAAAGCCAGTAACAAGGCAGAAAGTGAAACGGCTTTGAAAATACTCTTCAGCGCATCATTGCCAAAGTAACGCATCACCGCCCGATACATCCCCATACGGATGAAAATGGGCACAGAGATCAAAGGTGCCAGAACAAAAAGCCACGCGTGATGACCAAAAGGATGGGCGGCATCCAGCTCACCCAAGCGCACCACGAAAGCCAGCCAGAGCGCACACCAGACCAGCACGACATCCGTCATGACTTGGAGCATGCGCTTGGAGCGTCTCGACAACCCAATCAAGCGCTCACGCAGGCGATCAGCTGCCCTTAACATCAAAACCTCTCAACTTTTCATATCCCTTGAACACGCACATCACGTGCAATTGCCCCACCACATCTCAGAACTGACAGTCACATTCAAGACGAAGAACGCACTCGATCACCAGCCCCCTTGCCGAGCACCGTCATCAAGATGTACTTGAAATAATGCACCAGCGTAAGCTCACGGATCATCCGCTGGTCAGTTTCCGCCAGCAACTGCGGCGTAGACATATCGATATCGCTGACCTGCGCCAAACCTGTGATACCCGGTCGCACATCGAATACACCACGATTGGCGCGCTCTACCGTCAACTCCTGCTGATTGAACAACCCTGGACGGGGCCCAACAAGACTCATCTCCCCCCTGAGCACATTCCACAACTGCGGCAGCTCATCGAGCTTGGTTCTGCGAAGAAACGCACCAAGACGCGTGATGGAAGAACTGGAAGCTAAATGACTCGCCACCGAGGCGGTATCGACCGTCATGGTACGAAACTTGACCAGAATGAAAGGCCTCTGATGGCGCCCTACACGCTCCTGACGGAACAGCGGCGATCCGGTATCGAAAAGCCCCAGCACATAGATCAACAGCAGTACGGGAAAACCGAACACCAACCCTAGCGAAGCAAACAGAACATCAAACAGACGAATCACGAACACACCTTCTCAAACCTTCTTTGACGGAAATGGGAGGTTCCCAGCCCAGCAACTCTCGCGCCTTGCTGATATCCACCTGCAGTGAATCCAATAAACTTTGCGCGAGCGTCTTCTTACCCAAAATATTTGCAGCCAGTCGCAATAAAGCTGCAGGCACTGGCACCATAAGCCCTGAGCACGACATCGCTTCAGCTACCTCTCGTAGCAACTCCGTCGTAGACAAATCTTCGCCATCGCCCGCCAAGAACACCTGGTTAGCGGCTGCAGGATGGTCGATGCAACGAATGATTAGATCAACGAGATTATCGACACCAACCAGCGAGCGCTTGTTGTGAATCGCGCCAAGTGGCAATGGAACGCCACGACCGACCCAACGCATCAGGCTAGCGAAATTGCCTGGCGCACCTGGGCCGTAAACCAACGGCGGGCGTATGACAACGAGCTCCATACTGCTCTCACGACACAACGCCTGGAGCGCCACTTCAGCCTCATACTTGGAGCGCGCATAAGGTGAGTGGGGCTCCGGCTCACTGAGCGCGGTAAAAGCCTGGCCATCTTTTGTGACGGCACCGTTCACACCAATTGAACTAATAAAAACGAAACGTCTAACACCAGCATCAATTGCTTGAGCTGCCAGCGCCTCGGAAAGCTTGCAGTTGGCAACCCTGAAGCTTTCTAGCGGATCCTCGCTGGCGTCCTTGAGTTGGTGCGCTCTTCCAGCCAAATGCACAACACAGTCGACACCTTCGAGAGCCCCCCTTGAAACCAGTCGATCATCTATAGAGCCTTGGACAAACTCAACAGCCACTTTAGGTCGCGTACGACCTAAAGTGCGAATAGTGCGCCCCTGCTCAAATAGACACTTAGCAAGGGCTCCACCCACAAAACCAGAAGCCCCTGTAATAAGGATCGTCATTGACTCAACCCACGACCAATAGCGTGATACAGCAAACCTGCGTTGGCCATCTCAACCGGATCGAATAGGTTTCTCCCATCTACTACAACTGGAAAACGCAGACTCGCTTTGAGCAAAGATGGATCAATCGTGCGAAAAGCCTTCCACTCCGTACAAATGACGAGCGCATCGGCGCCTTTAAGAGCGGCCTCACGAGACTCGCATAACACCAGATCAGAGCGCTCGCCATAGATACGACGACACTCTTGCATCGCCTCAGGATCGAATGCCTGCACGCAGACGCCTGCCTGCCAAAGAGCTTCCATCAACACCCGACTAGGGGCATCACGCATGTCATCGGTATTTGGCTTGAAGGCAAGCCCCCACAAGGCAACTTTCTTTCCAGCGAGCTGGCCATCGAAAGCACGCGAGAGCTTGTCAAACAACACCTGTTTCTGACGATGGTTAACCCGCTCAACAGCCATTAGCAAATCAGGCTCGACTCCGACCTCCATGGCTGTGCGCGCAAGCGCTTGCACATCCTTGGGGAAACATGAGCCACCGTAACCACAGCCGGGATAAATGAAGTGATAGCCAATCCGAGGATCAGAACCGATACCAAGACGCACTTGCTCAATATCTGCACCCAAGCGCTCAGCTAATGTGGCCATCTCGTTCATGAAACTGATCTTAGTTGCTAAAATTGCGTTAGCTGCATACTTAGTCAGTTCTGCCGAGCGCACATCCATAAACATCAATTTATCGTGATTACGATTGTAAGGCGCATAGCAGTGACGCATAGCATCACGCACCTCAAGCGAATCTGTTCCAACAACAATACGTGCACCTTTGGTGAAGTCCTCGATTGCAGCGCCCTCTTTCAAGAACTCCGGATTCGAACACACCTCGAACTCGACCTGTACACCGCGCTCGACCAATATCGAATCGATACGGTCACGAACCTTGTCTGCCGTACCCACTGGCACAGTTGACTTATCGATAACAACTTTCTTGTTCGTCATGTGACGGCCGATAGTAGCCGCCACAGCCAGAACGTATTTCAGATCAGCCTTGCCATCCTCATCAGGCGGAGTCCCAACAGCAATAAACTGCAAATAGCCATGATCGACGCCAGCAACCGCGTCTGTCGAAAAACTCAAACGACCTGCTTTGCAGTTCTTGAGGATCATTTCCTCAAGGCCTGGCTCGTAAATAGGAATGACCCCGCGATTAAGGCCGTCAATCTTGCCTTGGTCGACATCGATGCACATGACCGAATGCCCAACGTCCGCCAAACAAGCCCCAGTGACTAAACCGACGTAGCCGCTACCAAAAACCGTAATTTTCATCAGCGAACTCAAACCAGAGGCTCCTCTTTTAGCAAAGCATCAAAATAGCTAATGGTCTTTGCTAAACCCTGATCAAGCACGATGGTCGGTTGCCAATCGAGAACGGCTTTTGCCTGAGTAATATCGGGCTGGCGTTGCTTCGGATCATCTTGAGGTAAAGGGCGGAACACCAGCTTCGAAGACGACCCAGTAAGCGCCAACACACGCTCAGCTAACTGCAGCATGGTGAACTCGCCAGGGTTGCCTAAGTTGATCGGCCCGGTCACTTCATCGGACGTCCCCATCAGGCGCACAAAGCCCTCGACCAAGTCATCAACGTAACAGAAGCTACGGGTTTGCTGGCCCTCTCCGTAGATAGTGATGTCCTCGCCACGCAAAGCCTGAACGATGAAGTTACTCACGACGCGCCCATCATTGGGGTGCATCCGTGGGCCATAGGTGTTGAAGATCCGGGCAATCTTGATTCTTACACCGTGCTGCCTGTGGTAATCGGAGAAAAGTGTTTCAGCACAACGCTTGCCCTCGTCATAACATGAACGAATACCAATAGGATTCACACGCCCCCAATAGGATTCAGGTTGAGGATGAATCTCTGGATCGCCATACACCTCACTAGTCGATGCCTGAAAAATCTTCGCCTTGGTGCGTTTGGCAAGCCCCAGTACGTTGATAGCACCATGCACACTGGTCTTGAGCGTCTGCACAGGGTCAAACTGATAATGCACAGGCGATGCCGGACAAGCGAGGTTATAGATTTCATCGACCTCTACATACAGCGGAAAGGTCACATCATGGCGGATCAACTCAAAGTAAGGATTGCTCAGCAAATGGGCAATATTGCGCTTGGCTCCTGTAAAGAAGTTGTCCACGCACAATACTTCGTTACCTTCGGACAATAACCGCTCACACAGATGCGAGCCAAGAAAGCCGGCCCCGCCGGTCACCATGATCCGTTTCATAGACCTTTCCTTAAAATACGGTAATAAAAACCACCCAGCGCATGGGTAAGCGTAAATAGCGCCGCCGCTGAAATTCGAGTATTAGGAAACTCCCGATGCAGCATATACATTCGTTCCAGCATGTAACGCTTGGAACCGGAAATCTGACCTGCGATACGACGATAACTAAGCAGCGGATACTTGACTTTCCAATTCACAACTCCACTGTTAAGGATCCTTAACCAGCAGTGGTAGTCCTCCACAGCCTTGTAACGAATATCCTCATTGAACGGGAATGCGATCATCAGCTCACGCGTGACAAGCACACTTGAAGTAGGAATCCGTCCTTTAAGGCGCTGCCGAGTGAAGGTTACCGCTTCCAGTTCAGCCCCCGTCACGGCAGGAAAAGTCAATTCAGACTCATCCCAGAAATCTTTCATCTGTGAGCTAACGAACACCGCAGACTTCGCCACGGCCGCTTCCAACTGCATGCTGAGCTTAGCCGGATGCCAAATATCATCAGCATCAAGGAATGCAATCCAATGCCCCCTCGCCTCACGCACCCCAATATTACGGGGCGCGGCTGGAGCACCATTGTTTTTCTCAAGAGCGATCAGGCGAATCCTTTCATCGCGCGCGGCATAGGCAGCAACGACTTCCCGCGTAGAGTCTTTGGAACAATCGTCAATAACGAGCAATTCCCAATGTTGGAAAGTTTGCGCGAGAACGGACTCTATAGTTCGCCCAATCAGCTTTTCCGCATTGTAAGACGGCGTAACGATAGTAACCGCTGGGATAACTACTTGATTCAACCTCTATCTCCCCTGGGCAACATAGCCCTGAAGTCATCGACCCAACGCAAAGCTAGGCGACGCTTGATTTCCATTATCGGCAGCATGCGACTCGGCACGTCGTAATCCGCAAGCTCTCCCCATTTTTTCGCCTTGAGCAACTCAAGGATGGGATTTTCTTCGCTATCAGATGCGCCATAGACAGGATCGTCCGCGGACAGAACACCTGTTTTAAACATATCGATTATCCGACCGGCATCCGCCCCTTGAAAATATTGATAACGCGTGGTTTCAATGGGGCGAACGTAATCAACGAACTGAGGATGACGGTGGGAGCGCACATAGATAAACCGCAGCGTTTTGCGCATTACTTGGTCGGGGTCGAGATCTCTACGTGCATGAGGCTCATACAGACTTGCCTTATTAGGAAAGGCTCTCACAAAGCCTGCCCGCGCGTAGCTTGAGGGGCCGAGGCAAATGACTTGCTTACCGCAGGCCCCCGCTTCGACGGCGGAACTCCCCCCATTGAGCACGACAATGTCAGCCTGCTGGATAAGGTCGTATGTATTGGCCTTTTGTTCACTGGACACACAATGAACACCACGCAGGTGAGCCCACTTCTTATAGAGTGTCAGTGACCGATCACCACCCACTTGTCCGATTTTCTCGGCCCAGTTTGGATGGCAACGCAGCACAACCTGCTCTGGCTTTATGGAAAATGCCTCGAAAAAATCGTCAAGGGCCTGAGTATTGTCAATCCAAGGCGTTTTCCACTCAGCATGACCGGCAAACTCATTTTTGCTACTGGGCAGTATCAAGACACGCAAGCCATCTGACTGGAGAGGCCAAGGTGCTGGCTCCGGATTCGTATTGTAAAGGCGCCACTCCAGGGAATTGCGCTGGAGGAAGCGCTCGCCGATATGCCTACCTGCAATTCTAGCCTGCGCCAAAGTCAGTGGCCGCTCATCAAATTCGGCCACCATATCACTCACTGCCTTGAGCGACAGGCAATTCGCATTCGGCGTCAAGTTGAGTCCTTGGCTGAACCAGGGACGCTCGTGGGTAATAAAAGGAACTCCTGCTTGTTCGCACGCGAACGTCACTGCACGCGTCAAGTCCATCCGCCCATTGAAACAGATGACACCTTCAATATCGTTGTCTTCAATCCAGCGCCGCGTACTCGAATAAGTGCTGGCAATGGGCTCGTAGAGCGACTGCCGTACACGCACCACTTCCGGCTCCATCCATTCTGCTTCTGACTCGGTGCGCGTCAATGTGCATGAGCTGGATAATGCGAGCTCGTCCAGAATGGACTCAGGCAACTCACTCACAGAACCCCGTCGAATCGCAGTAACGTCCTCCCCTGTATAGCTTCGGACACCGCCAACCATGCATTTAGCACACTCTTTGAGCTTGCCAGTGCCTTTGATTGCGCGTGGGTAGCAGTTGCTAACGGCAGAATCGCAGGTCAAAAAGAATGTTTCATGCCCAGCCTGCTCTAACAGCGTTGCTAAGTAATGGAGTTGCTCAACATGAGGCCGAAATGAAAAAATATTAGCAAACCCAATTCTCACAGCCGCATCCTTCTCAAAACAAAACCAAAAAAATGGAACACAAGGAAATAAAAGAACAAGCAAAATATCACAAAAACAAAGGATATTACATTAAAAATAGATAACACTGGAGAAACCAACAGCAACATATAGAGCAGATAAAAAAACACCAGCGACAACACCCCCTTATAGAAACGCAAACAAAACATAGCCAGCGCCAAGAGAAAACCGACAAGGCCAGCACCAACTGCAACCCCCCACCCCCCCCATTTGTAATAGAGAGACCCCGGCATGGAGTTAAACAAACCTGCAAACTCATAACTACCAGAATCAAACTGCAGCCAACGAGAAAAAACACTCAGCACAGCACCAAACAAAGGATCCCCTCCCGAACTCATAAATGGAGAGTCGACATTTTCAGCAAGGACCCAGAAAACGTGAGTAAAGTACAAAAGAGAAAGATAAAAGTAATTCTTTATATCACAAATAAAATCCACCCCACACTGCCCTAACGGCAACAGGGAAACACCATGCAAATGAAATAAAAAATTATTCAAATATTCAACCGAACTTGTCCCCCCAACAGAAGACCGCATATAAAAAACATAAATAACTACAAACAAAAACATGATCGACATGAAAAAAAACAAAAGTAAATTCTTACCTTTAAAAAAAGCACCAAAAGACGAAGCCCCTACGACAACCCGCGCAACAAACCCCGCCAAAACACTCAAAAACACAACAGCAATAATCGCCCGCCCCCCAAGCAAATAAGAGCCTAATAAAACACACGCACAAATAAAAAACACATAGACCAAAAATCTTTGAGCAGATATAAACTCCCTATAAAAAACGGCAGCAAGCAACGTAAAAAAATATGAAAACTGAAAAAGATTACCAAAAAAACTAAACACAGAAGATATCGAACCCGTAGCGCTAGAGTTTAAAGCCGCACGCATTTCAACAAAATTATTACTGGCAAAGTCGACCCCTCTATAGAAAGCCCTATCTACAAACAGAGAAAAAATAGCCAACACAGACAGAAATAACGAGAGATTCATTGCCTGCGACAGACCGACCGGCAGCCTTCTCTGCCCCCCACCTGAGACCGGCACGCTCATAAAACACAGCGAGAACAATGAATAAAATAAAACAAACACACAAAAAAAAGAGGTGTAAATAAAATATGCCGGAATCACATCTGCGTAGGCAGACGTGAACGGCATCAGAACATCTAAAACAAGCAAAAAAACAGCTCCAACAATAACAATAGCAGCACTACCGATTGTTGCCCGCAAATCTTTTTTTGAAACGACAAAACTAAGCCTTGTCACTTAATACTCCCCACGTGACTGCTGAGGCGGCAGCAACATCGGCATTTACACGACATCCGACAATGTTATTTGCAAACTTAGGCGGAACTCCAAACCCTGGCCGTACGCTACGAATCGCGTCTGGCGTTACAACATCTCCCGCGTTCAAATTCTTTACAAAATACAGTGACCGCCTAAATTTGACATTACCCTGTTCGCTTGATTTGCGTCCATAGTCCACTTGCCCCAACGCCTGCCAAGCTGTCTTGGTATCACGGCAAAGCGCAACGAGCTCGTGGGGTTCAAGAGAAAAACTGTCATCAGGGCCGCCACCGGATCGGTCTAGAGTGAAGTGCTTTTCGATAATGGAAGCACCCAAAGCGACGCTCGTGATTGCCGTAGTGTTATCCAACGTATGATCGGACAATCCAGTTACTAAGCCGTGCCGAGCGATCATGTCCGGGATTGTACGCAAATTGTAATCTTCAGCCGGCGCCGGGTAACCGCTAACGCAATGCAATATGGCCAGCTCCTTGCACCCACCTTCACGAGCAGCTTCAATGGCCTCAGCAATTTCCTCAGCGTCGGCCATACCGGTGGAAATGATCATCGGTTTCCCGGTACTGGCAACGTATTTGATCAACGGCAAGTCTACAGCCTCGAAAGAGGCAATCTTGTAGGCTGGCGCATTAAGGCTCTCCAAAAGATCAACAGCCGTCGAATCAAATGGCGAGCTGAAAATAGTGATACCCAACTTGCGCGCATGCTCGAACAGCGGCTTATGCCACTCCCAAGGCATGTGTGCTTCTTGGTATAACTGATAGAGCGATTTACCATCCCATAGCCCGCCACGAATCTGAAACTCGTCAGCATCGCTATTGAGCGTAATAGTATCTGCCGTATAAGTCTGCAGCTTAATAGCATCAGCACCAGCGCTCTTTGCTTCCTCAATAATTCTGAGCGCAGTTTCGAGCCTACCATTATGATTCGCGGAAAGCTCAGCAATAATGTAGGGCAATTCACCCATGCCAATACGGCGACCCGCGATGCTGATATAGGGATTATTCATAACTTTAACTCTCATAATGGGATTGCCATTCGCTGCTCAGCAAACCGAAATGCATGACTGCGTGATAATTTTCACCATCGTAATGCTGGTCGCGCAGTTCACCTTCACACTTAAAACCCAACCGCAAGTGAAACCTGATTGATCGCTCATTGAAAGCCAGGGCCTGACCACAGACTTTATGCAGGCCGAGTATTGTAAACGCAAACGCCAATGACGCGACGCCCAGTCGATACCCCATTCCGCGTGGTGCCAACGGGGCGAGATAAAACCCCCAATCGGCTACATGACCTGGTACCGTCTGGTTAATATTTATGAACCCTAGGGGTACTGACTCGCTTTCAAAAATCAACAAATGGCGGGCAGGATTACGCTGGCTGTTTTCAAACCAGCTACGGTGTTCCTGAGTCGTTATCTCATGCTGGGTATACATAAACTTGCGTACATCTGGATGGTTGCGCCATTCAAGGACACGCGCAAGGTCTTCTTCCCGCATATTCCTTACCATGTCACTCATCGCCGCGCCTCCATGGTTTCCAGCACACGCGCACATCCCAGCCCATCGGTAATATGACCGGCCGCAGTGCTGAACTGCTGCAACGCCTGGGGCTCACTCATCATGACCAATGCAGCCTGAAGTTGAAGCTTCAATGATACGGAAGTATCAATGAGCAGGGCCGCACCTCGCTCTGCCAACACAAGCCCACCATCTTTTTGATTATCGGCCAATATTACTAACAACGTAGGCACCCCAAGGCAGCACCTCTCCCATGAGCTACCGCCCGCCGCACCAATCGCGAGGTCAGCATCAGCCATGCGCTGTGCCATGTTGTTGATGCCGGATAGTACTTCTACAGGCCAAGGACATTGCTTAGCTAACTCGCGAACGCTTTGAAAATGAGGTGCTGTAGCCCCTAAAACGACAGTAAACCGAATGCCATCAGCTAATTTGCAACCCTGCAAAGCCTTCAATATTTTGCTGGTGTAATTATGCTGGTCCACACCGCCTAGCGCGATAAGCACCCTACTCAATAGTCCCTCTTCACGACGTGCCAGCGAATCAGCTCGTACTGCAGCAAACTCCGCGCGCAGAAGAGCGTAATGAGGGCCCGCCAGGACTGTGCAATCTTGCGGTAACAAGTCCTGATAATCGAGGTGAGAGCGCCCCAGGTTCTGATCCAACAGCAGCTCACAACTATGTTGCCTATCTGCAAGATCATCGATTACCAACACACGGCAACCCACAGGGCGCACGCTGACTTCCCATCGATAATCCAGCGCATAGTGGTCGACCACTAGCCAGTCAGGAGACCAGGATGCCAGTAGTCCCTTGCAAGACAATGCATCTTCGGCCTGAGACGCACCCAGCCACTGTGCGTGCGCCAGTTCGCTATCAAGCTCATTGCCGACAGGCAGAGCATGCACTGCAAAACCATCTTCGCTGATCAGCTTGAGAAGATTGCCCGGATGCTCGCGCGAGATGAATAGGCAATCGTGCCCGCGCTCACGCAGCGCACGAGCAAGCGTCAAGCAACGCATGATGTGCCCTGTGCCTATTTGCAGTGAAGCGTCTGCGCGTATAGCAATCCGCATTTTGCTACTCACCACGACGTCCAGCCGCCATCGACGCTAATGTTGGCGCCATTGACGAACGAAGAAGCAGAAGAAGCCAGAAATAGTACAGGCCCTTTGATTTCATCTGAGTCCCCTATGCGACCAAGCGGCACCTTTTTAGACAGCGACTCAACGAACGAAGGATTGTCTATCTGCACAGACTTAGAAGGAAATGGCCCAGGAGAAATACTATTTACACGAATGTTCTCACGGCCAAATTCACAGGCAGCATAACGTGACCACTGAATCAAACCGGCCTTTGCAGCACCATAGAACGGCGGGTTTACAGATTGCGGAGAGCTGTATACAGCATGATCCGGGCTCACCAATCCATACATTGATGCAATATTAATAACACTTGCATAACCAGATACTTCTACAGCTTGACGTAAACAAGGTAACGCGTGACGCAACATATTGTGCGCTGCAACCAATGTAACTTCGTAGCTTTTGATATAAGAGCGCGAATCGGAAATTTCGATCGTGCCCCCACCCCCGGCATAAGCATTGTTGACCAACACATTCAGTTCGAGCCCAGCATTTTGCTCAAAAAAGCTTTTAACGGCCTCTTCATCGGCAACATCAAAAACTGCCGGAGACGCTGAAAAGCCAGAGCGACGAATACTTTCTACCAGTGCCTCACTACGAGAGCGAGAACGAGAATTGACCAGCACCATCGCCCCTGCTTCAGCCAAAGCAAAAGCCATCGCCGAGCCAAGATAGCCCGTAGCACCAGTTACCAATGCGGTTTTACCACGAAGAGAAAATATATCGACACCCAGACTCATCTGTGACTGCTCCAGCGGGCTGGGTTTAAGCTGCTCTCAGACAATACGGGCCGTTCCCTGTCTATCACTCGAACTTGTTCAGCCGTCAAACCTTGCAAACCAAACAGTTCAATATTTGATTCCAGTTGCTCAATCGTCTCCACACCTACAACAACTCCGTCAACCCAATCAAGAGAGCTGAGGTATCCAACACACAAATCTGCAACACTGCGTCGCCCTAATTTGCTGGCAGTGTCATTCAGCCATTCAATACAGTCGAGTGCTTTGTCTACATTCGCAGCATGCCATACCGCAACTTCTTGACTAAGAAGAACCCCTTGCAAATAAGCGCTCCGAACATGAACATTCAAGCGTCTCGATAATTTTGTCTCTCGGATTTTAGGAACAGCATCTTTCCAGCGCCAGTCGAAAATATTCATTGGCAACTGAATATGGGACACACTCTCGCTCGCAAGAGCATCCATTAACTCATTTGGCGACTGAACCGAGACACCCAATTCGCCAATAAAACCAAGCGCTTTAAGCTCAAGCAATCGACGCCACACAGCGCCACCCCATGCATAAAGGTGGCTAGCCCGATGCAGCATGAGTACATCAATTCTTTGCTGCCTTAAATTTGCACGTGATAAATGAACGCTTGCATCAACAAAAGCATTTACAACATGATCCAGAGCATCTGCCGGGCAATCATCCAAAGGCGAAAGTTTCGTAATAACTTGTGCACGCCCTTGCCAACCATTCTGCAAAGACTGAGCAACGACCCTCTCCGACTCGCCATATGCACGAGCCGTATCTATCAGAGAAACTCCATTAGAGATCGCAAGCTTTACAATTTCACCGCTCACCGCCGAACTAGGGCGCCCTGTATTGTTGGCAATCCCATAATCTAAGCCTAGCTGCGCAGTACCCAGAACGAATTTACTAGCAGGGCTCTTTGCAATCGGCTGATAGCGCTTTCCATCAAGGCGCGCTATCAACTCAAACACTGATACCGACAGAGGGTCTTCAATCCCAGAAAAAACGTCTTGAACGACCAGGTAATCATCTAAACAGTCAATGGTACAACGGTAGTTGCCCTTCAACATTGATGAATACTTTTCGAAAACCCTACGACCATAGGTTCTTGCAACATACGGCGTAACATGCTCAATATCGTAAGGGGCATCAGTATTAGCCCAAGCCTCTCGCAAGTGCTTCAGATAAGTCACCTCAGCACTGACGCCATAAGGAAGCCCTGACAAAACGCCATTACAGGACATATATGCTGCACCCGTGGACAGAAAATCTTCTTCTATCTCATCCAATAGTGCACCATCTGGAAATACATTATCCCCAGTCAAACGAAAAACAACGGTGTCGTCAGTGTATACAGTCAGGGCTTCAACGACGCGACTAAGCGTATTATTCAAACTCCCCCTAAAACATTTTACGCCATAAGCCAAGGCGACATCAGCCAGCTTGTCGTCGCTCCATTCATCAGATGTAGCAATGACGACATCACGACCAGTGTTCGCCGCTCTTTTAGCTGCAAGTATGGCAACTGGAATCCCGTTGATAGGGAGTAGAGCCTTTCCAGGAAGCCGAGACGAAGATGTTCTCGCCTGAAGAACAGCTACACTTTTCAACAAAGCACCTCGCGCAACACCTCAATAACTCGATCCTGCTGGGCATAAGTCATGGTCTGAAACATCGGCAAACTGATGGCTTCGGCGTAATAACGCTCAGCCTCGGGGAAATCCCCAAGCATGAAACCCATGCGCTGATAGTAAGGCTGGGTGTGTACAGGGATGTAGTGCAGGTTCACGCCAATACCCTGCTCACGCATCGACTCAAAGACCTGACGATGGCTTTTACCGATCTGCACCAGCTTCAGGCGCACGACGTATAGGTGCAGGCCGGAGTAGCTGTCGGGATGCTGCCAGGGCGTTGTCACTGGCAATGCCGCCAATAGTTGGTCATAGCGGGCGGCCAACTCATGGCGACGCGCCACGAATTGATCGAGACGCTGCAACTGACTGAATCCGAGCGCGGCCTGCAATTCGGTCATGCGGTAGTTGAAGCCCAGGTCGATCTGCTGGTAATACCAGGGACCATCGGCAGCGTGGGTCATTTGCTTCAGGTCACGGGTGATACCGTGACTGCGTAGCAAAGCCATTTTTTCTGCCAGCTCGGCGCTATTGGTAAGAGCCATCCCCCCCTCTGCGGTGGTAATGATCTTCACTGGATGAAAGCTGAACACAGTGATATCGCTGTGACGACAGTTGCCGATGAATTCACCCTGGTACTTGCCACCAATAGCATGGGAGGCATCTTCGATGACCTTAAATCCATAGCGCTTGGCCAGTACCGAAATAGCTTGCATGTCACAAGGCTGGCCACAGAGATGCACGGCAACGAGCACCTTGGGCAAGGTTCCCTCGCGCTCGGCCACCTGCAACTTGCGCTCAAGAGCTTCGGGACAAAGGTTATAGGTACGCGGGTCAATATCGACGAAATCCACCTGCGCCCCACAGTACAGCGCGCAGTTGGCAGAAGCCACGAAAGTGATAGGTGATGTCCACAGGCGGTCGCCTTCTCCCAAACCCAAAGCTAGGCATGCGATATGCAGCGCCGAAGTGGCGCTGTTGACCGCCAACGCATGCGCTGCTCCGACATGGCGCGCAACACTTTGCTCGAAGCGAGGCACCATCGGGCCTTGGGTGAGAAAATCAGACTGCAGAACCTCGACAACCGCATCAATGTCAGCTTGCGTAATGTCCTGGCGACCATAGGGGATCACGACTCAGATACTCCCGATTTTTTCGCGGTTTTGTTCGATCCAGGCGCAAAGCGCCTCGTCACTCATCCATTCTGCATTGTTGTCACTGGAGTACACGAAGCCTTCTGGCACTTTCTTCCCATCCTTTATGCGCTTGGGGCAGTTCGCCCAGTCATGAATCACCGGAAGAATTTTGAAGTGTTCAGGATACTCGTAGGTCGTATAGGAATCTTCAGCACTGATCATCTGCTCGTGCAGTTTTTCACCCGGACGAATGCCAACGATCTTCTGCGATGCTTCGGGAGCAACGACACGGGCCAGGTCAGTCACTTTCATGGAGGGGATCTTTTTCACATAGATCTCACCGCCTTCCATATCATCGAACGCGTGCCAAACCAACTCGACGCCCTCTTCCAAGGAGATCATGAAGCGCGTCATGCGCTCGTCAGTAATTGGTAGTTCGCCTTTGTCCTTGATCGACATGAAGAACGGAATCACTGAGCCACGTGACCCCATGACATTGCCGTAACGCACGACAGCCATGCGGGTGTCATGCCCACCGGCATAGGAGTTACCGGAGACGAAGAGTTTGTCGGAGGCGAGTTTGGTAGCGCCGTAGAGGTTGATCGGGCTACTGGCCTTATCGGTGGACAGTGCAACAACGCGCTTGACGCCCTTATCGATGCAAGCATCAATCAGGTTCATGGCGCCGTTGATGTTGGTTTTGATGCACTCGAACGGGTTGTATTCAGCGGTCGGTACAATCTTGGTGGCGGCGGCATGTACCACGTAATCCACGCCATCGAGAGCACGGTATAGGCGATCCTTGTCACGTACGTCACCGATGAAGAAACGAACGCGTGGATCACCCTCGAACTTCTTGGCCATATCCCACTGTTTCATCTCATCTCGGGAGAAGATGATGATTTTTTTGGGGTTGTACTTGGCGAGCGTCATAGGGACAAAAGTATTGCCGAACGAACCAGTCCCACCAGTAATAAGGATAGTTTTATTACTCAGCACAATTTTTTTCCTCAAAGCCTAAACGATAATCCAATATTTTTGCAGGCACACCTGCAACAATAGCCCCTTCAGGCACATTTTTTGTTACCACGGCATTAGCACCAATAATGGCATGAGCACCAATTTGCACGCCTGGCATCAACACGGCATTAACACCAATCCAAACATCATCCCCAATCAAAATAGGCCGATTATAGAGCCGCAGAAACTCATCCCGAGGCAACGCGCCCTCTTGCTCTCGAATTGGCATCCCTGGAAACCGATCATGAACATGAGAGGTAGAAGAAATAAACACATTAGGCGCCAATAAACACCCCTCTCCTAGACCCACCTGCCCATTGATGGTCACATTCCGCTGCAATGTCGTACCGCGCCCAATACGAACTTCGCTAATTGCTGAAATTTCCACACCATCATTGAGCCAACAGCCTGAGCTCAAGCGGATATTACCAAAGCTACTATCCAACCCCCCCCGTCGAACAGAACAACCTGGTTCAATGGTAAGCGCATGTCCTTTCATTCGAGAAAATGGATGGCAACGATAGCCTCGAAAGAGGCCGACTCCACATACCCAGACAGCGTAAAGCCGCATCCATATCACATCCCAAAGACGCCTAAGCATAGGACACCCTCCAAGAAGCAAGCGCCAACACCGCTGTGAAAAATATCATTCCACTCACCATTGAAACAACGAAAGGTACAAAACCCGAAGAATACGAAACAACAGAAAGAATTGCATATACAAACAGGCCAACGAACTGAATCCCAGCCAATAACTTTTTCTTGTGCATCACGATAAGAAAACTAGAAAAAAACTCCGCCGCCCTACAGGACACGCCTAAAACAAACAAGACAACCACTATAATATCCACGCTAACCCAAGAGGCAGAGAACCAACTAAAAAACAGAACATACGCTGCGCACGCCATTAGCAGCAAGGCAATTAAAAACACGCCACCTGAGACCTTCAGCAAATAAGCAAACGCATCACGCGGCGATTCTTTACAACGTACTGCAAGCAAGGTTATCACTTTAGTGTTTACTATTTGCTGAATTGCCAGAGCACCGACCATCAGCAGAGAAAGGTAAGAGTATGCCGAAAAAACCACCGCCGGTAAAAAAAACGAAGCACACAGACGATCAACATACTGACCTAGCCCACCTAGGAGACTAACGGGAATAAAACTAAAGCAACGTCGCACATAGTCAACATCAGGAAGCCTAAAGTTCAAGACCCAGTTAACGACCGTGGTGCCACAAGCAAAAAAACCAAGAACAACCTCAGCCAAAATTGAAAACCAAGCAGACCCCGTCAAGTAAGCGGCAGCCAGCCCACCAAACAACAATAACAAGTTACGCAAGAACACCGCGCGCGCATAACCAAAAAAGTCCCCGTCGCTTTTCCGCGCCACAACATCCAAGGTAAACAAAAACATGACCAAAACCTGGACCTGCGTGAGCAAAGTCAGGCTAAAGTCCCAAAGCAAAGATCCCGCAATTACACTTGGGAGACTTAATAACAACCAAAAAGCGAACCCAACCGTTCGCCCCTGCGCAACGAATAAAAAGCGCTGCGCTAGCTCCATTGAGGGAAGCTCAGAATGAGCCCTCAGAATTACGCCACTGCCGACAAGCAGCCCGCCAACTCCCAAAGCCAGTAAATAATATCCAATCGCCGCATACTCTATCTCACCAAGCACATGTGCATATAAAAATCCTTTCAGCGCAGCAACCCCGACACCTGCAGCGGCAAAAATTAGATAAGACCACTCACGCATTTTGAAGCACAATACGCTGGCGAGAAGGATCCACAACGCAACTCATTTCTGGATAGGTATTAATCGAAAACTCAAACTGCAGCAGCAATCGCGGGCGACGCAATGGTGTCACGCCTTTATGCAATGTTATGGTGTCTTCAATCAAGCAGGATCCCGCCCCCCCGCACACCTCGACAATATTATTTTCACCGTAGGCCGCAAGGACCTCTTCATCAGTAAAGCGCTTAGCCTTGAACACGCTATTTTTATAGCGTATATCGTGATTAGATGTCCTTACATACACATGAGGCCCACTTTCACTATCCACGTCCGTAAGATAAAAAAAGAACTTCACGAACTTGATATCGTCCAAATCATAATGAAATACATGAGCGTGCTTTGACCGATCCTCAGGACTTGCATCCACAGGAAATGTCCACCACATATTAGCACTCATCAATTTCGGAGTAGCCCCCAAGTAGGCCGCCGCAAGATCCAGAATAAAGTCATCGCGAGACAACTGCTTCACCACCGGATCATCCTGAATATTCAAATACTGAGCCAACAAAAGGCGCTTACCCAAATGCGCCTCCATCGCACACAAGTCCTTCAAATAAAACCCCAGCTCTGGGTTTCTATCTGCAAAACACGGCAAGCGATCAGCAAGCCGTCTTAAATAAGCAACTTTATCAACAGAAAGAGAGGGGCCCAGCGTCGCACCATCAGAGCGAAGACGACTCAGATAATACTCACTCTCAAGCGCCCCGCTCAACACAGTCTGAGATGGTTTAAGAGATTTTCGGTAAGCTTGAACTTTACCAAGATTTTTTAACCATATTAAACGCCACAGAAAGTCCCTAACGACCTTGCGCTTCAGGAGCCCTCGCATCATTCGATATTTTGAAATCATACCCCGCCCTCAAAGATGTGAAGCCACGAGGAGATGATACCCCTCTCTCAAAATACAGAGATGCTACAAGTCAATTTTTACGCTGAAAAACAACTCGTAAGAAAGCAACACACACACCCAACATAAAACCCATCACCATAGACAAGCCTACGATGAGTAGCTTTTTAGGTTTGATTGGATTTAGAGGCTTAACCGCCGGCCGATCAATTCTCACCAGATTCAATTGATTGAGGTTCAGATTGATACTGCGTAAACGCGCGGCCTCCTCTCGCATTTCGGAGAGTTTAGCCAGAAATAGATCCTCGTTATCCCGGCTCTGCATCATCTCGACCTGCCGGTTGTGCTCAAGCATCTGCAGCTTGTTTTGAATCAGGGCAATCTTCGGCTCGGTGTAGTCATCCGACTTGCGCTTGAGCAGCGCGGCACGTTCGGCCTCGAGTGCTTCCGTGCCCATGAAATGCAGAGGGAATTGCTGATTGATCACCTCGGTACGAAATACGTTGCCCTGCCCTGCTGCATTATCAGCATCACCTAGCGATGTCGGGTTAGTTGGCTTGGTGATACCCAACGCCTTGGCAATGGTGATGGCTTCATCCAGCTGGGCTATACGATTCTGCCGACGAGTCCGCAGCTCGGTTCTCAGTGCCTTGAGTTCATCCTGCAGGATGGCACGCTGCAGTTTGTCATCTTCCTTGAGCTTGGCGATTGCGGCCTCTTTCTGCGCCTCATAGCTCGCACGCGCTGCCGCCATTTGTCGCTCGATCTTGTTCAGACGGTTCTGAATCACACCTTCCATATCCAGTGCCACGCGCTGGCGCTCATCGATGATGGCTTGCTGCACCATACCATTGAGAATTTCAACACCATCCAGGGTTTCGGGATAGACCAGTTTCAACCCAACGTAAGCACTCAGGTTGTCCGCCCGCTTAGGATCCGGCTGCAACAAGGTGAAGCTTTCCGCATTGAAGGTCTCGAAACGTTGTTCCAGACTTTTGTTGATGCCCTTCAGATTGGCGAACAGCTCGGGATTGCCGCGAAAGAACTCGGCTCGCGTGCTGTAGGAATCCAGCGCTGCGCCAACCCGCTTCAGAGCGTCCTCAGGGCTCAGCTCATACACCCCCGTGCTGTTGAGCTCATCGAGCTCCTTCAACGGCGCTGGCCGCAGGACGCTCTGCACCTGGTAGTAAGGCGTGGCAATAAAGGCATAGGTCGCAGCACAGATTGTGACGGCAAGGGTACAGCAGACAATCAACCACTTCTGCTGCCACAGCTTCTGGAAGAGTTCCACCAGATCGATTTCGTCCGACCTAGCCTCTTGGGGGACTACGGGAAAGGCGCTCACAAATACTCCAAAGTCTTTTTCTGCTCTAAATCTTGACCACGCGCGACATTATCGCTGCGTGACGCTTTCCATGACCAAGCCGGGTGATCACGAGGGAATTTTCACATCTACTTCATGCCCTAATGCAGCACATTGGGCCTTGAGGGTGAGACATAGCTCACGCTTGGCCTCGGCCTCTCCATGCACGATGCGTATTTCTTCAGGCAACCGACGCATCCCCTTTATAAAACTAAGCAGGCCAGCCTGGTCTGCATGAGCCGAATAGCCGCCCATGCTATGTACCTGAGCACGCATGTCATAACGCTGACCATCAAATTCCACGTAACCGCCCCGCGGGCCGAAGCGCTGAATCTGGCGACCCGGAGTACCTTCGGCCTGGTAACCGACAAACAGAATGTCGTGCCTTGGATCGGCGAGCATCGCCTTGAGGTAGTTGACGATACGCCCACTGGAACACATACCGTTACCCGCAATGACAATTGCCGGCTGAGCGGTCTGAGCGAGGCGGTTGACCATGGCCAGATGCGCCTTGTGCGAGTCGACCGTGAGCAGATTGCGGAAGCTCAGGGGGTTACGCCCGTTTTTCAGCCGCGCCTGAGCCTCTGCATCCCAAAATCGATCCAGCTCGCGATAAACCTGGGTAAAGCGACTGGCAAGAGGTGAATCCAGAATGATGGGCAGGTTCGACCAGTCAAGCGCCGCATTCTTAACCTTGCCGGCGCGAGTAGGTTTAAGGGCTGCGGCGACTCGACGATGGATGATGTCCTCCAGCTCGTAGAGCAGCTCCTGGGTACGCCCGATGCTGAAGGCAGGTATCAATACGCTGCCTTGGTTACTCAGGGCATGCTGTAAGACCCGCTCGAGACGCTGTCTTCGAGTACGACGGTCTTCATGCAGTCGATCACCGTAGGTGCTCTCGATGACCAGAACATCAGCTTTGTAAGGCGAGCGTGGCGCGGGGAGGATAGGCGCATGGGGCGCCCCTAGATCCCCAGAGAAGATAATGCGCTTGTTCTCGCCCGCACGGTATTTCACGTCGAACTCTACATAGGCAGAGCCCAAGATATGGCCGGCACGCTGCAAACGAACCCTGACCTGCACCTGGGGTGTCTCGGCCAGGGTAAACCAGGTCTTGTATGGCAACGCGACGATACGCTGCTCGACCAGCTTGAGGTAGCGCTCGACCTGCTTCTGATCCCGACTTACGCCCAGCTTGAAGGCATCTTCGAGGACAATGGGCAACAGTTTTGCCGAAGGCTCGCTACAGAGGATCGGCCCCTGGAAGCCAGCTGCGAGTAGATAGGGAATACGCCCAATGTGATCAATGTGCACGTGAGTGGCGATCAGTGCCTTAATGCCCGCCAGAGGAAAATCGATGGCCAGGCGTCCTGCCCCTACACGACCATCTGCAGAGGTCTCGGCACCCTGAAAGAGGCCACAGTCGATGAGAAAGCTCAGCTCCGGCGCCACCAGCAGTTGATGGCATGAGCCGGTTACGCCCGATATGGCGCCGTGATGAAGGATATCGGGGTATGGCACGAGCTAGTCCCTTTGCGCTACAAACCTAAGGGGCTCAGCCCTGAGAATAAATTACAACGTTATCGCACAGCGAACTCATCGACAGTTGCGATACAAAAATTAGATAGGCCGCACATTTTGCATGCCATAGGCCTTGAGAGGCAAGCCCGTCAGTTGGGTGGCGCCAGCGATTCGGGGATATTACTCGTCCTCATTGACCCGATCGCGCAACTCCTTGCCCGGTTTGAAATGCGGCACGAACTTGCCATCCAGACGTACCGACTGACCGGTTTTTGGGTTACGCCCTACGCGAGGGGCGCGGTAGTGCAGCGAGAAGCTGCCGAAGCCGCGAATCTCGATACGATCCCCAGTGGCTAATGCCTGGGACATTTGCTCCAGCATGGTCTTGATGGCCAGCTCGACATCCTTTGAGGAGAGCTGACCCTGGTGAGTGACGATTCTTTCGATCAACTCCGACTTGGTCATGGTTTTCCCTTCTTTTTCAAGCGGCTAGAAGACTCGACGGATTGGTTTTAGCACGCTGATCAGGTTTTGAACAGCCTAAAAAACAAGGTGTTAGCGAGTTTTGAGGTTAGTTGTGACGACGGGAGCTTTGAATGGGAGGCTAGCCCTGAGACAAGGCTTTTCAGGACTCAAGCACGGGGTTAAGGGATGACCGCTTTTCGCGGCGGGGCGCCGCTCCTACATAGAACTGCTTCGCTTGGTGCATTCGTGTAGGAGCCCCGCCTCGGGGCGAAGCTTTTGGGGCTGTGTTTGGTATTGCAGGATGGCTGCCATTCGCGGCGGGGCGCCGCTCCTACATAGGACTGCTTCGCTTGGTGCATTCGTGTAGGAGCTCCGCCTCGGGGCGAAGCTTTTGCCAGGCCCAGACTCGTCTATGCTGGGCTGACACGCTCTTGCGGAAGGGAATCCGATGACAGAGAAGCGCTATGCCTCAGACAGGCTTCGAAAAGGACGCTGGTCATGCAGCGGGCAAATCTATCTTGTCACTGCCGTAACCAAGAACCGCATACCGGTCTTTGCTGATTTCTCAGCGGCGCGTTCGCTCATACAAGTCATCCGCAAAGATGAATTGCTAGGCTCCCACCAAACCCTGTGCTTTGTCGTAATGCCAGATCACTTGCATTGGCTGCTGCAATTACAGGATGAAACCTTGCCCCGACTGGTGGGCAGAGTTAAATCAATATCCGCCAAACATCTGGGACAGCCGATATGGCAGAAAGGATTTCATGACCATGCACTGCGTCGGGAAGAGGAAGTTCGAAATGTAGCCCGTTATGTGGTGGCAAATCCCATAAGAGCCGGACTTGTGGAGCGGGTCGGCGATTATTCGCACTGGGATGCGCTGTGGATTTAAGCACAACGAGCATCGCGGCATGGGTCAAGATGGCATTGCGAGATGACTGCCGTTCGCGGCGGGGCGCCGCTCCTACAAGGACGGTGTCATGGGGGGATGCGGAAATAAAAAAGGCGACCCGAAGGTCGCCTTTTTTGATGAATTCCCCGAACTTAGTTCTGGTTTTCCATCTGAGCACGGATCAGATCACCAATGGTGGTCGGGCCGGTGCTTTCAACGTCTTGCTTGTTACGCAGTTCCTTCATCGCGTCTTTCTCGTCCTCGACGTCTTTCGACTTGATGGACAGGCTGATAACGCGGGACTTGCGGTCGACGCTGATGATCTTGGCTTCTACTTCGTCGCCTTCTTTCAGCACGTTGCGCGCGTCTTCAACGCGGTCACGGCTGATTTCGGAGGCTTTCAGAGTCGCTTCGATATCGTTGCCCAGGTCGATAATGGCGCCTTTGGCGTCGACTTCCTTAACGGTGCCGCGCACGATGCTGCCTTTGTCGTTCAGGGACACGTAGTTGCTGAACGGATCATCTTCCAGTTGCTTGATGCCCAGGGAGATGCGCTCGCGCTCCGGGTCAACCGACAGGATGACGGTTTCCAGCTCGTCGCCCTTCTTGAAGCGACGCACGGCTTCTTCGCCGGCTTCGTTCCAGGAGATGTCGGACAGGTGAACCAGACCGTCGATGCCGCCGTCCAGACCAATGAAGATACCGAAATCGGTGATCGACTTGATGGTGCCGGAGATCTTGTCACCCTTGTTGAACTGACCGGAGAAGTCTTCCCACGGGTTGGTCTTGCACTGCTTGATACCCAGGGAGATACGACGACGCTCTTCGTCGATGTCCAGAACCATGACTTCCACTTCGTCGCCGACGTTAACGACTTTCGACGGGTGGATGTTCTTGTTGGTCCAGTCCATTTCGGAAACGTGCACCAGACCTTCAACGCCTTCTTCCAGCTCAGCGAAGCAGCCGTAGTCGGTCAGGTTGGTGACGCGCGCCATGACGCGGGTGTTTTCCGGGTAACGAGCCTTGATGGCAACCCACGGATCTTCGCCCAGTTGCTTCAGGCCCAGCGATACGCGGTTACGCTCGCGATCGTACTTCAGAACCTTGACGTCGATCTCGTCGCCAACGTTGACGATCTCGGACGGGTGCTTGATGCGCTTCCAAGCCATGTCGGTGATGTGCAGCAGGCCATCTACGCCGCCCAGGTCAACGAACGCACCGTAGTCGGTGAGGTTCTTGACGATACCTTTGACTTGCTGGCCTTCCTGCAGGGATTCCAGCAGAGCTTCGCGCTCGGCGCTGTTCTCGGCTTCCAGGACGCTGCGACGGGAAACGACAACGTTGTTGCGCTTCTGATCGAGCTTGATGACCTTGAATTCCAGCTCTTTGCCTTCCAGGTGAGTGGTATCACGCACCGGACGGACGTCAACCAGGGAACCCGGCAGGAACGCGCGGATGCCGTTGACGTCAACGGTGAAGCCGCCTTTGACCTTACCGTTGATAACGCCCTTGACCACTTCTTCAGCGTTGAACGCAGCTTCCAGAACCAGCCAGGATTCAGCGCGCTTGGCTTTCTCGCGGGACAGCTTGGTTTCACCGAAGCCATCTTCAACCGCGTCCAGCGCGACGTGGACTTCGTCACCGACCTTGATGGTCAGCTCGCCTTGTTCGTTGAAGAACTGGTCGAGCGGGATGACGCCCTCGGACTTCAGGCCGGCGTGTACGGTAACCCAGTCACCGTCGATGTCGACCACGATACCGGTGATGATGGCGCCCGGCTGCATGTCGAGGGATTTCAGGCTTTCTTCAAAAAGTTCTGCAAAGCTTTCGCTCATGTTGATTCCTGTTGATCAAGGGCGGGGATTCGCCCAAACCACATTCCAGACCATGTGGGTTCGTTCATGTAAAAAGAGGCCTACGGGACAAGGACTGGTCTCCCGCATGCCTCCTTGCGGACTTTTCGATTTAGAGCAACCGAAAGTCCTTAGCCGGCGAGATCGCGATCAGCGACCTCGCTCAGAATTCGTTCAAGCACCTGCTCGATGGAAAGCTCGGTGGAATCCAGCACGATTGCGTCGGCTGCCGGCTTCAGCGGAGCCACCGCGCGCTGGGTATCGCGCTCGTCGCGCGCCCGTATCTCGTCGAGAAGACTCGCGAGATTAACATCATCGCCCTTGGCCTTCAACTGCAGGTAACGCCGACGAGCTCGTTCGTCGGCGCTGGCGGTAAGGAATACCTTGAGCGGCGCATCGACGAACACCACGGTACCCATGTCCCGGCCATCGGCCACCAGGCCGGGCATTTCCTGAAAAGCGCGCTGGCGCTGCAGCAGCGCCTCACGCACCGCCGGCAGCGAAGCCACCATCGACGCGCCCGCCCCCACCTGCTCATTGCGAATGGCGTCGGTCACCTCTTCACCTTCGAGGATGATGCGCTTGTCGACGAACTGTACGTCCAGATGGGCCGCCAGTTGCTTGAGCGCTTCTTCGTTGGTCAGGTCGATGCCGTGATTGCCGGCGGCGAACGCCAGCAGACGATACAGGGCACCGGAGTCGAGCAGGTTCCAGCCCAACTGCTTGGCCAGCAACGCACAAATGGTGCCCTTGCCGGATCCGCTCGGCCCGTCGACGGTGATGACTGGCGCACTCATGCCTTGCCCTCTTCCGCCACGCGGATGCCCACCTGAGCAGCCAGGCCGAGGAAGTTGGGGAAGGAGGTGGCGACATTGGCGCAATCATGGATGCGGATCGGCGCGCCGGCACGCAGCGAGGCGACACTGAAGGACATGGCGATACGGTGATCACCATGGGCCCAGACCTCGCCCCCGCCCATCGCACCGCCTTCGATGACGATACCGTCGGGAGTCGGCTCGGCCTTGACGCCGAGCGTCTGCAGGCCATCGGCCATGACCTGGATACGATCGGACTCCTTGACTCGCAGCTCCTCGGCGCCACGCAGCACGGTACGCCCCTCTGCACAGGCAGCGGCGACGAACAGCACCGGGAACTCGTCGATGGCCAGCGGCACCAGATTCTCGGGGATTTCGATGCCCTTGAGCTTGGCTGCACGCACGCGAATGTCAGCCACCGGCTCGCCACCCACTTCGCGCTGGTTTTCCAGGGTGATATCGCCCCCCATCAGCTTGAGGATGTCGATCACACCCGTACGGGTCGGGTTGATGCCTACATGCTCCAGCACCAGCTCGGAGCCTTCGGCGATGCTGGCGGCGACGAGGAAGAAAGCCGCCGAGGAGATGTCGGCCGGCACCTCGATGCGCGTGGCGCTGAGCGCATGACCGGATTCGACGCTGGCGGTGCTGCCTTCGACGTTTACCGGGTAGCCGAAGCCGCGCAGCATGCGCTCGGTGTGGTCGCGGGTCGGCGCAGGCTCGGTCACCGAGGTTTTGCCAGCAGCGTACAGACCAGCCAGCAGCAGGCAGGATTTGACCTGGGCGCTGGCCATGGGCATTTCATAGCTCATGCCGGTCAGGCGCTGGCCGCCTTTGATGTTCAGCGGCGGACGACCTTCAGGGCCGGTCTCGATCACCGCACCCATTTCACGCAGCGGCTTGGCCACGCGATTCATCGGGCGCTTTGACAGCGAGGCATCGCCGGTCAGCGTGGTGTCGAACGGCTGCGCAGCCAGCAGGCCGGACAACAGGCGCATGGAGGTGCCCGAATTACCCATGTACAGCGGGCCAGCCGGCGCCTTGAGGCCGTGCAGGCCGACACCATGCACGGTTACGCGGCCATGGTGCGGGCCTTCGATGACCACACCCATGTCACGGAACGCCTGAATGGTCGCCAGCGCGTCTTCGCCTTCGAGGAAACCTTCGACTTCGGTGGTGCCGTTGGCCAGCGAGCCCAGCATGATCGAACGGTGCGAAATGGACTTGTCGCCCGGTACGCGAATACGCCCGCTCAGGCTACCACCGGGATTGGCCAGGAAAATCAGATCGGTCGAATGCATAGCGTCCACATAGGCCCTGCGGGCCAGAATTTTGCTGAAATGTTCGCGAGCTACCCTCGCTCGGGTGAATACCCCGAGCAATTGGTGCCCATCCCCAGCGTCGACCGCGTCGCGCAGGGCGTCGAGGTCATCGCGAAAAACGTCGAGCGTGCGCAGCACGGCCTCGCGGTTGGCAAGGAAGATATCGTGCCACATCACCGGATCGCTGCCGGCGATCCGTGTGAAATCACGGAAGCCGCCAGCGGCATAACGGAATATCTCCAGATTCTCGCTGCGTTTGGCCAGCGAGTCGACCAGGGTGAAGGCCAGCAGATGCGGCAAGTGACTGGTGGCTGCAAGCACCTGGTCATGATGCTCCACCTCCATCGACTCGACATCCGCACCGAGCTCACGCCACAGGCCTTCCACCCGCGCCACGGCGGCTTCATCGCTGTGCTCGCAAGGAGTGAGGATGACCTTGTGGCGGCGGAACAGCTCGGCATTGGCGGCCTCAACCCCACTTTGCTCGGAGCCGGCAATCGGATGTCCCGGTACGAAGCGCACAGGCCGCCCGAAGAAGGCCTTGCGTGCCGCCCGCACGACATTGCCCTTGGCGCTGCCGACATCGGTGAGAATCGCTTGCCCCAGTTCCAGCTTGGCCAGCTCGGCCAGCAGCTTCTCCATCGCCAGAATCGGCACCGCCAGCTGAATCACGTCAGCGCCCTGACAGGCAAGCGCCAGATCGCTCTCACAGCGATCGACGACGCCCAGCTCGACAGCCAGATGACACGACTGTGGATCCAGATCGACCCCAACCACCTCCTCGAACAGCCCTCGCTCGCGCAGCCCCTTGGCAAAGGAGCCACCGATCAAACCCAGGCCGACCACCACCAGGCGGCCGATCTTAGGGGCATTCGATTGCACTGCCGTTACAGTCGCCGTCACGCCGACAGCACCTTGGCCAGCGCCTCGAGGAAGCGCGCATTCTCACGCGGCAAGCCAATCGACACACGCAGGAAGTTGGGCATGCCATAGCCCGCTACCGGACGAACGATGACGCCCTCACGCAGCAGCGCCTGGTTGATCGCAGCGGTATCACGACCAAAGTCCACGGCAATGAAGTTGCCCTTGGAGGCAATCCAACTTAAGCCCAGCGTACGCAAACCATCCTGCAACTGCTGCATGCCGGCATCGTTCAGGCGACGACTTTCGGCCAGGTAGTCGGCATCGCCCAGCGCTGCGCAGGCAGCAGCCAGGGCCAGGCTATTGACGTTGAAGGGCTGGCGGACACGGTTGAGAACGTCAGCGATGGCCGGCGAGCTGATCGCATAGCCGACGCGCAACGCTGCCAGGCCATAGGCCTTGGAGAAGGTGCGCGAGACCAGCAGATTGGGGAAGCGCGCCAGGTAGTCCATGCCATCGGGTAGCTCGTCACCCTCGGCGTATTCGATATAGGCCTCGTCGAGCACCACCAGCACGCGCTCAGGAACCTTGGCGAGGAAGGCCTCCAGTGCATCCGGGCCGAACCAGGTACCGGTCGGGTTGTTGGGGTTGGCGATGAACACGACACGCGTGTCGTCATCGATGGCCGCCAGCATGGCCGGCAGATCATGGCCATATTCCTTGGCCGGCACGACCTTGCCGCGAGCCCCGACAGCCTGGGTAGCGATGGGATAGACGGCGAATGCGTATTCGCTGAATACCGCGTTGAGACCCGGCGCCAGATAGGCGCGCGCAACCAGATCGAGGATATCGTTGGAACCGTTACCCAGAGTCACTTGCGCGGTATTCACACCATAGCGCTCGGCCAGCGCCGCCTTGAGCACGAAGCCGTTGCCATCGGGATAGCGGGTCAGCTCATCCAGCTCGGCACGAACGGCGGCCAGCGCCTTGTCGCCCGGGCCCAGAGGGTTCTCGTTACTGGCCAGCTTGACGATACCGGCTGGATCGAGCCCGAGTTCACGAGCCAGCTCGTCGACCGGTTTGCCGGGTACGTAAGGGGACAGTTTCTGCACGCCCGGCTGAGCCAGGGCAAGGAAATCGCAACTCATGAACGGAGACTCATCTCTGAAGCAACTCGGTTGACGAAAGCACCGGCGGCAACCGGTGATGCAGGCGCCACTCTACAAGGCATGGTGGCTCCTGAGGTAATCGAGAATCTGCAGCACGGCCGCCTCGACCGCACACTGACTGGTGTCGATACGCAGCTCTGCAGCCTGCGGCGCCTCGAATGGCGAATCGATCCCGGTGAAATCAGGAATCAGCCCGGCGCGTGCACGACGATAAAGGCCCTTAGGGTCGCGCTGTTCGCAGACCGCCAGGGGCGTGTCGACGAACACCTCGATGAATCGCCCAGGCACCCGCGCACGTACGGCATCACGGTCGGTACGAAACGGGGAAATGAAAGCGGCGATGACGATCAGGCCGGCATCGAGCATCAGCGCAGCGACCTCGCCCGCGCGACGGATATTTTCCTGCCGAGCCGCCCCGGAAAAACCCAGATCGCGGTTGAGCCCCTGGCGCAGGCAATCGCCGTCGAGCAGATAGGTATGCCGGCCAGCAGCAAGCAGACTGCGCTCCAGCGCTTCAGCCAGAGTCGACTTGCCAGCGCCACTGAGCCCGGTGAACCAAATGACACAAGGCTCCTGGCACTTGATCGAGGCACGCTGGCCGCGATCGACGCGACCTTCGCCAGGCGCCATCTGCCGATCAGGCTCCACTCAAAGCACCGCCTTGGGATAGGAGCCCAGCACCTTAAGCGCCACGGCTTCCTGCGCCAGCTTCTCCAGCACGTCCTTGATAAGCGGATCGCGATGATGGCCGACGAAGTCGATGAAGAACACGTAAGTCCATTTGCCACTGCGTGACGGACGGGTTTCGATACGGGTCAGGTCGATACCGTTGTTGTGGAACGGCACCAGCAACTCGTGCAACGCCCCCGGCTTGTTGCGCATGGAGACGATGATCGAGGTCTTGTCGTCGCCGGTCGGCGGCACTTCCTGGTTGCCGATGATGAGAAAGCGCGTGGAGTTGTCCGGGCGATCCTCGATCTTCTCGGCCAGCTTGGTCAGGCCGTAAAGGTTGGCTGCCATGTCGCCGGCGATGGCCGCACTGTTCCACTCGCTCTTCACCCGCTTGGCCGCATCGGCGTTACTGGAGACCGCTACGCGCTCGACGTTCGGGTAGTGCGCATCCAGCCACTTGCGGCACTGGGCCAGCGACTGGGCATGGGAGTAGATGCGGGTGATCTTGTCGGTCTGAGTGGTCTCGCCGACCAGCAGATGGTGGTGAATACGCAGCTCCACCTCACCACAGATGACCATGTCGTGCTCGAGGAAGCTGTCCAGCGTGTGGTTGATCGCGCCTTCGGTGGAGTTCTCCACCGGCACCACGCCGAAATTCACCGCACCAGCTGCCACTTCACGGAACACTTCGTCGATGGCGGCCATCGGCACGCTGATCACGGCGTGACCAAAGTGCTTCATCGCCGCCGCCTGACTGAAGGTGCCTTCAGGGCCGAGATAGGCCACCTTGAGCGGATTTTCCAGGGCCAGGCAAGAGGACATGATTTCACGGAACAGCCGCGCCATTTCCTCGTTGTCCAGCGGGCCCTGATTACGCTCCATCACGCGCTTGAGCACCTGAGCCTCGCGTTCGGGGCGATAGAAGACCGGCGACTCGCCTTCCTTCAGCTCCTTCATCTTCACGCGGGCGACTTCTTCGGCGCAGCGCGCGCGGTCGCTGATCAGCTCGAGAATGCGCTCGTCGAGGTTGTCGATACGTACGCGCAGCGCTTGCAGTTCCTGCTCGGACATATCAGGCGTGCTCCTTCTCGAACTCGGCCATATAGGCCACCAGCGCCTCGACGGCATCCAGGCCAACGGCGTTGTAGATGGAAGCACGCATGCCACCTACCGAGCGATGGCCCTTAAGATTGAGCAGGCCGCGCTCGTCGGCACCGGCCAGGAAAGCCTTGTCCAGCTTCTCGTCGGCCAGGCGGAACGGCACGTTCATCCAGGAGCGCGCATTGTGAGCAATGGGGTTGCTGTAAAAGTCGCTGTCGTCGATGGCCTTGTACAGCAGATCCTTCTTGGCGCGGTTGATACGCTCCATCGCCTCGACGCCGCCCTGCTCCTTCAGCCACTGGAAGACCAGGCCGGAGAGGTACCAGGAATAGGTCGCCGGGGTGTTGTACATCGAGCCGTTATCGGCGGAGATCTTGTAGTCGAGCATGGTCGGGCAGGCGCTGCGGGCGCGACCGAGCAGATCTTCGCGGACGATCACCACCACCAGGCCGCTGGGGCCGATGTTCTTCTGCGCGCCGGCGTAGATCAGGCCGAACTGCGACACGTCGATGGGGCGCGAGAGGATGTCCGAGGACATGTCCACCACCAGCGGGGTATCGCCGGTCTGCGGCACCCAGTCGAACTGCAGACCGCCGATGGTCTCGTTGCTGCAGTAGTGCACGTAAGCGGCGTTCTTCGACAGCTGCCAGTCGTTCTGCCCGGGAATGGCGAAGTAGTCGTGCGCCTTGGCACTGGCAGCCACATTGATGGCGCCATAGCGACGCGCTTCTTCGATGGCTTTCTTCGACCAGATGCCGGTCTCGACATAGTCGGCGACGCCGTCATCCGGCAGCAGGTTCAGCGGAATCTCGGCGAACTGCTGGCTGGCACCGCCCTGCAGGAACAGCACCTTGTAGTCATTGGGCACAGCGAGCAGATCGCGCAGATCCTGCTCGGCCTGGCTGGCGATGGCCACGTACTCATCGCTGCGATGGCTCATCTCCATCACCGAGAGGCCCTTGCCTTGCCAGTCGAGCATCTCGGCCTGGGCACGTTGCAGTACAGCGGTCGGCAGCGCGGCCGGGCCGGCGCAGAAGTTAAAAGCTCGCTTGCTCACGTCTGTCTCTCTCAGATTCACAGAACGCCACCACCAGGCGATGGCATGTCCAAACTGTCTGCCGTGCCGTGGGAGAGGCTTTAGCGGCGACTGTCGCCGCTAAAGCGCCCCACAAAGCCCGACTTTATTCCTCGCTGCCTTCCTCGGCGTCGGCGATCGGTGCGTCGGCGCTTTCGGCGACTTCAGCGCCCTCTTCGCCTTCGACCAGCTCGTCCTCTTCCACCGGGGTCGGCTCCTGCACACGCTCCAGGCCGACCAGGGTCTCGTCCTTGGCCAGCTTGATCAGGGTCACGCCCTGGGTGTTACGGCCGGAGCTGGAGACTTCATCGACACGAGTACGCACCAGGGTGCCCTGATCGGAAATCAGCATGATCTCCTCACCGTCCTGCACCTGGATGGCACCGACCAGCTTGCCGTTACGCTCGCTGGTGACCATGGCGATCACGCCCTGGCCGCCACGACCGCGACGCGGGAACTTGCCCAGACCGGTGCGCTTGCCGAAGCCGCGCTCGGAAGCCGTGAGGATCTGCGCGCCGGACTCCGGGATCAGCATGGAGATCAGCTGCTGATCCTTGCCCAGACGCATGCCACGCACACCGCGCGCGGTACGGCCCATGGTGCGCACCTTGCTCTCGGCGAAGCGCAGCACCTTGCCGGCGTCGGAGAACAACATGACTTCCTTGGCGCCATCGGTGATGGCGGCGGCAATCAAGGTGTCACCCTCTTCCAGCTTCAGGGCGATCAGACCGGCGCTACGCGGACGGCTGAACTGCACCAGCGGGGTTTTCTTCACGGTACCGAAAGCGGTGGCCATGAAGATGAAGGCACCGGTCGGCTCGGCGACCAACTCGGGGGTTTCACCCTCGACTTCTTCGACTTCCTCGGCTTCGACCACTTCGACGGCTTCGCCCTCGATCACCACGCCTTCGTCATCCAGGTCTTCGTCGGCACCAGCGCTCTGCTGCAGCGCTTCGAGGTCGATCTGCAGCATCGCGGTGATGCGCTCGCCTTCGTCCAGCGGCAACAGGTTGACCAGTGGGCGACCACGGGCAGCACGCGAAGCCTCGGGAATTTCGAACGTACGCAGCCAGTACACCTTGCCCTTGCTGGAGAACAGCAGCAGGGTCGCATGGCTGTTGGCCACCAGCAGGTGCTCGACGTAGTCCTCGTCCTTCACACCGGTGGCGGACTTGCCCTTGCCGCCGCGACGCTGCGCCTCATAGGCGGCCAGCGGCTGGCTCTTGGCATAGCCACCATGGGAGATGGTGACGACACGCTCTTCCTCGGTAATCAGGTCGGCGATGGTCAGATCCTGACGCGAGGCGATGATCTCGGTACGGCGCTTGTCACCGAACTCGGCCTTGACCTTCTCCAGCTCCTCACGGATGACTTCCATCAGGCGCTCGGGGTTGGTCAGGATGCGGATCAGCTCGCCGATCAGCGTGAGAATTTCCTGGTATTCGGCCAGCAGTTTCTCGTGCTCCAGGCCGGTCAGGCGGTGCAGGCGCAACTCGAGGATGGCCTGAGCCTGTTCCGGCGACAGGTAGTACTTGCCGTCGCGCAGGCCGTATTGCTCATCCAGCCCGTCCGGACGGCAGGAGTCGGCACCGGCGCGCTCGACCATGGCTTCCACCGCGCTGGATTCCCAGGCAGTGGCGAGCAGACGCTCCTTGGCCTCGGCCGGGGTCGGCGAAGCCTTGATCAGCTCGATCACCGGGTCGATGTTGGACAGCGCAACCGCCTGGCCTTCGAGGATGTGACCACGCTCGCGCGCCTTGCGCAGCTCGTAGACGGTACGGCGGGTCACCACTTCGCGGCGGTGACGGATGAACACCTCGAGCATGTCCTTGAGGTTCATGGTCTTCGGCTGACCGTCGACCAGCGCCACGACGTTGATGCCGAACACGCTCTGCATCTGGGTCTGGGCGTAGAGGTTGTTGAGCACGACCTCCGGCACCTCGCCACGGCGCAGCTCGATCACCACGCGCATGCCGTCCTTGTCGGATTCGTCACGCAGCTCGGTGATGCCCTCGATCTTCTTCTCTTTGACCAGCTCGGCGATCTTCTCGATCAGACGCGCCTTGTTCAGCTGGTACGGCAGCTCGGTCACCACCAGTTGCTGGCGACCGCCAACCTTGTCGATGTCCTCGACCTCGACCCGGGCGCGCACATAGATGCGCCCACGGCCGGTGCGATAGGCCTCGATGATGCCGGCACGGCCATTGATGATGCCCGCAGTGGGGAAGTCCGGACCAGGGATGTACTGCATCAGCTCATCGACGGTCAGCTCGGCGTTGTCCATCAGCGCCAGACAGCCATCGATCACTTCGGTGAGGTTGTGCGGCGGAATGTTGGTCGCCATGCCCACGGCGATACCGGAAGAACCGTTGACCAACAGGTTCGGCACCTTGGTCGGCATGACCGCCGGGATCTGCTCGGTGCCGTCGTAGTTGGGCACCCAGTCGACGGTTTCCTTTTCCAGGTCGGCCAGCAGCTCGTGGGCCAGCTTGGTCATGCGCACTTCGGTGTATCGCATGGCTGCGGCGTTGTCGCCGTCCACCGAACCGAAGTTGCCCTGGCCGTCGACCAGCAGGTAGCGCAGGGAGAAGTCCTGCGCCATACGTACGATGGTGTCGTACACCGCCGTGTCGCCGTGCGGGTGATATTTACCGATCACGTCACCGACCACACGGGCGGATTTCTTGTAGGGCTTGTTCCAGTCGTTGCCCAGCTCGCTCATGGCGTAGAGCACACGACGGTGGACCGGCTTCAAGCCATCGCGCGCATCCGGCAGCGCACGCCCGACGATCACGCTCATTGCGTAGTCGAGGTAGGACTGTTTCAGCTCGTCTTCGATATTGACCGGGAGGATTTCTTTGGCCAGTTCGCCCATGAGAAGCCTGGTTCCTTTTTCTGGTGAAACTCCGCGCTATTCTTCCTGAACGCTACGGAGTTCGTCGCCCTGGCGACTGGCCATGACGACTCACGATAAATCAACGGGTTATGCCACATCAGGAGGCGCCGAAGGCCACTGCAGGCAGGCCCCGTGAAAACTGCCGGAGATTACCACAAAGCGTGCTACACACCTACCCCGCAGCCAGCTGTGCGCCAGCGCAGGAAGGCCCGGTGATGGCCGAATGCGCAACCGCTGACGCCCCTGTGAATCAATGCAAACGCTTGCGACACATCAGTTGCGCCATCTTTTCCATGTCCGGCCGCTCGACCACGCCCTTTTCGGTGACGATGTAGTCGATCAGATCCGCAGGCGTCACGTCGAATACCGGGTTGGTCACCGGCACATCCGCAGCGACACGCTGCCCGGCCACGACACGCAGCTCATCGCCACCACGCTCCTCGAGCAGAATGTCCTCACCGCTTTCCAGGGCCATGTCGATGGTCGAGCTGGGCGCCACCACCATGAAGCGCACGCCATGATGCATGGCGTTGACGGCGAGCTGGTAGGTGCCGATCTTGTTGGCCACGTCACCATTGGCAGTAATGCGATCAGCGCCGACTATCACCCAGGAAATGCCCTTGACCTTCATCAGGTGCGCCGCAGCAGAATCCACATTGAGGCTCACCGGCACGCCGTCGGCCGCCAGCTCCCAGGCCGTCAGCCGCGCGCCCTGCAGCCAGGGCCGCGTTTCGTCGACATAGACCTGTTCGACCAACCCCTCAAGATGCGCCGCACGGATCACCCCAAGCGCGGTACCAAAGCCGCCGGTCGCCAGCGCCCCGGCATTGCAATGAGTCATCAGCACCTGCTCATTGCCCTGGTGCTTGCGAATCAGCTCCATGCCCAACTGCGCCATGGTCAGATTGGCTTCGCGGTCACTGGCATGAATGCCAACGGCCTCAGCCTCCAGCTGCACCAACACCGTAGCGTCGCTTTTCAGGCGTTGCAGGCGCTCACGCATGCGCTGCAGCGCCCAGAACAGATTGACCGCCGTCGGCCGCGAAGCCGCCAGTTGCTCGAAGTCCGCTTCCAGTGCCGCGCGCCAGTCACCGCCGGCAGCCAGGCGCTGCCGCGCCCCCAACACCACGCCAAAAGCGGCAGCGATCCCAATGGCAGGCGCACCGCGCACCACCATGTCGCGAATCGCCGCAGCGACTGCATCTGCCGACTCCATCCGCAACCACACCTGCTCATGAGGCAACAGGCGCTGATCCAGCAGATAGAGCGCGCCCTCACGCCAATCGATTGCCTGAATCTTCTCTGCCGCCAGCAATTGCTCGCGCATGCCCTACCTCACTCTTGGCAACCGAAAACCGCCGAGTATACCCAGCCTGACCGCGACTCTGGCAGCGCCGGTATCCAGGCCGCGCTTCAAGCACCGGTCGTTCCTCTATAAACTGACGGCCCGCTGCCATGCCCTAATCGCCCACGGACGTCTCACTACATGCCCACCACCGAACTCGATCTGCTGCTTCTGCCCACCTGGCTGGTTCCCGTGGAGCCGGCAGGTGTGGTGCTGCGCGACCACGGCCTGGGCATCCGTGACGGCCAGATCGTGCTGATCACGCCACGCGCCGAAGCACTGCGCCACAAGGCGCGAGAAGTCCGCGAACTGGCGGATTGCCTGCTGGCGCCCGGCCTGGTCAATGCTCACGGCCATGCCGCCATGACGCTGCTGCGCGGCATCGCCGACGACCTGCCGCTGATGACCTGGCTGCGCGAACACATCTGGCCCGCCGAGGGCAAATGGGTCGATGACGCCTTCGTACGTGACGGCACCAACCTGGCGATTGCCGAGCAGATCCGGGGTGGCATCACCTGCTTCTCCGACATGTACTTCTACCCGCAGGTCGCCACCGAGTGCGTACACAACGCCGGCGTACGGGCGCAGATCACCATTCCAGTGCTGAATTTCCCAGTGCCGGGCGCCCGCGATGCCGCCGAGGCGCTGCGCAAGGGCCTGCAACTGTTCGACGACCTCAAGCAGCACCCGCGCATCCGTATCGCCTTCGGCCCACACGCGCCCTATACGGTCAGCGACGACAAGCTCGAAGAAATCCGCATGCTCGCCGACGAACTGGACGCCGGCATTCATATGCATGTGCACGAGACGGCGCGGGAAGTCGCCGACGCCCTGGCCGAGCACGGCGAACGCCCGCTGGCCCGTCTGGCGCGCCTGGGCCTGCTCGGCCCGCGTTTTCAGGCCGTGCACATGACCCAGATCGATGACGACGACCTCGCCCTGCTGGTCGAGCACAACTGCAGCGTGATCCACTGCCCGGAATCCAACCTCAAGCTGGCCAGCGGCTTCTGCCCGGTCGAACGCCTGTGGCAGGCCGGCGTCAACGTTGCCATCGGCACCGACGGCGCCGCCAGCAACAACGACCTCGACCTGCTCGGCGAAACCCGCACGGCGGCCCTGCTGGCCAAGGCTGTGGCGGGCTCGGCGACCGCCCTGGATGCCCACAGCGCCTTGCGCATGGCCACCCTCAATGGCGCCCGCGCCCTCGGCCTGGAGAACCAGATCGGCTCGCTGGAAACGGGCAAGCTTGCCGACCTGGTCGCCTTCGACCTGTCCGGCCTGGCTCAGCAACCGGTGTATGACCCGGTCTCACAACTGATCTACGCCAGCGGCCGCGACTGCGTGAAGCATGTCTGGGTCGGTGGCAAGCAACTGCTGGATGATGGCCGCCTGACACGCATGGACGAGCAGGAACTGATCGATACGGCCAAGCACTGGGGACATCAGATCGCCCAAGGCAGTCGCGAGGCAAGCCGACAGGATTGAAACCGCCCAGCCAGAATCTCGAAACACCTGCGACAAACTGACATACATTGAACGAATCCGGCTCGCCCCAACTGACGCCTTAAACTGGCAACATGACGGGCCAGGCTTTCCACGCTTTGAAAGAGATGCTTATGAGCAACGTCGACCGCGCCGAAATCGCCAAATTCGAAGCCCTGGCCCACCGCTGGTGGGATCGGGAGAGCGAATTCAAACCCCTTCACGACATCAACCCGCTGCGCGTCAACTGGATCGACGAACGTGTCGCTCTGGCTGGCAAGCGCGTACTGGACGTCGGCTGCGGCGGCGGCATCCTCAGCGAGGCCATGGCCCAGCGCGGCGCCACCGTCACCGGCATCGATATGGGCGAAGCGCCGCTGTCGGTCGCCCAACTGCACCAACTGGAGTCGGGCGTCGAGGTCGAGTACCGACAGATCACCGCCGAAGCCCTGGCCGACGAAATGCCTGGCCAGTTCGACGTGGTCACCTGCCTGGAAATGCTCGAGCACGTGCCTGATCCGTCTTCGGTGATCCGCGCCTGCCACAAGCTGGTCAAGCCCGGTGGCCAGGTGTTCTTCTCCACCATCAACCGCAACCCCAAGGCCTACCTGTTCGCGGTGATCGGTGCCGAATACATCCTGCGCCTGCTGCCGCGCGGCACCCACGACTTCAAGAAGTTCATCCGCCCCTCCGAACTGGGCGCCTGGAGCCGCGCGGCCGGCCTGGAGGTCAAGGACATCATCGGCCTGACCTATAACCCGCTGACCAAGCATTACAAGCTGGCCGCCGATGTCGACGTCAACTACATGATCCAGACCCTGAGAAAAGACTGATGCCCCTGAGAGCGGTTCTCTTCGACATGGACGGCACCCTGCTCGACTCGGCGCCGGACTTCATCGCCATCACCCAGGCCATGCGCAGCGCGCGCGACCTGCCGCCGCTGCCGGACAAGATCATCCGTGATCAGGTATCCGGTGGTGCGCGCGCCATGGTGGCCTGCGCCTTCGACGAAGAGCCCGACTCGCCCGCCTTCGAGGCCCTGCGCCAGGAGTTCCTGGAGCGCTACCAGGCACATTGCGCCGTGCTCACCCGCCCGTTCGACGGCATCGAAGCCCTGCTCGCCGACATCGAACACGGCCGCCTGCTGTGGGGCGTGGCCACCAACAAGCCGCTGCGCTACGCCGAGCCGATCATGGCGGGCCTCGGCCTGGCCGAGCGCTGCGCGGTGCTGGTCTGCCCGGATCACGTGGCGCAGAGCAAACCGGCGCCGGACATGTTGCTGCTGGCCTGCCAGCAGATCGGCGTGCGCCCCGAGGAGACTCTGTTCGTCGGTGACGATGCGCGTGACATCGAATCCGGGCGCGCCGCTGGCTGCCGCACCGCGGCCGTGACCTACGGCTATATCCACCCCGAAGACAACCCACGCAACTGGGGCGCCGACGTGGTCGTGGATCACCCGCAGGAATTACGCGCCGTACTCGATCGCGCCCTCTGCGGCTGCTGATCACTTAGGGCGGGTGAAACCCGCAATTTCTTCCTTTGGCGGGTTACACCCGCCCTACCCCCAAGAGCTCTGCGAAGGATCCCCTCATGTTCGACTACACCGCCCGCCCAGACCTGCTCAAGGATCGCGTCATCCTGATCACCGGTGCCGGCCGCGGTATCGGCGCCGCCGCCGCCAAGAGCTTCGCGGCCCACGGCGCGACCGTGCTGCTGCTGGGCAAGACCGAAGCCAATCTGAGCCAGGTCTACGACGAAATCGAGGCGGCCGGCCACCCCCAGCCGGTGGTGATTCCGTTCAACCTGGAAACCGCCCTGCCGCATCAGTACGACGAACTGGCGGTACTGATCGAGAACGAGTTCGGCCGCCTCGACGGCCTGCTGCACAACGCCTCGATCCTCGGCCCGCGCACGCCGCTGGAACAGCTCTCCGGCGACAACTTCATGCGCGTGATGCATGTCAACGTCAACGCCATGTTCATGCTCAGCAGCACGCTGCTACCGCTGCTGAAACTGTCGCCGGATGCCTCGGTGGTCTTCACCTCCAGCAGCGTCGGCCGCAAGGGCCGCGCCTACTGGGGCGCCTACGCGGTGTCCAAGTTCGCCACCGAAGGCCTGATGCAGGTGATGGCCGACGAACTCGACGGCATCAGCAACGTCCGCGCCAACAGCGTCAACCCAGGCGCTACCCGGACTTCGATGCGCGCCCAGGCTTACCCGGGCGAGAACCCGGCAACCCGTCCCGAGCCGGCCAGCATCATGCCGGTCTACCTCTATCTGATGGGCCCGGACAGCCAGGGCGTCAACGGCCAGGCGCTCGACGCGCAGTAATCGCGCGCGGCCTCAGCGGCTGCGACGGAAATCCGCCGCAGCCGGCATCAGATTGCCACCACTGGCGTCAGGCAACCGGCAAATACTTGCCTCCATGCCCCGCAAATAAAACCTAAGCCAATGAATTAAAAGCATTTTTAAATCCGACGAAACAGATGGCACGGAATTCGCTCTAACCTCCTCGTCGCCGCATCATTGCGCCAGAGGTTCAGACAAATGGTTCCCCCCAGCCGTACCAACACCATCGATTTCGACGCAGCCAAACTGCAGCGCCTGGGTTTTGCTGACACCCGCAGCCTGCCGGTCAAGCCCACCACGCTGATCGAACTGCGTCACCAACTGAGCCTGCAACTCCAGACCAGCCTGGAGATCGAGCGCATTCTCGAACTGTTCTTCCGCGAAGTGCAGCGCCTGGTTCCTCTGGACTCGCTGACCTTCCAGCATTCGGCACATGATCTGCGCCTGGAACTCGGCGAGCGTGCGCCGCACTCGGCTGGCTACCGCCTCAGCCATGAAGGCGAATACCTCGGCGAGCTGACCTTCCGCCGCCGCCAGCGCTTCGATGAAGAGGAACTGGCCCAGCTGGAATCGCTGCTGGCCTGCCTGCTGTTTCCGCTGCGCAATGCCCTGCTCTACCGTACCGCCCTGCTCAGCGCGCTGCGCGATCCGCTGACCGATACCGGCAATCGCATTGCCATGGATCAGGTGCTGCAACGCGAAGTCGACGTGGCTCGCCGCAACCTGCAACCGCTGTCGCTGCTGATGCTCGACATCGATCACTTCAAGTTGATCAACGACAACCATGGCCATGCCCTCGGCGATGAGGTGCTCAAGGCGGTAGCGCAAACGCTGAAGAGCCTGTTGCGCAATGTCGACATGGTGTTCCGTTATGGCGGCGAAGAGTTCCTCATCATTCTCTCCAACACCGGTCGCGAGGCCGCAGCCCTGGTTGGCGAGCGCCTGCGCTTTGCCGTGATGGAACTGCAGTGCCTGAACGCCGGGCAGCCCATCGAGGTGTCGATCAGCCTCGGCTGCGCCAGCCTGCTGCCGGGCGAATCCAGCGAAAGCCTGCTGCGCCGGGCCGATAACGCGCTCTACGTGGCCAAGCGTGAAGGCCGCAATCGCCTGACCATGGCGGGCTGATCGCCGCCATCCGCCGCAAAAACGACAACGCCCCGCGCAGCTGGCTGCGCGGGGCGTTGTTTTTTGCCTGAAGCGAGATCAGCGCTTGCGGCCGAAGCCCGGGCGCTGGCCATCGCCTGCCGGGGTACGCTTGTCCGACCCTGCCGGACGCGGTTTGCGCGCAGGCCGATCAGCCAGTTCGACTGCCGGGCGCGGCTGGCGCTTCTTCACATCACTCGGGCGCTCGGCCACTGGCGTGCTGCGATCACGCTGACCACGGCCCGCCGAGTCGGGGCGAGAGCCACGCGGCGCACGCTGCTCGCCATCCTGTTGACGCGGCGCTCTGGTTGGGCGGGCACCCTCGCCCGCTTCGTCCTGCGCCGGACGCAGCACGCGCTTGCCACGCGGCTCCAGCGGCTTGGCGGACTTGCGCTGCAGGCGATCGAGCTTGTCGCGCGTCTTTTCCTTCATCGCCGGCAACGCCTGGGGCGCCAGGCCGACCTCAGCACTGAGGATATCGATCTCGCGCTGTTCCATTTCCCGCCAGCGGCCCATGGTCAGGTTGGAGGTGAGGAATACCGGACCGAAGCGCACGCGCTTGAGGCGGCTGACGACGAGCCCCTGCGATTCCCACAGGCGGCGCACCTCACGGTTACGCCCTTCCATCACCACGCAGTGATACCAGTGGTTGAAACCTTCGCCACCGGGCGCTTCCTTGATGTCGGTGAACTTGGCCGGGCCGTCCTCGAGCATCACGCCGCGCTTGAGGTTTTCCAGCATTTCCTCGGTCACCTCGCCCCGCACACGCACCGCATATTCGCGATCCATCTGGTAGGACGGGTGCATCAGGCGGTTGGCCAGCTCACCGTCGGTGGTGAACAGCAACAGGCCGGTGGTGTTGATGTCGAGGCGACCGATGTTGATCCAGCGGCCTTCTTTCGGGCGCGGCAGACGGTCGAACACGGTAGGACGGCCTTCCGGGTCGTCACGGGTGCAGATTTCACCGTCGGGCTTGTTGTAGATCAGCACGCGGCGAACGGAGCTGGCGACTTCCTCACGCTTGAGCAGACGACCATCGAGCACGATGGCATCACTGATCTCCACGCGCTGGCCCAGGTCGGCCACGACGCCGTTGACCTTGACCCGGCCTTCGCCGATCCAGGTTTCGATTTCCCGACGCGAGCCAAGGCCCATGCGCGCCAGAACCTTCTGCAGTTTTTCGCCAGCCGGACGCTGGACATCATGTTCGCTCATCTAAGGCACCTCCCGGTGTAAGGACGGATGATCAAAAGGGCGCGAATCATACGCGCTGCCGAGCGCTTAGGGTAGTCGAAGCTGGCGCGCATGCACGCCAGATCGCGGTTTGCTTCAGCTCAGTTCCGGTATTTGCGCCGACCGGTGGCCTCCAGCGCCAGCAGACGCATGTCGGCTTGCGCCAGCAGCGCCAGACGTTCCTGCTTGTCGAGGCGCTTCCAGGCCTTGATGTCCTGGCGGCTACGCCCACAGCCCAGGCAGATGTCCCGTTCGAATTCGCAGACCTTGATGCAGGGTTTCTTGCTCACGACGTGTGTCCTCGCATGACGATTCGCCAGCCAGGATACGGATTGCCGGTTGCGCAGCGGGATTGATCCTGTGCATACGGCCGGTAAAGCGAATCAATGCAAGGTCGGATCGTCTTCGAGGTCGGCCAGGGGCGCATCGACAGTCGACTCTTCTTCTGCCTGGCGCAGGTCGTCGAAATCGGTCTTGAGGCCCTCCTCCATGGAATCCAGCTCGGCCAACAGGCTGCGAAAGCTGGTTTCTTCACGCGGCTCGGCCGGCTCGCCTTCTTCCTGCAAGGCCAGATCGGCACGCGCCTGCAGGCCTGCCGGCACCTCAGCCTCGTCGTCCAGCGCCAGCTGCGGCTCGGGCTCCAGCTCGCGCAGCGCGGCCAGCGGCGGCAGCTCATCGAGGCTCTTGAGGTTGAAGTGGTCGAGAAAACCCTTGGTGGTGGCGAACATGGCAGGCCGGCCCGGCACGTCGCGGTAACCCACCACACGAATCCACTCGCGTTCGAGCAGAGTCTTGGTGATGTTGCTGTTGACCGCCACGCCGCGCACTTCCTCGATCTCGCCACGGGTGATGGGTTGGCGGTAGGCGATCAACGCCAGAGTCTCCAACAATGCACGCGAGTAGCGCTGCGGGCGCTCCTCCCACAGGCGGCCAACCCAGGGAGCGAAGCGCTCACGCACCTGCAAGCGATAGCCGGAGGCCACTTCCTTGAGTTCGAATGCCCGCCCCGAGCAGGATTTGCGCAACACCTCGAGCGCGGCCTTGAACTGCGCCGGCTCCGGCCGTTCGGCTTCCTCGAACAGCTCGTACAACCGCTCCAGCGACTGCGGCTTGCCGGATGCCAGGAGGAAGGCTTCGAGCAACTGGGCCAGGTCTTTCGGATCGCTCAGGTTCATTCGGCACGGGCTCTGACGTGGATGGCGGCAAAGGGCTCATTCTGCACCAGCTCAACCAGGGATTCCTTGATCAATTCGAGCACGGCCATGAAGGTCACCACGACGCCGAGGCGCCCTTCCTCGATGGCGAACAGTTCGACGAAGGGCACGAAGCCACCGCCCTTGAGGCGTTCGAGCACTTCGCTCATGCGCTCGCGGGTCGACAACGCCTCACGGGTGACCTGGTGGCTCTCGAACATATCGGCGCGGCGCAGCACCTCGGCCATCGACACCAGCAGTTCCTCCAGGCTGACATCCGGCAGCAGCTTGCGCGCTCGCGCCTCAGGCGCATCGAGGCGTGGCACATGCACGTCACGCCCGACCCGCGGCAACTCGTCGAGGTCTTCGGCAGCCGCTTTGAAGCGCTCGTACTCCTGCAGACGACGAATCAGTTCGGCGCGCGGATCGTCCTCTTCTTCCTCGGCCTCACTGGAACGCGGCAGGAGCATGCGTGACTTGATCTCGGCCAACATGGCGGCCATCACCAGATACTCGGCGGCCAACTCCAGGCGCACCGAATGCATGAGCTCAACGTAGCCCATGTACTGCTTGGTGATCTCAGCCACGGGGATGTCGAGGATGTCGATGTTCTGCTTGCGGATCAGGTAAAGCAGCAGGTCGAGCGGCCCCTCGAAGGCTTCGAGAAACACCTCCAGGGCATCCGGCGGGATATACAGATCCAGCGGCAGCTCGGTGACCGCCTCACCGTATACGAGAGCAAACGGCAGTTCCTGCTGGGCGCCGGCCTGCTCGTCGGGGGTCGTGGTATCGCTCATCGCACGGGCTCCATCAGTGGCGGTTGAGGCCCATGGCCAGGCGCACTTCGCTCAGGGTATCGCGCGCTTCGTCGCGGGCCCGCTCGGCGCCTTCGGCGAGGATGCTGCGTACCAGCTCGGGGCTGCCTTCGTAGTCGATGGCGCGCTGCTGCAACGGCGCCAACTCGCCCTGGATCGAGCTACACAGTGCGCTCTTGCAGTCCAGGCAACCGATCGAGGCACTGCGGCAGCCTTCCAGCGCCCAATGCATGCGCTCGTCACTGGAGTACAGGCGATGTAGAGACCACACTGGGCAGCGCTGTGGTTCGCCCGGATCGTCACGATGCACGCGCGCCGGATCGGTGGGCATGCGCCGCAGTTTTTCCTCGATCACCTCGTCACTGTCACGCAGGTAGATGGCGTTACCCCTCGACTTCGCCATCTTCTGGCCGTCCAGCCCAGGCACCCGGTCGGCATCGGCCAGCAAGGCATGGGGTTCGCTCAGGATCAGCTTGCCGGCGCCCTGCAGGTAGCCGAACAGCCGTTCCTGATCGCCCAGGGTCAGCGTGTTCTGCTCCTTGAGCAAGGCCCGCGCGGTTTCCAGCGCCTCACCGTCGCCCTGCTCCTGAAACGCCTGACGCAAATTACTATAGAGCTTGCCGACCTTCTTGCCCAGTTTGCCGACAGCGGCCTGGGCCTTGATTTCGAAATCCGCCTCACGGCCGTAGAGGTGATTGAAACGACGCGCCACCTCGCGGGCGAACTCGACGTGCGGCAACTGATCCGCGCCCACGGGCACCACACCGGCGCGATAGAGCAGGATGTCCGCCGCCTGCAACAACGGATAACCGAGAAAGCCGTAGGTGGAGAGATCCTTGCCGGCCTGCTGGGCGAGCTGTTCCTTGTAGGACGGCACGCGTTCGAGCCAGGCGAGCGGGCAGATCATCGACAGCAGCAGGTGCAGCTCGGCGTGCTCGGGCACGTGCGACTGCACGAACAGCGTCGCCGAACTAGGGCTGATGCCAGCGGCCAGCCAGTCGATGGCCATGTCCATGACATGCTGCTGGAGGTCGCCGCTCTCGGCGTATTCGGTGGTCAGGGCATGCCAGTCGACGATGCAGAAGAAACAGTCGTATTCGTGTTGCAGCCTGACCCAGTTCTTCAGCACACCGTGATGATGGCCGAGGTGAAGGCGGCCGCTCGGGCGCATGCCGGACATGACACGGCGCGCGGAGTCGATGGCACTCAAGAGGTTCTACCCTGAACGAGAAAAGTCCCGATTATAGCCAGCACTCAGTCGTCTTCGGCAAAAGGTGACGGATCGCCGCAGCCCACGCGAATGATCTCCGGCGTCTCACCGGACAGGTTGATCACCGTCGAGGCCTCCAGACCGCCAAAGCCACCGTCGATGATCAGATCCACGTGATGCTCCAGAGACTGGCGCATTTCGTACGGGTCGGACAACGGCAGATCGTCCCCCGGCAGGATCAGGCTGACACTCATCAACGGCTCGCCCAGCTGTTCGAGCAGTGCCAGGGCGATGGGATGACTCGGCACACGCAGGCCGATGGTGCGGCGCTTAGGATGCAGGAGCATGCGCGGCACTTCGCGGGTGGCGTTGAGGATGAAGGTGTACGGGCCGGGCGTATGGATCTTCAACAGACGAAAAGCGGCGGTATCGACCTTGGCGAACAGGCCGAGCTGCGACAGATCACGGCAAACCAGGGTGAAGTTGTGCTTGTCGTCGAGCTGGCGCAGGCGACGAATGCGCTCGACCGCGTTCTTGTCACCGATGGCACAACCCAGCGCGTACGAGGAGTCGGTCGGATAGACCACCACCCCACCGCCACGGATGATCTCCACGGCCTGCTTGATCAGGCGTGCCTGGGGGTTCTCCGGATGTATCTGGAAGAATTGGCTCACACTCGTTCCCTGTTCATGGGGTGACAGCGATAGGCTGTGCATGTTCGAAGCGCTTCCAGAGCGCCGTCAGATCGTCCGGCAAGGGACGGTAGAGACCCAGCTCGGACCAATCGCCAGGTGCGTGAAAATCGCTGCCCGCGCTGGCCATCAGACCGAATTCGCGCGCCAGTATCGCCAGGCCGCCGACCTGCTCGGCCGGCTGCATGCCATTGACCACTTCCAGGGCATGCCCACCCGCCGCCGCGAAATGGGCAACCAGGCGTCGACGCTTACTACGAGTAAAGTCGTACTGCCAGGGATGCGCCAGGCTGATCCAGGCATCGGCGGCGCGCAGCGTGTCGACCACGGACTCCAGCTCCGGCCAGTGCTGCTTGACGTCGCCCAGCTTGCCCGCCCCCAGCCATTTGCGAAAGGCCTCGGCGCGGTCGCGCACATGCCCGGCACGCACCAGAAACTCGGCGAAATGTGGCCGCGCCGGAGCATTGCCGCTGTCGCCCAGCTCCTGCTGCACCGCCCGCGCACCGTCCAGCGCACCAGGCATGCCCTTGGCCGCCAGGCGCCGGTCGATCTCCTCGGCACGCTGCCAGCGCCCGTGATGCAGCGCCTCGATGGCCTGGCGAAGTGCCGGCGCATCGCGCTCGAAGGCGTAGCCCAGAACGTGGATGGTCGCGCCACCCCAGGTACAGGACAGCTCGATACCGTTGACCAACTGCATGTCCAGCTCGGCCGCCGTGCGATGCGCCTCGTCGAGGCCTTCGAGGGTGTCATGGTCGGTCAGCGCCAGCAGACGAATGCCGCGCTGGTGCGCCCGGGCCACCAGCACGGCTGGGGCCAGGACACCATCGGAGGCGGTGCTGTGACAATGCAGATCGACGTTCATGGCGGCGCTTTCGTTGAGATTGATGTTTGTTATTATGCCGCCACATGCGCTCGCTGGCTCCCGCCATCGGGCAAAAAAGCACCCGCCAGGGTGCCAACGCCCCCGCCCTAAGGATCGAGATGCTCTACGCCATCATCGCTACCGACGTTGCAAACTCCCTGGACAACCGCCTGGCCGCGCGACCTGCGCACCTGGCACGGCTGGAGCAACTCAAGCAGGAAGGCCGCCTGGTGCTGGCCGGCCCGCACCCGGCCATTGACAGCAACGATCCCGGCCCGGCGGGCTTCAGCGGCAGCCTGATCGTGGCCGAATTCGATTCGCTGGAAGCGGCGCAGAGCTGGGCCGAGGCCGATCCTTACCGCGCCGCCGGCGTCTACGCCAGTGTGGTGGTCAAGCCTTTCAAGAAAGTCTTCCCCTGAACCGCGCCTCACGCCGACAAGGAACCACAATGCGTTCGATCCCGTTGAGCCTGCTGGCCGCCCTTCTGCTGGCCTGCAGCGCGGCGCAGGCCGAAGAAACGCCGTCGGCGCCCGTGTCCAGCGACACGACGCACCTGCATGCGCAGATCAATGACCTGCAGCAGCGCCTGGCGCAAAGCGAGCAGATGCGCAGTGATCTGGAAAGCAACAGCAGTGCCTTGCAACAACGCCTGCGCCAGGAGAACCAACGCCTGCGCCTGCAGCTCAAGGAAAGCCAGGCACAGATGCAACCCGGCTTGCTCAGCGAGGAGCAGACCTGGTTCGCCATCGGCGGCGCCGTCAGCCTGATCTCGGTGCTGTTCGGTGCCCTCCTGCGTGGCCAGCGCAAGACGCGCCGTGAGTGGATCAACTGAACCTCATGAGCCGACTGCTGCTGATCGATGACGACCAGGAACTCTGCGAGCTGCTAAGCAGTTGGCTGACACAGGAAGGTTTCCAGATCACCGCGTGCCATGACACCGCCAGCGCCCGCCGTGCCCTGGCCGCACAAGCGCCAGACGCCGTGGTACTGGATGTCATGCTGCCCGACGGCAATGGCCTGGAGCTGCTCAAGCAGCTACGCAGCGAACATGCCGAGTTGCCGGTGCTGATGCTGTCTGCGCGCGGCGAGCCGCTGGATCGCATCCTCGGCCTGGAACTGGGCGCCGACGACTACCTGGCCAAACCCTGCGATCCGCGCGAGCTGACAGCCCGTCTGCGCGCCGTACTGCGCCGCACCACACCGGCGCCGACCAGCAGTCAGCTCGAGCTGGGCGATCTGAGCTTCAGCCCGAACCGCGGTATCGTCGCCCTTGACGGCCATGATATTCCTCTCACCCTTTCCGAGAGCCGCCTGCTCGAAGCCTTGCTGCGTCAACCGGGCGAGCCGCTGGACAAACAGGTGCTGGCGCAACTGGCGCTGGGGCGCAAGCTGACGCTCTACGACCGCAGCCTCGACATGCATGTCAGCAACCTGCGCAAGAAGCTCGGCCCACACCCGGACGGCCGTCCGCGCATCCTGGCGCTGCGCAGCCGCGGCTACTACTACGCGCCCTGACGCTCCGCACCGTCTGTAAAGACTGGGCTCTGCGGCCTTTACTCAGGCTTTACCCAGGCCTGACCGCCCTTGACCTTGACCGCCGCATACTGAGCCCATCCGGTAACGACCGGTTTCGAGACGAGGAGAATCACCATGCGCAAGACACTCACCGCCCTGCTGTTCGCCGCCACCCTGCCGACTCTGGCCATGGCCATGCCCGACGGCGGCCCGCGTCCGCATGAGCGCGGCCCGGAAATGTTCAAGGAGCTGAATCTGAGCAAGGAGCAGCGCCAGGAAGTTCGCAAGCTGATGGGCGACGAAATGAAGAGCCGCCATGACATCACCCGCCGTTATCTGGACAAGCTGCCGGAAGCGGAAAAACAGGCCATGAAGAAGGATCTCGACAAGGCCCGTGACGAGCATCACAAAGCCCTGCGCGCCCTGCTCAACCCCGAGCAGCAGAAAGCCTTCGACGAGCACCAGAAGAAGATGGAAGCCCGTCGCGCCGAGATGGAAGAATTCAAGGCCTGGAAAGCCGAGAAGGACAAGAAGGCCAGCTGATCACGCTGCAGCCAATCGAACTCACCGCCGCCGCGCTCCATAAGCCCGGCGGCTTCTGCATGAGGACACTCCGTGCGTTCACTGTTCTGGCGCATCCTCGCCACCTTCTGGCTGGCCATCGCTCTGGTTGCCGGGCTTTCCATGCTGCTGGGCCGCGCACTCAACCAGGACGCCTGGATTCTCAGCCAGCATCCGGGCCTGGATGGCCTCGATCAACAGTGGGCCGAGCTTTACGAACAACGCGGAGAGCGTGCCGCCCAACGTTTTCTCGAGGAACGCAAGCGCCAATACCGCATCGATACCCAGGTCATCGGCGAGAACGGCCTGCCTCTGGTCAAGGGCACCTTCCCGCCGCGCGCCGCCGCATTCGAACAGCGCAATCGCGATCGTCCGCTGCCCTGGCGCCAGTTGACCACCGAGTACAGCAGTGCGAACGGCGAAACCTATCTGTTCATCTACCGCATTCCCCACCCGGAACTGGCAGCCTGGCACCGCGACAGCCTGTTCTGGCCACTCAGCGCACTGATCATCGCCCTGGTGGTGCTGACCCTGTTCAGCCTGCTGCTGACCCTGTCGATCACCCGCCCGCTGGATCGCCTGCGCGGTGCCGTGCACGATCTGGGGCAGACCACCTACCAGCAGAACAGCCTGGCCCGCCTGGCTACGCGACGCGACGAACTGGGCCTACTGGCCAAGGACTTCAACCGTATGGGCGAACGGCTGCAAGGGCTGATCGGCAGCCAGCGCCAGTTGCTGCGCGATGTTTCCCATGAACTACGCTCGCCCCTGGCCCGTCTGCGCATCGCCCTGGCGCTGGCCGAACGCGCCGAGCCAGCAGAGCGCGAGAAGCTCTGGCCGCGCCTCAATCAGGAGTGCGACCGGCTGGAAGCGCTGATCAGCGAAATCCTCGAACTCGCGCGCCTGGATGCCGACCCTGGGGCAGCGCAACCCATCGAGATCACGACCATCCTCGCCAAGCTGCAGGACGACGCCCGCCTCAGTGCACCGCAGCAGCAGATGCTGATCGAGAGCGATGAAGCCTTGCCGCTACAGGGCTGGCCGGACATGTTAGAGCGCGCGCTTGACAACCTGCTGCGCAACGCATTGCGCTTCAACCCAGGCGATCAGCCGATCGAGATCAGCGCGCAGCGTGTCGGCGCACGCTTGCACCTCAGCGTGCGCGACCATGGCCCTGGCGCTGCCGAGGAATACCTGCAGGAACTGGGCAAGCCGTTTTTTCGTGCGCCCGGGCAGAGCAGCCCGGGGCATGGCCTGGGCCTGGCCATCGCCAGGCGTGCAGCGCAGCGCCACGGTGGTGAACTGCTGCTGAGCAATCATCCGGATGGCGGTTTCGTTGCCACGCTCGATCTACCCAGCGCAGCGCAGCCAAACCGCGCCTGAGCGTGCGGATCAGCCGTTCCAGGTGCTGACGAAGTCCTCGACGGCCAGCTCTGGGGGCTGGCGCAATTCACGTTCAGGGGTGCCGAGGTAAAGATAGGCGACGATGCGCTCGTCGGCGCTCAGCCCCAGCCCCTGCGCGACATGCGCGTCATAGGCCATGTCGCCAGTGCGCCAGACCGCGCCCAGGCCTTGCGCATGAGCGGCGAGCAACATGCCGTGAGCCGCACAACCTGCGGCGAGCAGTTGTTCCGACTCCGGCACCTTGGCATGGGCCTGCAGCCGCGCGATCACCACCACCAGCAAGGGCGCGCGCAACGGCATACCGCGCGCCTTGTTCAGCGCTTCCGCCGATGCCTCGGCATTGCCGACGCTCAGCGCCTCGGCGAACAACTCACCCATGCGTACCCGTGCTTCACCTTCAACGGTGAGAAAACGCCACGGGCGCAGTTGGCCGTGATCCGGAGCACGCAAAGCGGCGCGAAACAGTGCCTGGCGCTGCTCTGCCGTAGGAGCAGGCTCTACCAGACGAGGAACGGAAACACGGTTGAACAAGGCGTCGAGCGCGTCCATGGGCCACCTCCAGAATTCAGGAATGGCGCATTCTCAACGCTGCAAGCGAACGGCAGCAAGCCCTGCTTGTTACCACGAGGCCTATAGCCTGTTGCCTGCAGCCGCTTTCAGGCCACCCGATCCGGGGATATCACCGGCTGTACCGGCGGCGTCAGGGGCGGCAAGCCGTGCGCCCGACGCGCATCGTCGCAGCGCGGGTTGTGCACACCGTTCTCCCAGGACGCCTCGAATTCCCGGCAACTGCTGGAGCGCTGCTCGTACATGGTGCAGCGCACGCCACAGCCGACATCGCCCAGCAGTTGCGTGCAGCGCGCCGGCTTAACTTCGGTGCCCCGCATGGCGACGTAGTGAGGGCTGATCTGGATGACCTGCTCGTCCGGCACGCTACCGCCGGCCGATTGGCATTCGCCCCAGAAGAAGGACACACGAAAGAACGCGCAGCAGGCGCCGCACGTGAGACAGGGATTGCTTTCGGACATGACGAGAAGGCTCGGAAACCGGCGGACGCCGGTGGCTGGCGGCTATTCTATGCACGGCCATGACCTTGTAAAGCCCCCGCCTGCGCAGTCATCACCCGGTTTTTCCAGAGCGCCTTGATAGCGGTTTACAGGCAGCGGGCCACAGGTAGAATGGCGCCTTTTCCGTAACCCGCCAGAGCCCTTGCCCCATGGCCTTGCCGACGCTGCGTATCATCGGTTTCATCATCGGCATATTCCTGATCACTCTGGCACTTAGCATGGTCATCCCCATGCTGACTCTGCTGGTCTTCGAACACCCCGAAGACCTCAGCGCCTTCCTCTGGTCCAGCCTGATCACCCTGATCGTCGGTCTCGCCCTGGTCATCCCCGGGCGCCCGCAGAATGCGCAACTGCGCCCGCGCGACATGTACCTGCTGACCACCGCCAGTTGGAGCGTGGTGTGCTGCTTCGCCGCCCTGCCGATGACGCTGATCGCGCACATCAGCTACACCGACGCCTTCTTCGAGACCATGTCCGGCATCACAACCACCGGCTCGACCGTGCTGGTCGGCCTGGATCACATGTCCCCCGGTATCCTGATCTGGCGCTCGATGCTGCACTGGCTCGGCGGCATCGGCTTCATCGGCATGGCGGTGGCGATCCTGCCGCTGCTGCGCGTCGGTGGCATGCGCCTGTTCCAGACCGAGTCCTCGGACTGGGGCGAGAAGGTCATGCCGCGTTCGCACATGGCCGCCAAGTACCTGCTGCTGATCTATATCGCCTTGACCCTGCTCGGCTTCATCGCCTTCTGGATCGCCGGCATGACGCCCTTCGAGGCCATCAACCACTCGATGGCTGCGATTTCCACCGGCGGTTTCTCCACCTCCGACGCCTCGCTGGCGAACTGGCAACAACCGGCCGTGCATTGGGTCGCGGTGGTGCTGATGCTGCTCGGCGGCATGCCCTTCATGCTCTACGTCGCCTTCGTGCGCGGCAATCGCCATGCGCTGCTGCGCGATCATCAGGTACGGGGGTTTCTCGGTTTCCTGCTGCTGACCTGGCTGGTGTTCGGCACCTGGCTGTGGCTCAACTCCGATTACGCCTGGCTCGACGCCTTCCGCATCGTCGCGGTGAACGTCACCTCGGTGGTCACCACGACCGGCTTCGCCCTGGGCGACTACACCACCTGGGGCAGTTTCTCCGTGCTGCTGTTCTTCTACCTGACCTTCGTCGGCGGTTGCTCGGGCTCGACCTCCGGCGGTCTGAAGATCTTCCGTTTCCAGGTCGCCTACGTGCTACTCAAGGCCAACCTGATGCAGTTGGTGCACCCACGCGCGGTGATCAAGCAGCAGTACAACAACCACAATCTGGACGAGGAAATCGTCCGCTCGCTGATCACCTTCTCGTTCTTCTTTACCATCACCATCGGCGTGCTGGCCCTGGCTCTGACCCTTACCGGGCTGGACTGGATCACCGCACTCACGGGCGCAGCCACTGCCGTGTGCAACGTCGGCCCGGGCCTCGGCCCGATCATCGGCCCGGCCGGCAACTTCGCCAGCCTGCCGGATTCGGCCAAGTGGCTGCTGACCATCGGCATGCTGCTTGGACGTCTGGAAATCCTCACCGTGTTGGTGCTGATCACCCGCAGTTTCTGGAAACACTGACCCATGCCCCTTTCCAGCCTGCGCATTCTGGCGTTCATCAACGGCATCTTTCTCATCACCCTGGCCCTGAGCATGCTGGTGCCGGTTGTGACCTTGCTGGTCTTCGAGCGCCCGCAGGAAATCAACGCCTTCCTCTGGTCTAGCCTGATCACCGCCCTGACGGGGATGGCGATGGTCGCCCAGGGTCGCCCACAGCAGACCAACCTGCGCCCACGCGACATGTACATGCTGACCGTGTCGAGCTGGGTGATGGTGTCGATCTTCGCTGCGCTGCCGTTCCTCTTCGCCGAGCGGGCGAGCATCACCGATGCCTATTTCGAGAGCATGTCCGGCATCACCGCCACCGGCGCCACGGTGTTCAGCGGCCTCGACGAGATGTCGCCCGGCACCCTGATCTGGCGCTCACTGCTGCACTGGCTCGGCGGCATCGGCTTCATCGCCATGGCCGTGGCGATCCTGCCGATGCTGCGCATCGGTGGCATGCGCCTGTTCCAGACCGAATCCTCGGATCGCTCGAAAAAGGTCATGCCGCGCTCGCACATGGTCGCCAAGTACATGGTGCTGGCCTATGTCGGCCTCAGCGCCCTGGCCGTGACGGCCTTCTGGCTGGCCGGCATGGGCCTGTTCGACTCGATCAACCACGCCATGTCGGCCATCGCCACCGGCGGTTTCTCCACCTCCGATGCCTCGCTGGGCCACTGGCAGCAACCGGCCATCCACTGGGTGGCGGTGCTGGTCATGGTGCTTGGCAGCCTGCCCTTCGTGCTCTATGTCACGGCACTGCGTGGCAACTATCGGCCGCTGCTGCGCGATGCACAGGTACGCGGCTTCCTCCTGCTGCTGGTCGGCAGTTGGCTGGTTCTGGCGTCCTGGAAGTGGCTGACCACCGACCTGCACTGGTTCGATGCGCTGCGCCTGGTGGCGGTAAACATCACCTCGATCATGACCACCACCGGTTTCGCCGTGGGCGACTACCACCTGTGGGGTCCCTTCGCCAGCATGATGTTCTTCTACCTGGGCTTCGTCGGCGGCTGCTCCGGCTCCACAGCCGGCGGCCTGAAGATCTTCCGATTCCAGGTCGCCTATATCCTGCTCAAGGCCAACCTGCGCCTGCTGATCCATCCGCGCGCAGTACTCAAGCAGCAGTACAACGGCCACCGTCTCGACGAGGACATCGTCCGCTCGATTCTTGCCTTCGCCTTCTTCTACACCATCACCATCGCCGTTCTGGCGCTGGCCGTGGCCATGTGCGGCGTGGACTGGATCACCTCGCTGACCGGCGCCGCCGCAATGGTCTCCGGCGTCGGCCCTGGCATGGGCGAGATGGTCGGCCCGGCTGGCAACTACGCCAACATTCCGGATCTGGCCAAGTGGGTACTGACGCTGGGCATGCTGCTCGGCCGCCTGGAGATTCTTACCGTGCTGGTGCTGGTGTTCCCGGCGTTCTGGCGTCACTGAGCCCCTCGCCCAGCATAGCTGCACGGTACTCACCGGGCGTTTGCCCGAACCAGCGACGAAACGCCCGGAAGAAATTGCTCGAATCGGCAAAGCCCAGCAGATAAGCGATTTCCAGCAAGGTCAGATTGACCTGCTGCAGATACTGCTCGGCCAGTTCGCGGCGCGTCTCGTCGAGCAGTTGCTGGAAGCTGGTGCCCTCCTCCTGCAGGCGCCGCTGCAAGGTGCGCTGCGACAGGTGCAGTTGTTGCGCCACCACTTCCCGCCGTGGCTCGCCCTGCGGCAACAATCGGCACAGCACCTGGCGCGCCTGATGAGTCACGCGGCTGCCGGAAAAACGCGCCAGATACTCCCCGGCGAAACGATCATGCAATTGCGCCAGCGCTTCGTTGGCGCTCGGCAATGGCGCCTCCAGGTCGGCGCGCGCGAAGATCAGCGCATCCTGCTCGGCATTGAAACGCAGCGGAGCCTGAAATACCGCCTGGTAACGCGCCAGGTCTCGCGGCGTCGGGCTTTGCAGGCGCACCTCGCGCGGCTGCAGGGGCTTGCCGGTCAGCCAGCGGCAGAACGCCAGGCAATAGGCCAGCGAAGCCTCGGCGCTTTGCCGGGCGGCGGGCAGGCGGTCGCCGTGAATAGCCAATGTCAGCGCGTAACCGTCGGGCTGCGCCAGCAGATGAAGGTCGGCACCCTCGCCGATGATGCGCTGATAACGCACCAGGCGAGTGAAGCCATCACGCAGGTTGCGGCTGGACATCAAGGCGTAGCCGACCACATGGAAGGAGGCCGGACGCACCACCTGCGCCATGTTCAGGCCGATGGCCGAGTCGCCCGACAGCTCGACGGCGCGTTGCCACAGGCGGGTCATGCGATCCTGCGGGAAACGCGCGTCCGGGTCGCTCAACGCCGCGTAATCCAGCTCCAGCTCGGCGAACAGGCTGCGGCAATCGACGCCACCGAGTTCCAGCGCCTGGACGATGGCCATGGCCCAACTGGAGGATGTGGTTCTTTCGGTCATGGTGTTGTTCTTGTGGTTTTGCACGGGCTGGCGGCGCAAGGATACAAGACTGGCACCGTAAGTCAGTGGCCCATGGAGACAGCTCCTCTACACTAAGGCCGACAATAACAGGAGGTGCGCCATGACCGCTCAAACCACCGAACGCTTCCAGAGCTTCGCCGAGTTCTACCCCTACTACCTGCAGGAGCACAGCAACGCCACCTGCCGCCGCCTGCACTATGTCGGCAGCCTGCTGGTACTGGCGATCCTCGCCTACGCCCTGCTCACCCAGCACTGGCTGTGGTTGCTGGCCATGCCGCTGGCTGGCTACGGCTTCGCCTGGGTCGGCCACTTCGTCTTCGAGAAGAACCGCCCGGCCACCTTCGACTACCCGCTCTACAGCCTGATGGGCGACTGGGTGATGCTCAAGGATGCCTTCACTGGCCGTATTCGCTTCTAGGGCTCGCCACGAACAGGCAACAATCCCCTAGGCTCAGCACGACCGCCGAGATGCTGGCACTGTGCCGTTCGGCGGTGATGCTTGGCTGCTTCCTCCCCGCTTGGTTATGATCCTCGCCCCATCCGCGCTCTAGCGCGGGTGTTGCAGACCGTTCAGACGCCCGACAAGAGGCGCTCAATCAGGGATCCCTAGCGCGAATGAAGTCAGCCACATCCAGCCGATCCAGCAGTCTGCCGACGCCGCCATTGCGCGAATATTATTCCCGCGTTCTCGCCTACATCACCACGGCGGCCAGCATTGCTGCCGGCACTGCAGTGGGCCATTTCACCTACGACATCCTGTGGATGGTGCCTTACGCCCTGCTCTATCCACACCTGGCTCATCAGGTCAGTCGCCGCTTCAAGAACGATCATCCGCAGCAGACCGACCTGACCTTGCTGTTCATCGATGCCCTGCATGTCGGCGCCTCCGCTGCTCTGCTGGGCTTCTCCAGCGTGCCCAGTTCGATGCTCCTGCTGATTCTGAGTTTCAGCGCACTGCTCATCGGCGGGCTGCGTTACTTCGGCATCGCCGTGCTGGTGACCCTCAGTGCCAGCGTACTGTGCACCGCCGTGCTCCACCCACAGCCAAACTTCAGCACTCCACCTACGGTCAGTGTGGTGAGCATTTTCTTCACCACGCTGTACATCGGCATCACCGCCTACTTCATGCACCAGCAGGGGCTGCGTCTGGCTCAGGCGCGGGTCGAGATCAAGCGTGAGCAGGAAAAGGCCGCGCGCCTGGCGCGCAACCTGGCTAAATACCTGTCGCCGCAAGTGTGGGAGTCGATCTTCAGCGGCAAGAAGAGCGTGCGCCTGGAGACCCAGCGCAAGAAGCTCACCGTGTTCTTCTCCGATATCAAGGGTTTCACCGAACTGTCCGAGGAGCTGGAAGCCGAGCAACTGACCGACCTGCTCAACACCTACCTCAACGAGATGTCGAAGATTGCCCTGAAATATGGCGGCACCATCGACAAGTTCATCGGCGACAGCGTCATGGTGTTCTTCGGCGACCCCAGCAGCCAGGGGGCCAAGAAGGACGCCGTAGCCGCGGTGTCGATGGCCATCGCCATGCGCAAGCACATGAAGGTGCTGCGCCAGCAATGGCGCGCCCAGGGCATCACCAAGCCGCTGGAAATTCGCATGGGTTTGAACACCGGTTACTGCACGGTGGGCAACTTCGGCGCCGATACGCGCATGGACTACACCATCGTCGGCCGCGAAGTGAACCTGGCCAGCCGCCTGGAAAGCGCCGCCGAAGCCGGCGAGATCCTCATCTCCCACGAGGCCTACTCGCTGATCAAGGACGTGATCATGTGCCGAGACAAGGGCCAGATCACGGTCAAGGGATTCACCCGCCCTGTGCAGATCTACCAGGTGGTGGACTTCCGCCGCGACCTCGGCGCTACCTCCAGCTACGTCGAGCACGAGCTGCCAGGCTTCTCCATGTACCTGGACACCAACGGCATCCAGAACTACGACAAGGAACGGGTCATCCAGGCGCTCAACCAGGCCGCCGAGAAACTGCGCGACAAGATCATTCTGTAGGGCGGATCGGGGCGCCAACCGCTCGGGCGGATCCAGGGGCGTAGGGCGGACTCAGGAGCGCCAGCGAACAGTCCGCCAGTCCATGCCGGGCTCGGCACCACGACCTACGCCCAACACTCCAACGACGCACTGCTTCCGAGCGGTCGGCGTCTCGGTACGCCCTAGCCCTCCGCCAACGCCTCGCCCAGCAAAGCCGGCTCACCATCGATCAACGGCTGCAACGCCAGGAACTCCAACGCCGAGGCGCGCCAGGATTGCGCGGCAGCCAGTTCGGCGCAACGCTCGCGATCCAGCTCCAGCGCGCTCAGGCACGCCGCACGCAGATCCTCGTCCATCACCCCGCTCTGCCCAGGCAGCAGCACGTCCAGCGGTCCGGCCACCGGATAGGCGGCCACGGGCGTGCCGCAGGCCAGCGCCTCCAACATCACCAGGCCATAGGTATCGGTGCGCGAAGGAAAGACCAGCACCGCAGCATCCTGATAGGTCTCGGCCAGCGCCTGGCCATGGCGGTAACCGAGAAAGCGCACCTGCGGATACTGGCGCTGCAGCGCCTCACGTTGCGGGCCATCGCCCACCACCCACTTCTCGCCCGGCAGATCCAGGTCGAGAAAGGCTGGCAGATTTTTTTCCGCCGCAATGCGCCCGACGTACAGGAACACCGGGCGCGCAGGCCGCAGGCGCTGGCCATCCGGGCGAAACAGCGCAGTATCGACGCCCTTGCGCCATAGCTGCAGGCGAGCGAAGTCCCAACTGGCGAATTCCTCACGCAGCCGCTCGGTGGTCACCAATACGGCCTGGCTGGGGCGATGGAAGGCGCGCAGAAAGGCATAGCCCCAGCGTGGCTCGATCCAGGGCCAGCGGGTACTGACGTATTCGGGAAAGCGCGTATGGATGGCCGTGGAGAAGGCCAGCCCTCGCTTGCCCAGCCAACGGCGCGCCGCCCAGCCCAGCGGGCCCTCGGTGGCGATATGCACGCAATCGGGACGGTAATCACGAATCGCCGCGCCGACGCGCCAAAGATCCCACACCAGCGGGATTTCCGGGTAGGTCGGGCACGGCAGGCTGCGAAAATCGGCCGGCGACAGCAGCTTCACCTGATGCCCCAGGCCGCGCAGCTCACGCACCAGCGCGGCCAGACTGGTGACCACGCCGTTGACCTGCGGCGCCCAGGCATCGCTGACGATCAGAATCCTCATGCGCCCGGCTCGAGCAACGCGGCGGCGCGTTCCTGTTCGACTTCGCGGGCCTGCGCCTCGGCCAGGCGATACAGCTCGATCTGCCCGTCCCAGTGCTCGATCAGCGCCGTGCAGGACTCCACCCAGTCGCCGCAGTTGAGGTACTCCACGCTGCCGACCTGACGAATCTCGGCATGGTGGATGTGCCCGCAGACCACGCCATCAAGCCCACGCTTGACGCATTCGTGAGCGATGGCTTCCTCGAAGTCGCTGATGAAGTTCACCGCCGTCTTGACCTTGTGCTTGAGGTAGGCCGACAGCGACCAGTAGCCGTAACCGTAACGGCGCCGCCAATGATTGAGCCAGCGATTGAGGGTCAGGGTGAACTCGTAGGCCGAGTCGCCAAGGAAGGCCAGCCAGCGGTGATAACGGGTGATCACATCGAACTGGTCACCGTGGATCACCAGCAGACGGCGGCCGTCGGCGGTCACGTGCACGGCCTCGTCAACCAGCTGGATATTGCCCAGCAGCAGGCTGGAATAACGGCGCAGGAATTCGTCGTGGTTGCCGGTGACGTAGACCACCTCGGTACCGCGCTTGCTCATGGTCAGCAGACGGCGGATGACGTTGGTGTGCGCCTGCGGCCAGTAGATGCCGCCTCGCAGCTTCCAACCATCGATGATGTCCCCCACCAGATAGATGCGGTCGGCGTGATAGCGCTTGAGAAAGGCCGCCAGGTGTTCGGCCTGGCAATCTCGCGTGCCGAGGTGCACGTCGGAAATCCACAGGGTGCGAACACGTTGCTTGCGGCTGGGCTTGGCGAGCTGGGCGTGGGTCACAGGCGGCCTCCGGCTGGGTTTAGTCGAGCTTGAGGCGTAGCGGTGAACGCCATATGACAGGAAAAAGACCATTGCATGAACGCAGCACTCGATGCGGGCAGGCGTTAAACTCCGGCCGCTGCCGAGGAAACTGCCATGCTCCCGATCCTGTCCCTGCGTCACTACAGCCATGAAATGCTCAGCCACAGCCATGAGCACGCCCAACTGGTGTTCGGCCTGGCCGGAGAGCTGCAGTTCGAAGTCGATGGCCAGGGCAGCCAGGTCTTGCGTCATCACCTGACGGTGGTACCGGCCGAGGCGCGCCATACCTGCGGCAGTCCGCGCGGCAGCCAATGCCTGGTGCTGGATCTGCCGGCCAACGACTGGATCGAGCGGCAACTGGGCCACCACGCCAGTCGCATCCAGCGGCTGCTGGACAAACCCCATGCGCTGCGACTCGAGCCGGCCCAGGGCCAGTTGCTCAACTGGCTGGCCAACAGCCCGATCAACGACCCGGTGATCGCCGGCCAGGGCGCTGCCCTGCTGCTCGGCAGCCTGGCCTGCGCAGCGCCAGAGGCCGAGTCACGACGGCTGCCCCTGGCGGCACTCGATCAGTACATCGATCAGCACGCCGCTCATCCGCTGCAAGTGGCCGACCTGGCGTGCCTGGCCGGGCTCTCGGTGGCGCGCCTGCATGCCCGCTTTCTCGCCGAAACCGGTCGCACACCGATGGAGCATGTTCGCCAGCGCCGCCTGCAACTGGCCGAGCACCTGCTGCGCAGCAGCGACCTGCCCGTCGGAGAGATCGCCGCGCGGGTCGGCTACAACTCGCAGAGTGCCTTCACTGCCGCCCTCTCCCGCCACCTGGGCACGACTCCGCGCCAGTTGCGCCGTGACCGCTGATTCGTACGAGAGTCTGGCGACAAAATCCGCTACTCCCGCGACAGACCGTTGCCGCATGCGGCGCCTAGACTGCGCTGCATCAACGAGGAGTCCCTTATGCAAACCATCGACTGGCAGGATTTCGAAAAGGTGGAGCTGCGTGTCGGCACCATCCGCAGCGCCCGCCCCAATGAAAAAGCCATCAAGCCCGCCTACGTACTGGAGGTGGATCTCGGCGAACTGGGCGTGAAAACCTCCAGCGCGCAGATCACCGCCCACTATGACTGTGCCGCCCTGATTGGCCGGCAAGTGCTCTGCGTATGCAATTTCCCACCGAAACGCATCGCCGGCATCCGCTCAGAGGTTCTGGTCACCGGCGCCCATGACGATGCCGGGCGCGTGGTGCTGGCTAGCTTTGACCTGCCACTGCCCAACGGGGCGCGCCTGGCATGAAACAACGCAACGCCCTGCTGGCAATTCACCTTGGCGCGCTGATGTTCGGCCTGGCCGGGATCTTCGGCAAACTGGCCGAGACCACCCCAAACATGATCGCCGCCGGTCGCTCGGTATTCGCCGTACTCGCACTCGGCCTGGCCCTGCTGCTCTGGCGCCGCCGCACGCTTGGCTGGCCAGGCCTGCGCCAGGCAGCTCTGCTCGGCCTCGGCGGCCTGCTGTTGGGCGCGCATTGGGTGACTTTCTTCGAGGCGGTGAAAGTCTCCGGCGTGGCCATCGCCACCCTAGGCTTTGCCAGCTTCCCAGCCTTTACCGTACTGCTGGAAGGCGTGCTGTTTCGCGAGCGCACGCAGCCCATCGAGTTCGCCATGGTCGGCCTGGTTTGCCTGGGTCTGGTCTTGGTGACACCGGCATTCAGCCTGGCCAGCGGTGCCACCGTCGGCCTGCTCTGGGCCATCGCATCGGGGTTGCTGTTCGCCCTGCTGTCGTTGCTCAACCGCGCCAGCACCCACGGCATTGACCCGGTGCAGGCTGCGCTGTACCAGAATCTGGCGGTATTCGTCTGCTTCATGCCCTGGGCCTGGCCGGTGGTGCCGAGCGTCACGCCACTGGACTGGCTGTGGATCGCCCTGCTCGGCATCTTCTGCACGGGGCTGGCACACAGCCTGTTCGTCGCCAGCCTGCGCGTGCTCAAGGCCCGTACCACTGCGGTGATCTTCGCTCTGGAGCCGGTCTACGGGATTCTCTTTGCCTGGTGGCTGTTCAGCGAGCAGCCGACATTGCGCATGCTGGCAGGCGGCTTGCTGATCGTCAGTGCCATCTTCGTCTCGGCACGGTTGGCGCGTTGAGAGCGACTCAGCCTCAGCGCTACACGCGGTCGTTGTGCCCCAGATCGCGGCTCGGATCGATCAGATCGCGCACGCGCTGCTTGAGCACCTTGGCCTCGGGGAAGCCGTTATCGGCCTTGCGTTCCCAGACCTGTACGCCATTGCAGAGGATGCGGAACACGCCGCCGGTGCCCGGTTCCAGGCTGACCCGACCCAGTTCGTCGGCGAAGGTGCTGAGCAGCTCCTGGGCCAACCAGGCGGCGCGCAGCAACCACTGGCACTGGGTGCAATAGGTGATGACGATTTCCGGCTTGTGATCTGACATGGGCAGGCTCTGATGGGCGAAGCGGGTGCCTATAATAGCGGCCTTTGTGCCCGTCTAATCCGGTATTCGTCATGCCTCGCCTGTTCCGCCCGCTGCTGATTTTCCTCGCCCTTCTTGCATTGCCGACGTACGCCGAGGAGCGTATCGGCCTGGTGCTGTCCGGCGGCGCCGCGCGCGGGCTGGCGCATATCGGCGTGCTCAAGTCGCTGGAACGCCAGGGCGTTCGCATCGACGCCATCGCCGGCACCAGCATGGGCGCCATCATCGGCGGGCTGTATGCGGCCGGTTACCGGGTTGATGAGCTGGAACAGCTGGCGCTGCAGCTGGATTGGCAGCAGGCGCTCTCCGATTCTCCACCGCGCGAGGACATCCCCTTTCGCCGCAAGCAGGATGATCGCGATTTCCTGATCAAGCAGAAACTCAGCTTTCGTGACGATGGCAGCCTGGGCCTGCCGCTGGGCGTGATCCAGGGGCAGAACCTGACCATGCTCCTGGAAACCCTGCTGGTACACCGCAGCGACACGCGCAATTTCGACCGCCTGCCGATCCCCTTCCATGCGGTGGCCACCGATATCGCCACGGGTGAAGAGGTGATCCTGCGCAGCGGCCACCTGCCGCAGGCGATGCGCGCCAGCATGTCGATCCCGGCGGTGTTCGCTCCGGTGGAGCTCGATGGCCGCCTGCTGGTCGACGGTGGCATGGTCAACAACATTCCCATCGACGTGGCCCGGCAGATGGGCGTCGACCGGGTCATCGTGGTCGATCTGGGCACCCCGCTGCGACCGGTCGACGAACTGACCACGGTAGTCGACGTGATGAACCAGTCGATCACCCTGATGACGCGCAAGAACTCGGAAGAGCAACTCAAGACCCTGACGCCGGACGACGTACTGATCACCCCGCCGCTGGCCGGCTATGGCGTGGCCGATTTCAACCGGGCCGAGCAGATGATCGACGCCGGTTACCGTGCCACCGAGGCGCTATCCGCCTCCCTGGCACGCCTCGCCCAACCGGGCGGCGGCAGCCCGGCGCTGGCCGTGGCGCGTTCGCGTGAGCAGCGCAACCCGCTGATCCGCGAAATCCGCGTGGAGAACGACTCCAAGGTCGGCGACGCGGTGATCCTCAGCCACATCCGTCAGCCGCTGAATCAGCCACTGGATCTCGAACGCCTGCAAAAGGACATGGGTACGCTCTACGGCCTCGACTACTTCGAACGCGTGCAATACCGCATCACGCCCCTGGACGAGCGTGGCAGTGCACTGGTGATCGACGCGCGCGGCCGGCGCACCGGCACCGACTACCTGCGCATCGGCCTGAACCTCGCCGACGACATGCGTGGTGACAGCGCCTTCAACATCGGCGCCAGCTACCGCATCAACGGCATCAACGAACTCGGTGCCGAATGGCTGACGCGCGTGCAACTGGGCGACCGCCAGGAGCTGTACAGCGAGTTCTACCAACCGCTCGACTCCGGTTCGCGCTACTTCATCGCACCCTACCTGGCGGGCGAGTCGCGCAACATCGAGGCCATCCTCGATAACGACCCCATCGCCGAATACCGCCTTGAGCGCTACGGTTACGGCCTCAACCTCGGGCGGCAGATCGCCAACAATGGCGAGATTCGCTTCGGCATCGGCCAGGCCTGGGGCGAAGCGGACGTACGCGTCGGCGAACGCGACCTGCCGAGCTTCAGCTTCAGCGAGGGCTACTACGAACTGAAGTACTCCTTCGACACCCTGGACAACGTCGACTTCCCGCGACAGGGCGAAGAAATCGGTCTGCTGCTGCGCCAGTACGACAAGGGGCTGGATTCCGATCAGGACTACCGTCAATGGGAGCTGAACCTGAGCAAGGCGTTCAGCGTCGAGCGCAACACCTGGATCTTCGGCGGCCGCTACGGGCGCACCCTGGACGAAGCCGATGTGGTCACCTCGGGCTTCGTCCTCGGCGGCGCCCAGGAGCTGTCAGGCTTTCGCCAGGATGCCCTGAGCGGGCAGAACGTGGCCCTGGCGCGCATGGTGTACTACCGCCGGCTGACCCAGCACTCGCTGCTGCCGCTGGATGTCCCGCTGTACCTGGGCATGTCGCTGGAGCGTGGTCGCGCCTGGAACAACGACAATGCCTTCGACAGCGGCTACATCAACGCCGCCAGTGTGTTCCTCGGCCTCGACACGCCACTCGGCCCGCTGAACTTCAGCTACGGTCTCAACGATGAACGGGAAAAGGCGTTGTACCTGAACCTGGGCAAGAGTTTCTGAAACGACAAGGCCGCGCAATCTGCGCGGCCTTGTCGATTCACCTGAGCGGTGGCAATCAGGCGATCTCGGCCAGAAGCAGGCGCGCTGCCTCCTTCTCCTGCTCGTCGCCCTCGTCGATCACTTCGTTGAGGATGTCGCACGCTGCCGCGATATCGCCCTGCTTGATGTAGGCCAACGCCTGATTGAGCTTGGTCATGTGCTCGGGATTGCCGGCCAGGTGATCCAGGTCGATCGGCTGCAGCGGTTGCTCGGATTCGTCGGCGAAGGCGTCGAGGAACTGCTCGTCGAGTACATATTCGTCCACCGGCTCGACACGCGACTCGCCGTGCTCCATGTCCATCTCGAAGACTTCCGGCAGCTCCCGCAGGTTGCTGGCGAAATGTGGGTCATGCGCCACCTCTTCTTCGGCCTTCTTCAGACGGGCCGGGGTGTCGGCCTTGAATGGGCTGACCAGATCCCAGTCGGCATCCAGAGAGAGATCGTCCAGGTTGAGCTGGAAATCACTGTCGACGAGGGGCTCGACGGCCTCGGGCTCGGCAACTGCGGCAGGCTGAACAGCCTGCGCACGGCTGCCGGCGAAGTAGCGGGCCTTGATCGGTTCGATACGCGCAGGCGGCACGCCCAGATCGAGCAGCGCCTTTTCCTGGTCAAGGAACGCCGACTCATCACCCAGTTCGCCATAAACCTCGCTCAGGCGCAGACGCAAATCGGCGCGCTGCGGATAAAGCTCGATGGAACGACGCAGCGCACTGGCCGCCTCGGCAAAACGGCCGTAGGCGATATAGACGTTGGCACCCTCCAGCGGATCGGGCTCAGCGACAGGCTCGACGACCACCGGGCGGCTCACCGTTGGGGATTCGCCGACAGGTGCAAGCCGCGGCGCTTCGTTCGTCGGCTCGGGTGCCTGCTCCTTGGCGCGACGTCGATAGGCAACGAGAAGCCCGAACAGCGCCAGGCCGAGCACCGGCAGCCCAGCCATCAGCCAGGAGCTCCAGCCGAACGAGGAGCTGGACGCCGCCTCGCTTGGAGGCGTGATCGCTTCGGCAGCAGGTCGCTGCGCCATCTCCTGGGAAATGACCTGCAGCTGACGATCCTTCTCCTCCATCTGCTGGCGCAACTGATCCAGTTGGCTCTGCATCTGGCTGAGCGCCGATTGCAATTGGGCGTTCTGGTCGGTCACGGTCTGCAGCTGGGCGTTAACCTGCGCGACCTCCTCGCTCAAGGGGGCAGGCGCAGGTGTCTCGCTCGCCAGTGCATCGAGCGATGGCTGCGCAGCTGCTGCCTCGTTAGGCAAAGAAGTCGGTGCGCTGACCTGGGCTCCCGCAACCTCTGCGGCCGGAGCACTCAGTTGACTGGCCGGCAGCGGCGCGACCTCCGCCATGGCAGGTGCCGCAGAATCCGGCAACAGCAGTTGCTGATCAACGCGCAGACGATGGCGGTCGCCACCTACGAAGGCCGCCTGATTCAACGCGAAGATGTCTTCCATCAGGCTTTCGCGGCTGGCCGAACTACCGGAAGCGACGAGCTTGCCGGAGATACTCCAGAGACTGTCACCACCCTGCACGCGATAACGCTGCCCCAGGGCGGCTGGCGGCATACGAGTAGGCACCGGCGCCTTGTTCGCCGAGACCGCAGCCTGCGGTGAGCGGGTCGCCGCCGTTGCCGCGATGGGGGCGGCACTGCTGCTGTAGGCAGTCGAGCCTGGCGGGTCGAGGAGTACGGTGTATTCGCGATAAAGCTGGCCGCCCGGGCGCGCCACTTCGACGATGAAGTTCAGATACGGCTCACGCACCGGCTTGCTCGACACCACCCGGATCACGCTACGCGATCCACGCAGAATGGGGGTGAAGCGCAGGTCGTTGAGAAAGTAGACGCGCTCGACGCCCGAGCGCGCGAACACATCGGCAGGCGCCAGACGCACATGCATGTCCGAGGTTGCCAGATCGCCAACCTGCAACAGCTCGATTTCCGCATCCAGAGGCTGGCTCAGAGCCGAGTGCAGGGTGATCTCACCTAGCCCCAATGCCGACGCAACGCCGGAATAAAGAGCGGTGCCAGAGGCCACTGCCAGAACCAATTTACGCAGCCGAGCCATGCGACCTCCACATTTTGCGCGTCGTGCAGCGCCGTCAGACATTCTGCGGCGGCCTTCTGTTACAGAAGATTAGCGCACGAAACGATAGATCAACCTCTCAGAAACAGAACCCGGTTGCGCGCCCGATCCCGCCTCACATTATGACGACTGCTTCACAAAGCAGCACAGTGCCGCCAGTTTGCCGACGAAGCCCCGACACCAGCAAGCGCTTTCAGTCAAAAAACGGACACTGCGCCAACAGAACACATCATCTGCTGCGCAGTCGGGCCTGTATCGCGGTCACTTCGTCAGATTGGCGAGTACCCGCGCATGCACCAGTTGGCAGCGGCGCAGATCGTCCTCGTCGATACCCACAAAGACTTCCTGGCGCAGTTGCGTGGAAATAGCCTCGATCTTCTCGATCAGGGGCTGCGCCTTGGGTTGTAGGGCGATTTTCTTGGCCCGGCGATCTTCCGGTACGGCAATACGCGTCACCAATTCCTGCGCCTCCAGGCTGTCGAGCAGTCGGGCCAGGGTCGGCCCCTCGACCCCGACACTTTGTGCAAGCTCGCGCTGAGTCGGCATTTCGGGAAAGCGCGATAGGTGCAGCAGCACCAGCCAACGCGCCTGGGACAGGCCAAGGCCGACCAGGCGACGGTCAAGTTCGGAACGCCAGGCGCGCGACAACTGCGCGACCTGCATGGCAAAACGGTGTTGGTCAGGGTAAGACATGGATCAGCTCATACAAAGGTCAAAAACTAATTATTAGCCAGCTAGCCATAACCCTTCGCTGAGAGCAACCCCACAGATTGTCGCGTGTCGTTTCAGCTCAGCCAACGACTCGATTGCGACCGAACGCCTTGGCCTCGTAAAGCGCCCGATCCGCTCGGGCATACAGCGTGCTCAACTCATCACCCTCGCGGGGCTGGATGACCGCGACACCCAGCGACAGCGTGAGAACCTCACTGGACGACGCTTCGTGAGGCAGGTTCAGCGCCACCAGTGCCTGGCGTATCGATTCGGCGATGCGCAGCGCCTCTTCCCGCGGTGTATCGAACAGCAACACGGCGAACTCCTCGCCGCCCAGGCGCACGGCGAAATCCAGCGGTCGGCGGGCTGCCTCTTCGAGCAGCAGCGCGATTTGCTGCAGAGCCAGATCCCCCGCCTGATGGCCATAGCGGTCGTTGTACAACTTGAAGTGGTCGGCATCGCACAGCAGCAGCGCCAGGGATTCGCCATTGCGCTGCGCCTGGCGCCAGAGGCGTTCGAACTGGCGGTTGAAGCTGCGTCGATTGTGCAACCCAGTGAGGCTGTCGCGGTCGGCCAGCAGACGCATCAGGTTACTCACCAGAAAATGCTCGCGCGACTTGTACTCCAGCAGGTAACAGCCCACGCCACCGAGCAGGTTACCGAACAGCAGGAACATCAGGTTGTTGACCAGGCGTGGCAACGGCAGGCCGGCCCATGACTCCAGCGCCGCATAGACCAGCAGGATCGCCAGTGAACAGACAGCGGCCTCGGCCAGACGCAGGCCGATGAGGAAATAGGCAGCGATACAGACCAGCATCAGCCCTTCATAGGGGTAGTTGGGATCATGCAGATGCGCGACGGCGACGATCGAGGCAGCACCGAGCCCCACGGTGGCGATGCACGCCAGGCTCAGGGGTTGTAGCAGATGAGGATGACGGCGCTGGATGATCAGGTAACCGCACACCAGCAGAACCACCAGCACGAGCATGCGAATCGCCAGCATCCACCCCAGATAGGGCGCATCCATCATCTGGGTGTCCAGCACGGCGAATGCCAGCCAGATGAAGACGGCAACGATCAGCGAGATGCGCTTGAGTTCGAAGCGATCTTCGAGCAGGTAGGCGCGGTACTCGCTCTCCAGCAGACGGGAGAAACGCAAACCACGAAATCCCAGGCTCAGTTGATCGGCATAAGGGCTGGGACGGACATCATCGAGCCAGGCGTGATAACTCGGCACCCTCACCTCCTCTGCTGGCGGCCTGCATTCACTTTAGCAGGCGCTTGGTGCCGACCTGCAAGCTCTGGCTCGCTCAGCCTTCGAACTCGGCCTGCAGGGCGGCGCGCACGCAATACAGCACGGCCTCGTCGACCTGGCCGGCGAACAGCGGAGCGATCTCGCTCACAGGCGGCAGTTCGCCCTCGCCGTCGAGAAACGCATCCTGAATCTCGCCGAGCAGTTCCTCAGGCAAGTCCAGCGCCTGCTCCAGGCTCAGGTGCTGTTTGCTGATCGCTTCGGCCAGCAGGCTGTAGACGTTGCGCTCGCTGCAGTTCAGTTGGTTGGCGATCTGCGCCGGCGTCATGCCGGCGCGGGCCAGGCTGACCAGCTCATGACGCAGGTCGGCGACCGGCGCGGGCGCAGGCGCTTCTTCGCCGCCGTTGAGCACATCGAGAAAAGCCTGGCCGTAGCGCTCCAGCTTGCGCGCACCGACGCCGCTGACCTGGGCCATGTCGCCGAGCGTCGCGGGCTGGCTGCGCAGCATTTCCAGCAATGTGGCATCGGGGAAGATCACGTACGGCGGCACGCTGTGCTCCTCGGCCAGCTTGCGCCGCAGGCTGCGTAGCGCCTCCCACATCTCGCGCTCGTGGCCACGCACCAGTTGGCTGGCGGCGCTGCCAGAGGACGAGCTCTTGGCGCTCTGCGCCGGCTTGGGATCGTGGCGCAGCTCCAGCCCCACCTCACCGCGCAGCAGCGGCCGGCAGGCATCGGTCAGACGCAGGCCGCCGAAGCCTTCCAGATCGACATCTGCCAGGCCACGCGCCACCAGTTGGCGGAACAGCGTGCGCCACTCGTTCTCGTTGTGCGCCTTGCCGATGCCGAATACGGCGAGGTGCTGATGGCCGGCGTTGCGGATCTTTTCGTTGTCGCGCCCAAGGAGGATGTCCACCAGGTGGCCGACGCCGTAGCGCTGACCGCTGCGGTAGATGGTCGACAGCGCCTGGCGTGCCGCTTCGGTGGCGTCCCAGGTCTGCACGCCGTCGATGCAGTTGTCGCAATGGCCACAAGGCTGCGGCAATTCCTCGTCGAAATAGGCCAGCAGTGCCTGGCGCCGGCAGTGCGGCTCCTCGCACAGCGCCAGCATGGCGTCGAGCTTGTGCTGCTCGATGCGCTTGTGCCGCTCGTCGCCCTCGGAGTTGGCCAGCATCTGCTTGAGGAAGATCACGTCCTGCAGGCCGTAGGCCATCCAGGCATCAGCAGGCAGGCCGTCACGGCCGGCGCGGCCGGTTTCCTGATAGTAGGCTTCCAGCGACTTGGGCAGATCGAGATGACAGACGAAGCGCACGTTGGGCTTGTCGATGCCCATGCCGAAGGCGATGGTGGCGACCATGATCAGCCCTTCCTCGTTGAGGAAGCGCTTCTGGTGGTAGGCACGCAGGTCGTTGGCCAGGCCGGCGTGATACGGCAACGCCGGATAGCCCTGGCTGCTGAGGAACTCGGCCACCTCCTCCACCTTCTTGCGCGACAGGCAGTAGACGATGCCGGCATCGCCCTTGCGCGGCGCGAGGAAACTCAGCAGCTGCTTGCGCGGATTATCCTTGGGCTGGATGCGGTAGAAGATATTCGGTCGGTCGAAGCTGGAGAGAAACCGCTCGGCATTCTGCAGGTGCAGGCGCTGGACGATTTCCTCACGGGTGCGCTTGTCCGCAGTCGCAGTCAGGGCGATGCGCGGCACTTCGGGGAAGAGTTCGGCGAGTTGGCCGAGTTGCAGGTACTCGGGGCGGAAGTCGTGCCCCCACTGCGACACACAGTGCGCCTCGTCGATGGCGAACAGGGCAATGTCGAGGCCCTGCAGGAAGCTCAGCATGCGCGGCTGCACCAGGCGCTCGGGCGCCAGGTAGAGCATCTTGATCTCGCCACGACGAATGCGATCGGCAATCTCGCGCTGCTCGTCAGGGCTCAACGTCGAGTTCAGTGCCACGGCCGCCACGCCCAGTTCGTCGAGGGTGGCGACCTGATCGTCCATCAGTGCGATCAAGGGCGAGACCACCACTGCCAGGCCGTCGCGCATCAGCGCCGGCACCTGGAAGCACAGCGACTTGCCGCCGCCGGTCGGCATCAACACCAGGGCATCGCCGCCTGCGGCCACGCGCTCGATGATCGCAGCCTGATTGCCGCGAAAGGCGTCGTAGCCGAAAACGTCTTTGAGAATGCGCATGGCGTGGTCGAGCATGGGGGCCTCCGAATCGAGCCGCGCATTATGCCGCACTCTGGCCATGGACTGGGCAACGGGCTGTGCGAAGCCGGCGTCGATCATCAGGAAAAACATCTGCCTGCCATCGCGGCTGAAGCCCCTCCCAGCATAATGTCGCGCCGTAGACCCCATCGCGGCGTAGGTAGTTTGCCCCTGGCCTGCTAGAATCTGGCCTCGCATTCAGCCTCAAGGTAACTCCACGATGTCCTTCGCCGAGCAATTGTCCCGCCTGCAAGCCTTCCTCGATGCCGACGAGCTGCATGAAGAAGCGCTGGACTACGTGGCCGCCCATGGCTATCTGACCGCCCTGGCCATCTGCCCCGAGCCGGTGCCCGAGCGCGAATGGATCGATGCGTTGTTCGCCGAGCCGCCGCACTATCGCAGCGATGCCGAGCGCGAAGAGATCGAAACCACGCTGGTGCACCTCAAGGCGCACATCGCCCGCCAACTGGCCGGCGAGGAAGAGCCCGAGCTGCCCTGCGACCTCGACCTCGGCGAAGAGCCGGACGATTCCGACCTGCGCGGCTGGTGCATCGGCTTCATGGAAGGCGTGTTCCTGCGCGAGGCCGTGTGGTTCGAAGACGCCGAAGACGAAGTCAGCGAGCTGCTGCTGCCGATCATGGTCGGCTCCGGCCTGTTCGACGAACAGCAGGAGTTCGCCGAGATCGCCCGCGATCATGACTTGGTCGACAGCATGATCGACCAGATCCCCGAGCTGCTCACCGCGCTGTTCCTGCTGTGCCAGGCCCCGGAAGAAAAGCCCGCCCTGCTCAAGCCGCGCCACTGATTCCTGCCGTTCGGCCATGCCCCGCGAAGTTCGCGAAAGCCGCCACCGCAGCGTGCGTTATGCGCTGCTGGCGGTCGGCTGGCTGAGCATCGCGCTGGGCGTCATCGGCATCTTCCTGCCGGTGTTGCCGACCACGCCCTTCCTGTTGCTCGCCGCGGCCTGCTTCATGCGCAGCTCGCGGCGCTTCTACATCTGGCTGGTAACGCACCCGCAACTCGGGCCGTGGATCCGCGATTACCTCGATGGCCAGGGCATTCCGCGCAAGGCCAAGGTCTACACGCTGGTGCTGATGTGGTCGAGCATCGCCCTGTCCAGCTACCTGGTGCCGCACTTCTGGGCGCGCCTGTTCATGCTCACCAGCGCCATTTGCGTGAGCATCTACATCCTGCGCCAGAAGACGCTGCCGAGCCGCTGAAACAGCCTGTTCGACAAAGCGTTGACAGCCGATCAACGGCTATCGCGGTCAAGCGGCAGAAAGCCGTCGCCTCGCCTAGACTGAGCCGATCAGGCTCGGAGAGAACCCCATGCGATGGCTGCGCATTCAGGGATGGCGAGGGCGCCTGCTGATCCTCTGGATCGGCGGCCTGCTACTGGCTGGCCTAAGCACGGCCAACTGGGATTTCGAGCTGATTCTGAAGAACGCAGAAAGCCGCTACGGCAACCTCGGCCCGGCACGCAAGCGCCTGCTCGACTGGCAGGCGCTGATCGCTAGCAGCGACGCGCTGGCCGAGAAGGACAAGCTCAACGAGGTCAACCGCTTCTTCAACCGCACCGTACGCTTCGTCGACGACCAGCAGTTATGGCGCGAGAACGACTACTGGGCTACGCCGGTAGAGACCCTGATCAAGGGCGCTGGCGACTGCGAGGACTACTCGCTGGCCAAGTACTTCACCCTGCGCCGCCTCGGCATCCCCAGCGAGAAGCTGCGCGTCACCTACGTCAAGGCGTTGAACTACAACCAGGCGCACATGGTGCTGACCTACTACGCCAGCCCCGGCGCCGAGCCACTGGTGCTGGACAACCTGATCAACGATATCCGTCCCGCCTCGCAGCGCCGCGACCTGCTACCGGTCTATGCGTTCAATGCCGAAGGCCTCTACCTACCCGGATCCAACGCACGCAAGAGCGACTCGAAGAAGCTCTCGCGCTGGCAGGACATCCTGAAAAAAATGCGCGCCGAAGGCTTCTCCGTGGGCGAAGGCTAGGAGGAAACTCATGTCCCTACTCAAGCAACTGTTCCTCGCCATCTGCCTGTTCCTCGTGGTGGCCTTCACCGGCAGCTTCATCGCCAGCGTGGAGACCTCACGCGAGCAACTGCTCAGCCAGTTGCGCTCCCACGCGCAGGACGCCGCCACTGCGCTCGGCCTGTCGATGGCCTCGCACGTGGATGACCCGGCCATGCTCGAACTGATGGTCAGCTCGATCTTCGACAGCGGCTACTTCGCCAGCATCCGCGTGGTCGGCATACCCGACGACAAGGTGATCGTCGAGCGCCGCACCGAGGTCAAACCGGAAAACGTGCCGCAATGGTTCGTCGACCTGGTCGACCTGCAGCCCGAAGGCGGCGACGCGCTGATCATGCGTGGCTGGGAACAGGCGGCGCGGGTCGAGGTGGTCAGCCATCCACAATTCGCCCTGGCCAAGCTCTGGGACAGCGCCATCGGCAGCCTGCTCTGGTTGCTGCTGTGCGGGCTGGTCAGCGCCGTACTCGGCGGCTGGCTGCTGCGCACGCAATTGCGCCCGCTGGACAACATGGTGCAGCAGGCGCAGGCCATCACCCGCCGCGAATTTCTCACTCTGCCCCGCGTGCCGCGTACCCCTGAACTCAAGCGGGTGGTGCTGGCCATGAACCAGATGGTGGACAAGCTCAAGACGCTATTCGCCGAAGAAGCCGCGCGCAGCGAGAAGCTGCGCGAGGAAGCCTACCAGGACAGCCTCACCGGCCTGGCCAACCGCCGCCAGTTCGACATTCGCCTGGGCAACCAACTGGTGGTCAACGAACAGCACCCGGATGGCTACCTGCTGCTGCTGCGCCTGAATGATCTCGGCGGACTCAACCAGCGCCTCGGCGGCCAGCGTACCGATGAGCTGATCCAGGCCTCCGGCGAACTGCTCAAGCGCCAACTCGACAACCCGGAGCACGGCGAATGGCTGGCGGCACGCAGCCGTGGTGGCGAGTTCACCCTGCTCGCGCCCGGCTTGCGCAGCGAAGACGCCGAGCGCCTGGCAAACGAGCTTGTCGAGCAACTGGAAGCCTTGCGCCATACCGGAGCCAGCGATTGCACGCCCGTGGCGCACCTGGGCCTCGCCGCGTTCCGCCCCGGCGAGCCGGCTGGCCAGGTGATTGCCCGCGCCGACCAGGCGCTGGCGCAGGCGCAGAGCCAGTTCGGCAGTTGCTGGGGGCGCAACGACGACTTCGAGGCGCCAAGCGGGCAAAGCCTGCATGACTGGCGTGGCTGGATCGACGATGCCCTGGCTCAGGGTAAGCTCCAGCTCTACCTGCAGCCCGTGGTGGAGTGCGCCACACGTGCACAGCTGCTGCACCACAAGGTACTCGCGCGCCTGATCGACCCACAGGGCGAGGCCGTGGTTGCCGGGCGCTTCCTGCCCTGGATCGAACGCCTGGGCTGGAGCGCCCGACTGGATCTGGCCATGCTCGAGCACAGCCTCGAATACCTGGCAAAGCGCCCCGAACCGCTGGCACTGAGCCTCTCGGCGAGCACCCTGCGCAACTCAGGGAGCCGCGCGCAATTGCTGGAGTTGTTGCGCCATCACCGCGACCTGGGAAGTTATCTGACCCTGGAAGTGGACGAGCGCCATCTGCCGCCACCCGCAGAGCTGGAGAGCCTGAGCCAAAGCATCCGCGAAGCAGGTTTCAGCCTGGGCCTGCAGCATTTCGGCGGGCGTTTCAGCCTGATCGGCAACCTCACCCACCTCGGCCTGGCCTACCTGAAGGTCGACGGCACTTACATCCGCGCCATCGACGCAGAGGGCGACAAGCGCATGTTCATCGAGGCGATCCAGCGCGCGGCCAACAGCATCGATTTGCCATTGATCGCCGAGATGGTGGAAACGGAAGGTGAGCTGGCCGTGTTGACCGAACTGGGCATTCACGGCGCCATGGGGCGCTTGATCGGCGCCCCGGCGCCTGCGGTTTAGCAGGCCGTTGAGAAACGACCGCTAGACCAGGTTCGGTTCGTCGTCCCCCAGCAACCCGGTCAGCCCCTCGATCTCGGCCCGCGCGATGGCGCGCTGGTCGAGTTTCTCCCGCGCGGCCTCGGGCAGGTCGGTGTAGCGGATGACACCCCGCTCGACCAGCACGCTGACCACGTCTTCCAGTACCCGCACCAGTTCCAGGTCGGACTGTTTGAGACTGTCGAGGCGCGCCTTGACCTCCTCGCGAGCTTCGAGCCAACGGTGCAGCTCCTCACTCTCAACGGCCAGCGTCTCGTTCATGCCCTCGAACGGCTCATGCTCGACTCTGAGCAAGCGGCCAGCGGCGTCGCGCTGTACGTAAACCATGGATGCCTCCGAAAACAGCCCGAAAAAAAGCCCGCTGCCGGAGAGGCAGCGGGCCCTACTCTAGTTGAGCGCGCGAACTAAGGAAACTCTGATGCGCCACTCGGACGCAGGCACAGTTCCTCAGGCCACCAGTTGATGCTTGTCCAGCATGCTGTCGATGATCTCGGCCGTACTGCTGCCTATCCCACCTCCGACTATGGTGTTGGCCAGGGTGATGGTCTGATCGACACCGCCCGGATCACCCACATGACCGCTGCTCGACACGCTGATCACGGTACTGCCCGGATCGCTGGCGAAGTCGAAGCTGAGGTACTGGCTCAGAGCATCGGCATCGGCCGGGCTGCTGACACCGACCAGCAGTTGAGACAGATCCAGCTTGTCCCCGCCTTCCAGATCGAAGTCCTTGACCACGTCATGGTAATTGCCGCCGCGATCATCGGCATTCCAGACGAAGGTATCCTGCCCGTCACCGCCAATGAGGATGTCGTCGCCGACGCCACCGATCAGTGTGTCGTTGCCGGTGCCCCCGAGCAGGATGTCATTGCCCATGCCGCCGATCAGGGTGTCATGGCCCGCGCCGCCTTCCAGGCGATCATCACCGGCTGCACCATCGAGTACGTCATCGCCACCGAGCCCCAGCAGCACGTCACTGCCAACGGTACCGACCATGGCGCTGTCGTTGCCCGCGGTGCCGCTGAGCACATGCGGTGCCACCGAGTTGCCGATACCGACCACCAGATTCGCCGTGCTGAAATCACCGTCCGCCTGGGTCAGTTGATAGGTGAATACATCCTCCTTGCCCAGGTTGGCGTAGTCGGCATCCGGCGTGTAGGTGTAGGAGCCGTCGCTATGCAGAACCAGGCTGCCCCACTGCCCATCGATGGTCTTCGAGCTGGTCACGGCTACGTAACTGCCGTTGTCCAGCACGCTGAGCGTCGCGCCTTCGCTGCCCTTGCTGTCCACCGCGCCCCACGGGTGCTCGCTGTGCAGGTAGGTGTTGGGATCGGTGATCAGGTTGCCTGATACCGCCGTGGCGGTCTCGACCAGTACCGCAGCTGCGACCGTGACCAGGGTGATGTTGTCGATGGTCACGCGGAACTGGTTGTTGTTACGGCTCTGGTTGGCCGAAGTACGGTCATTGGCCTCGACGTACAGGCGGTAGGTTCCGCCTGCCAGGTTGAGCAAGGTCTGGGTCGAACCCTGGATCTGGCTCTGTACCGTTACCTCCTGCCAGGTGTTGCCAGACTGCTGGTAGAGCTTCCAGGTAAAGCTGTCGCCCGTACTGGCCGCCGACTGGGTGACATCGAACGACAGCTTGCCAGTCGAGCCCTGAGCGATCTCGAAGGACGGCGTGACGGCCTTGGTGCTGACGCCATCGCTGCTGTTGGTATCTCGCAACTGCAGTCGCCCACCCTCGACCCGCACACCATTGACCCCGCTGTTGCCACTGGTATCGCTACTGGCAATCGCCGTGACGCCCCACTTGTTCGCGGCAGCATTGAGGACGTTGCTGGTTTCCACCACTGTCCGTTCGTCACCGAACGGGAAGAAGCTGTCTTCCGTGTCGAAGACCCAGGGATTGCCAGGATACGAGCCGTTGCTGGTGGACGAGAAATCCGCCAGGACGGTCGTGACCGGATTCGGGGTGACCCAAGTCTGACTCACGTTGGCCTGGGCGTAGTTGTCGTAGGCATAGACCTCGCTGCTGTCGGTGATGGTCAGCGCCAGCTCGCCGGTAACGGCATCGCCGTCATGGTCGACCAGGGTGTAGCGGATGGTTTCGGTCTGGTCGTCAGCCACGTCCTTGTTGAAGCTGTAGCTGTAGGCGCCGGTGAGCAGGTTGATGCTGAATGTGCCACCGCCCGCCGTGGTGAAGGTCAGCACATGGCTGGCCACGTCATAACCGGCAGAGGACATGTCGTAGCTCACACCGTTATGCATGACCTGGCCGATGGGGTGCGCGGCCGGGCCGTCGGCGCCGAAACCGTTGCTGCCTTCGCTGATCACGTTGCCACTGATCACCGTACCGCTGACTGTGCCCTGCAGGGTGTCGTTGAGCTGGTTGAGGTTGGATACCAGGATGGCATCGGTATTGGCGCCCGCCTTGCCGTCATAGGCGATGGGGTTGAGCAACGTCTTGTCCTGGGTGCTTCCCAGCCCCATGCCCAGTGCATAGGACTTGATGTCGTTGGCATTGAGGAAATCGATCCAGGCCTTTTCCTCGGTGCTGTCGATGCCATCGCCCAGTTCCGGGTTGTACTGGCTGCCGCTGTTGTTGCTGGCGCCGCTATTGGACAGCGTCGGCTGGCCGTCGGACAGGAAGTACGAGACGTTCTGCACCTCGCTGCCGACCAGCTTGCCGGACGAGCCGAAGGCATTCATCGCCTTGATCAGCGCATCGTCGTAGTTGGTCGAGCCATCGCCGGCGTTGTTGGCCAGGCCGGTGAGCCAGGCTTTGGCGTCACCGGCCGTCATCCACACGCCACCCACGGCACTGGCCGAGTTGGCAAAGGTGACGATCCGCACCATCACGTCGCCGCGTGCGTCGTAGCTGTCGATCAGGCTCTGCACGGCATCCTTGGCCAACGCCAGCTTGCTGCTGAAGCTACTGACGCCCGGAGGGGCATCGTCCATGCTGCCGGACAGATCCAGCACGATCATCAGGTTGGTCTGGATGCCCTGCGGCTCGCTGGCAGACTTGGCGATATCATCCGGCAGTGCCGGCGAGTCGTCGTCCACGCTGATGGTCAGGCTGCCCACGGCCGGTGCCGACGGCATGCTGGAGTCCCACACCTGATAGGTGAAAGCCAGGCTGAGGTCGTTCTCGTCTGCCGTCCCCGGCAAACTCGGCGCAGCATGATCGAGTGGCTTGAACAGCTCGAAGCGGTAATCCCCGGTCGCCGCGTTGGTCAGGCTGAGGGTGAAGACCGGGTTGTCCTGCGCATCGAAGGCGCTGAGCGTCTTGCCATCGCTACTGAGCTGATAAGTAAGCGCCGAGCCCCCCGAAGACAGACTACCCAGACCACTGGCATCCCAGGCGAAACCACCGAAGCTGTCGACCTGATAACCCAGGCTGCCGCTGGCGGTGGTCGCCTCTCCTGGTAGGTCGTTGGGGCCTTCGGCCAGACCACCCGGCAAGCCGTCTTCGTCCACTTGGCCGAAGGCCTGGCCTCCCTGGGGATCGTTGCCCGTCAGGTTAAGGGTCAGCGTACCGACGGAGGTATCGCCATCGCCGTCCTGGATCTGATAGCTGAAGGTCTCGGGGCCGGCACTGGCGCCACTGCCAGCGGTGTAGATCAGGTTGCCATTGACATCGATCAGCAGGGTACCGCCCTGGCTGCCCTGGCCGAGAATCTGCACAGGGGCGGTGGTGGATTTGCCATCGCTGCCGAAATCGTCATTGCCGGTCAGGTCAGTGACGTTACCGATCACTTGGTTGGCGGCCGTGCGCGACACGTCATCAGCCAGCGTATCGTTGACCGCGGTCGGTGCATCATCACGGAAGCCCACTACCTGCCCGAGGTCGATACTGGCCGAGCTGTGATCACCATCGGCATCGCTGATGGTGGCCTGCAGAGCGACCTTGCCGGCACCGAGCAACTGCAGCTCGTCCGGCTGCGCGGTTGGGTGTACCACGGCCAGCAGTTGCGTGAGGGTCACCACCCCAGCGGCATCGACGCTCAGGGTGAAGACCAACTCATTGCCTGTCTCGGTTCGCCCTTCGACCACGTTGCCGTTGAGCACCAGTTTGACCGCCTGGCCACTGGCGGTCTCCACCAGCCCGGAGTCAGCCGAGTTGATCACCAGCCCATAAGTCAGCGAGCCCGGGCCATCGGCGCCGTATTCGGCATTGAAAGCCGAGCTGAAGTTACGACTGACGGTCGCCTGCGACGTACCCAGATCGGTTTCATCGACCTGCAGCGGCATGCCCCAGGTGACGTTGGTGTTGACGTCGTTGTAGTCGTAGTCGGCGTTGTCGGTCACGTCCTCCCAGTTCTGGTTACCGGGCGCCGCATTGTCCTGCAGGTGCGAACCGCCCGGGTTGAACTCGGCACGGTCGAATAGCACATTCGCCCCACCGGCGCCCGTGAGCGGCACGCCGCCCAGCAAGGCCTGCCAGTGACCATCGACATCCTGCTCGAAGGTCACTTCGGCGCCATTGCTCAGGGCAGCATTGGCCGCTCCGTTGGGAATGATGAAGAAGCCAACCTCGTTCGGATCCAGGCCATCGAGGTCGAAGGTGCTGCCTGTAGCCTCAGCCTTGACGTCCGCCCAGATCACCTTGCCTACCGAAGGATTACCGTCGGCATCACGGGTGTAGTAGCCATAGCTGTTGTCGAAGCCGGCATTGCTGCCAAGCAACGTTGCCTGCGACTCGAAACCCGGTTGCAGGGCCTGGATGGTCGGTGTGTCATCGTTGACCAGCACATCGAGCCGCCCTTCGGCGGTATCACCGTCACCATCGGTCAGGGTGTAGCCGATCTGCAGGGTGATGTCGTTCTCGTCCAGGCCGGCTACATGCATCAGCGGTTGGTGCAGTTGCACGCTATAGGCGCCGGCAGCCGGATTGGTGAGAGCCACGGTCAGCAACACACCACGGGCATCGCTGCTGATGGTCAGGGTGTTGGTCTGGGCGTTCCAGGTCGAGGTGACACTCTCGATACCGAGCACACTCGGCCCAGACAGCGCGATGCTGCCAAAGCCATCGGAGCCGGTGGTGAAGTCGAGGGTGCCGGTGACCGTGGTGTAAGTGCCGGACACATCGCCTTCGCCGCCATTGATGCCATTGGCCAGTCCTTCATCGTCAAGGGCGAAGGCGGCCTGGCTGATGCCAGCCGAAGGCCCGTCGTCCTCGAAGCCAACCACCTTGCCCAGATCCAGGCTGGCACTGTGCGAATCGCCATCCTTGTCGTAGATGGTCACGCCGAGCTGCAGCAGGCCCTCCTTGATCGGTGCCAGCTCGTCGTGGCTGCCGGTATTGCCATGCTCGATCGCCTGGTATTGCTCCAGGGTCACATTGCCGTTACTGGCATTGACGCTGATCTTGAACACGGTCACGCCGTTGGCCGTGCCCAGGATGTTGCCGTCGGCATCCTTGGACAACAGGATGTCACCGCCAGCCGTGGCATCCAGCCCGGAGTCCACGCCATTGCTGCTTAGGTTCAGTTCGAAACGGGTACGCGAGGCATCCAGACCATCGGAGCCGGCATCGACGCTCAGATTGAACAGATCCTGGCCCTGAATGCTCGCATAGCCGAGCACGCTGCCATGACCGACCTCATCGTTCGGCGCCGCATAGCCGGGCTCGTTCTGGCTGGAACCAGCGGTGCCAATCGACTCGTCGACGTACAGGCCTACCCCCTGGCTCAGCTCGAAGGTAGTGACCTTGGGCCCGTCGTCCTCGAAACCGACCACCTTGCCCAGATCCAGGCTGGCACTGTGCGAATCGCCATCCTTGTCGTAGATGGTCACGCCGAGTTTCAGCACGCCATCCTTGATCAGTGCCAGCTCGTCGTGGCTGCCGGTATCGCCATGGGCGATGGCCTTGTACTGCTCCAGGGTAACGCTGCCATCGGTGGCATTGACGCTGATCTTGAAGATGGTGACGCCGTTGGCCTTGCCGAGGATGTTGCCGTCGCCGTCCTTGAACAGCAGGATGTCGCCGCCTGCCGTGGCGTTCAGCCCCGAGTCAACACCGTTGCTGGTGAGCGTCAGGCTGTAGCGGGTGCGGCTGGCATCGAGTCCATCGGAACCGGCATCGACGCTCAGGCTGAACAGATCAGCCCCCGGAACGCGCACATAGCCCAATACATTGCCATGGCCAACTTCGTCGTTCGGTGCGGCATAGCCGGGTTCGTTCTGGCTGGAGCCGCTCTGCCCAACCGACTCATCGACATACAGCCGCGCGCCCTGCGCCAAGGCAAACGAGGTAACCAGAGGCCCGTCATCCTCGAAGCCGACCACCTTGCCCAGATCCAGGCTGGCACTGTGCGAATCGCCATCGTTGTCGTAGACAGTCACGCCGAGTTTCAGCACGCCATCCTTGATCAGTGCCAGCTCGTCGTGGCTGCCGGTATCACCATGCTTGATCGCCTGGTACTGCTCCAGCGTCACGCTGCCATCAGTGGCATTGACGCTGATCTTGAACACGGTCACGCCGTTGGCCTTACCGAGGATATTGCCGTCGCCATCCTTGTACAGCAGGATGTCGCCGCCTGCCGTGGCGTTCAGCCCCGAATCTACACCGTTGCTGGTGAGCGTCAGGCTGTAGCGAGTGCGACTGGCATCGAGGCCATCGGAACCGGCATCGACGCTCAGATTGAACAGATCGCCACCCGCAACACGCACGTAGCCCAACACGTTGCCATGCCCGACCTCGTCGGTCGGCGCCACGTAGCCGTTCTCGTTCTGGGTCGAACCGCCCTGCCCGACCGACTCGTCGACATACACGCGCACGCCGCGCTCCAGCTCGAACGACGTAACCTTGGGCCCGTCATCCTCGAAGCCGACCACCTTGCCCAGATCCAGGCTGGCACTGTGCGAGTCGCCGTCTTTGTCGTAGACGGTCACGCCGAGTTTCAGCACGCCATCCTTGATCAGCGCCAGGTCGTCGTGATCACCGCTGTCGCCATGCTTGATCGCCTGGTATTGCACCAGTGTCACGCTGCCGTCGGTGGCATTGACGCTGATCTTGAACACGGTGACGCCATTGGCCGTGCCGAGGATGTTGCCATCGCTGTCCTTGGACAACAGGATGTCGCCACCGGCCGTGGAATCCAGCCCGGAGTCGACACCTTGCTGAGTAAGCGTCAGTTGGTAGCGCGTACGACTGGCATAGAGACCATCGGAGCCGGCATCCACGCTGAGGTCGAATAGATCGTGCCCCTCGATCCGGGCGTAGCCGAGCACGTTACCGTGCCCCTGCTCGTCGTCGGGCGCCGCCCAACCCGGCTCGCTCTGGCTGGAGCCACCCCTGCCAACCGACTCGTCGACGTAGAGCTTGGCCCAGCGCTCCAGTTCGAACTCGCTGATCTTCGGCCCGTCATCCTCGAAACCGACCACCTTGCCCATATCCAGGCTGGCGCTCTGCGCGTCGCCATCCTTGTCATAGACGGTCACACCGAGTTTCAGCACACCCTCCTTGATCAGCGCCAGGTCGTCGTGGCTGCCGGTATCGCCATGGGCGATGGCCTTGTACTGTTCCAGGGTCACGCTGCCATCGGTGGCATTGACGCTGATCTTGAAGATGGTGACGCCGTTGGCTTTGCCGAGGATGTTGTCGTCGCCGTCCTTGAATAGCTGGATGTCGCCGCCTGCCGTGGCATCGAGGCCCGAATCCACACCATTGGCGCTGAGGCTCAGGCTGAAGCGGGTACGGCTGGCATCCAGGCCATCCGCGCCACCGTCGGCGCTCAGGCTGAACAAATCCTTGCCCTGGATGCGCGCGTAACCCAGCACGCTGCCATGGCCGACCTCATCGTTCGGCGCGGCATAGCCCGGTTCATTCTCGCTGGAGCCGGCCGTACCGACCGACTCGTCTACATAGAGCTTCGCCCCCTCGGCAACCGAGAAAGCCGTGATCTTCGGCCCGTCGTCCTGGAAGGAGAAGTAGGACGATTTGCCGCCGGCCAGTTCCACGCTCTCGCTGCGGGTGACGGCATCACCGTCGCCATCGACGAGGGTCACCTGATACTGCAGTTTCAGCGAACCGTCCTTGATCAGCAGGTCGACCGCTTCATCGAAGCGCTGGCCGTTGTCCGGGTGACGAATGGCCTCGAACAGCGTGGTCTGCAATTGCGCCTGACCGTCGACCGTGACGATGGCAATGGTGAAGACCGTATCGCCGCTGCTGTCGAGCCCTCTGAGCAGTTGGCTGTCGGAGGCATCGACGACCAGACGGATGGCCCCGCCATCAGTGGCCGACAGCGTGGTGGCCAGGCCCTCAGGCGGGATGCCGGTAAAGCTCAGGCTGCTACTGAACGACGCAGGGCCATCGGCCCCGGCCGCGGCGGTCACGCTGAACAACGCGCTGAGACCGCCAGAAACCTGAGTCGTGGTACGCGCCAGCGCGCCGCTGGCATCGTCATTGATATAGCCCTGGCTGGTGTCGTCGTTGGCGGCGTAGCGATCCTGCTCACCACGGGTTTCGTCCAGAACCACCTCCAGTTGCCCGAGCGCCTGGCCGTCGACTCCGAGGCTCAGGGTCGGCACATCGTCCTCGATATTGATCACGAACAGGCCGCCCACACCTTCAGGAATGTTCAGCGGATCGCCGTCACCATCGGTGATGGCCAGCAGATGGGTGAAGTCGATGCCGATCTGGCCATTGCTCGACCACAGTTCACTGTCGTTGCCATCGGCCTGCGGATGATCGATCGGCCCCTGCAGGGTGAAACTGAAGCTGCCATCGGCATTGATCACCAGGGTGAACACCGGATAGCCACCGACCTCTGCGGCAGCGGTCGCGGTGAGCGTGGTGCTGAGCAGATGGCCCTGGTCGTCGAGGCTTTCACTGACCGTATAGACCAGTGGCCTTTCCGCCGAGGCCAGGCCCTGCCCATCGAGAGCGGCCGTAGCGGCCTCGCTGCTGACCAGGCCAAAGCTGCCGCGCCCATCGGCACCGAAGGCCACCAGCGAGGCCAGGCTGCCCGCGCCGGTAGCGGTACTGACCACCAGGGTCTGACCAAACTCGGGATTGCCGACATGCGGGGTGTCGAGCTTGTCTTCATGAACGGTGCCACCGATGGCGGGCGGTGTGCTGTTCGTCCAGGTGGCCTGGATGTTGACGTCGTTGTAGTCGTTGTCGCTGCCGCTGTTGTTGACGTCTTCCCAGTTCTGATTGCCGGGGGCGGCGTTGTCCTGAACATGGGGTTTGTTATCAGGATTCAGTGCCGGATTGTCGAACACCACGCTGGCACCGCCTTCGCCTACCAGCGGAGAACCATTGGCAAAGGCCTGCCACTGGCCATCGACCAGCTCGAAGCTCACCTCGGTGCCATTGCTGACGCCATTGGCACCACCGTTAGGGATGATGAAGAAGCCAATGCTGTCGGGGGCCAGGCCTTCCAGCGTCACGCTGCTGCCAATACTCAGTTGGGTCGTGTCGGACCACACCACCACACCGCTGACCGGCACACCGTCCGCCCCCTTGATGTAATAACCGTAGCTATTGGCGTAGGACGCATCGCCGCCCTGATAGGTCAAGGTCAGGCTGTATTCCGGCTCGCTGGTCACCAGTTCGGGAACATCGTCCTCGATGTTGATGACGAACAGCCCACTGCTGCCCTCAGGCAGTTTTAGCGGATCGCCATCGCCATCGGTAGCGGTGAACAGCTGGGTGAAGTCGATCCCGGTTGCCCCAGCGTTGCTCCACAGCTCGCCATCATCACCATTGGCCTGGGGATGGTCGATCGGCCCCTGAAGGGTGAAACTGAAACTGCCATCGGCATTCACCTGCAAGGTGAAGACCGGGTAATTGCCCAGGCTGTCGGCAGATACCGCCGTCAGCGTGGTGCTGACCAGCTTGCCGTCGACAACGGTTTCCACCACGTCGTAGACCAGGTTTTCACCCCCTGATTTCAGGCCCTGAGCCTGCAGCAGCGCGGTGGCGGTATCGCCGTCAACCAGACCGAAAGCGCCAGGGCCATCAGCCCCGAAGGACACCAGCGAACTCAGCGTCCCCGCGCCCGTTTCAGTGCTTACCACCAAGGTCTGCGCGCCACCCTCGGCATTGCCGGTGTAAGGCGAGGACAGCAGATCCTCATGCACCGTCCCGCCCGGCAGCGCCTGCTGCGGATCGAGGTTCTTCAGGACTGGCACATCATCCTCAATATCGATGACGAAGCTGCCCTCGGCGAAGCCGCCGAAGATCGGGTCGCCGTCACCATCGGTGGCCACCAGCACACCGGAGAAGTCCAGCGCCAGGTCGCTGCCGCCCAGCGTTTCCGAGTCCACACCATCCTGCTGCGGATGATCGACCGAGCCTTGCAGGGTGAAGTCGTAGCTGCCGTCAGGCCGCACCACCAGATTGAAGACCGGCTGGCCGCCCTCGCCGGCCGTCGCGGTCAGCGTGGTGCCATCGCTGGAGACGCTATACACCAGCGCCACTCCGCCGGAGGTCAGGCCCAGCGCCTGCAGCCCGGACAAGGCGCCAGGTTCCTGGCTCAACTGGAAGCCGCCGCGACCGTCCGCACCGAACTCCACCAGTGCATCCAGGGTGCCGGCCGCGCCGCTGGCCATCAGCGTCTGACCGCTGCCTTCGGCATTGCCGCCGGTCAGGGCATCTTCCTGCACCTGACCGGTAACCACCGGACGCTCCTCGCCGCCGATCTGCACCGGCACGTCATCCTCGATATCGATGACGAAGCTGCCCTCGGCGAAGCCGCCGAAGATTGGGTCACCGTCGCCATCGGTAGCCACCAGCACGCCGGAGAAGTCCAGCGCCAGACCACTGCCGCCGAGGGTTTCCGAATCCACGCCATCCTGCTGCGGATGATCGACCGTGCCTTGCAGGGTGAAGTCGTAGCTGCCGTCAGGCCGCACCACCAGATTGAAGACCGGCTGGCCGCCCTCGCCGGCCGTCGCGGTCAGCGTGGTGCCATCGCTGGAGACGCTATACACCAGCGCCACTCCGCCGGAGGTCAGGCCCAGCGCCTGCAGCCCGGACAAGGCGCCAGGTTCCTGGCTCAACTGGAAGCCGCCGCGCCCGTCCGCACCAAACTCCACCAGCGCATCCAGGGTGCCGGCCGCGCCGCTGGCCGTCAGCGTCTGGCCGCTGCCTTCGGTATTGCCGCCGCTCAGGGCATCTTCCTGCACCTGACCGGTAACCACCGGACGCTCCTCGCCGCCGATCTGCACCGGCACGTCATCCTCGATATCGATGACGAAGCTGCCATCGGTGAAGCCGCCAAAGATCGGATCGCCGTCGCCATCGGTGGCCACCAACACACCGGAGAAGTCCAGCGCCAGGTCGCTGCCGCCCAGCGTTTCCGAGTCCACACCATCCTGCTGCGGATGATCGACCGGGCCTTGCAGGGTGAAGTCGTAGCTGCCGTCAGGCCGCACCACCAGATTGAAGACCGGCTGGCCGTCCTCGCCGGCCGTCGCGGTCAGCGTGGTGCCATCGCTGGAGACGCTGTACACCAGCGCCACCCCGCCAGAGGTCAGGCCCAATGCCTGCAGCCCGGACAAAGCGCCAGGTTCCTGGCTCAACTGGAAGCCGCCGCGACCGTCCGCACCGAATTCCACCAGTGCATCCAGGGTGCCTGCCGCACCGCTGGCCGTCAGCGTCTGACCGCTGCCTTCGGCATTGCCGCCAGTCAGGGCATCTTCCTGCACCTGACCGGTAACCACCGGATGCTCCTCGCCACCGATCTGCACTGGCACGTCGTCCTCGATATCGATAACGAAGCTGCCGCTGACGAAACCGCCAGGCACGGCATCGCCGTCGAAATCCGTGGCGATCAGCAGCTTCGAGAAGTCCAGGGACAACTCACTGCTACCCAGTGTTTCCGAGTCGACCCCGTCCTGCTGCGGATGATCGATAGGCCCGAGCAGGGTGAAGGTGTAGCTGCCGTCCGCGCCGACCACCAGGGTGAATACTGGCGCGCCTTCCGCGCCAGCGGTGGCAGTCAGGGTGGTGCCGTCTGCCGAGACCGAGTAGACCAACGGCTGGCCGGCCGATGACAAACCCAGCGCCTGCAGGTCGCTCAGCGCTTCGGCACGGGTGTCGAGCTGGAAGCTGCCGGGGCCGTCGGCGCCGAAGTCGACCAGGTTGTTGAGCGTGCCCGGCTCACCGATGGCCTGGGTGGTTTGCGTCGGCAGGTTGCCCGGCTCGGCATTACCGCTGCTCAGCGCGTCCTCGTGCACCTGGCCGCGAATCCACGGCCGTTCCTGCTCGCCGCCCGACTGCACGGGGCTGTCGTCGTCGATCAGGATGCTCAGGCTGCCGGTCGCTGGCGTGCCGTTACCGTCGGTGATGGTGTAGCCGAACTGGTAGAGGATGTCGTTCTCGTCACTGCCGCCCAGTTCCGGGGCTGCGTGATCGAGGGGGGCGAAAAGCTGGAACTGATAGGCGCCGGTCGCCAGGTTGGTGACCTGGGCCACGAACACCACGGACTCTCCCGCCGTCGCGATCAGCGTCAGGCCATCTGGGCTGACCTGATAGACCAGCGGCATGCCACCGGAAGTGACGCCCAGCGCGGCCAGGCCGGCGGTCGACCAGGTGAAGGTGCCGGGACCATCGGGGCCGAAATTGTAGCCCAGTACGCCGGTGACCTGGGTCGCGGCGCCGTCCAGATCGTTGACACCGCCGACGATGCCATCGGGCAGGCCGTCTTCATCGACCGCATTGGCGGCAGTACCGCCCGTGGGAACGCCGTCGGGCACGGCTGCGGCGGTGATTTCCGGTGCAGGAAACTCCGGCGCCGCATTCAGCCCTTCAGTGGGAAAGCCGATGGTCGGGTCGACCGCGCCGCCGACTTCGCTCAGCAGCACGAAGGAATTGCCACCGCCCGCACCACCGGCGCCGCCCCCGCCGGCACCAGGCCCGGCGGCGGTCGCTTCGGCTTGCAGGGTCGGGTCGGCACCAGCCTCGATAGCCGCCTGCAGTTGCTCGACATCGGTGAGGTCGCCGTCAGAGGGCGCGGTCGGCGGTGTCTCGACCACGGGCGGCCGGTAGTCACCGTTGTCACCGAGCAGTTGCGTATCGAGGGTCAGGCTGCTGTCGCGCCCCAGGGTCAGTTGCTCGCCATTGCTCATGGCCACGGCGACCGCGCCAGTGGCGCCGGTGACCAGTTGCTCACCCGCGTAAACCCGATCCCCTTCGCTGATTGGCCGGCGCGATCCATCGCTCGCTACCGCGAACACTTCGCCGACCACCTGACTGACGATACCGATAAGAGTAGCCATGATTCCATCCTCACTACGGCTGCCGACCCACGCCGACACGTATCACTCGAAAGGGCCAAAGCACCTTGTTCAACGCGTGAGGAGGGAAAAACAGCACTGAGTGGAATGGAGCGGCGCAAAACTCAAAAAACGCTACTGACAAAAAAATGTCACCACAGTCCGCGTCGAACTATTCCATCAGATTAATTCCCGCCCTTCTGGTGCCTGACCGTTTGTTTTGGCCGCACAGCCCCGGAAAACGGGGCGCTGCGCGACCGATACGTTCAAACAATGTGCTGCTTTTCGCAGAGTTCATAAGATTTTTTGTGAATATGGCTTGTGAAAAAATCTTCTTAGCTACTCAAAAAGTTGTTCTTAGATTTGATGTTACAAGCTTGAAACGGTTTGTAAGTCAAAAAAGCCATTTTTCTGGCGACAGGATAAGAACTTCGATTAAGGAGACTCCCGATGCGCACTCTCACCCCTCTGTGGAGCGCCATGCTTTTGGCGATGGCCAGTATGCAGGTTCATGCGATGACACTTTCCGAGGCCATCCAGAGCACGCTGGACAACCACCCGGAAGTCCGCGCAGCGGTGAACAGCCGCCTGTCCTCGGACGAGGACGTCAAGTTCGCGCGTGGCGGCTACCTGCCGACCGTCGACCTGCTGGTCGGCTACGGTCGGGAAAACACCGACAGCCCGAGCACCCGCGCGCTGGGTGATCACAACACCGAGACACTCAACTACCGCGACGCCGAACTGCGCCTGCGGCAGATGCTCTTCGATGGCTTCAACACGCCCAACGAGGTGGCCCGCACCGAGGCGGTGGTGAACTCCCGCGCCTACCGTCTGCTGGGCACGTCCGAAAGCCTGGCCCTGCGCACCGTGGAGGTGTACCTCGATGTGCTCAAGCGCCGCGAGATGGTCGACCTGGCACGCAACAATCTGCAGGCCCACCAGCGCATCAACGACCAGATCGGCCTGCGCAGCCGCCAGGGCGTCGGCAGCGCAGCCGACCTCGACCAGTCCGAAGCCCGTCTGGCCCTGGCGCAGAACAACCTCTACACCGAGGAGGTCAACCTGTCCGATGCCGAAGCCAACTTCTTCAGTGCAACGGGCAGGATGCCCGATGAGCTGGTCTCACCCTCCTCGGTCAAGGGCGGCATGCCGGCTGATCTGCTGGCCGCACGGCAAACGGTGATGGACAACAACCCCTTCCTGAAATCCGCCCAGGCCGACGTCAACGCCGCCGAGAAACAGTACGAAGTGGCCAAGTCGCCCTTCTATCCGCGCTTCGACATCGAGCTGGCCACCAATGCCAACGACAACGTGCAGGGCGACGAGGGCCACTACAACTCCTGGCGGGCAGGCGTGGTGATGAACTACAACCTGTTCAACGGCATGCGCGACAAGGCCCGCCTGCAATCGGCCGCGCACCAGGTCAACGAATCGATGGACATCCGCAACAACGCGCTGCGGGTGATCAACGAGAACCTCTCCCTGGCCTGGAACGCCATGGAGAACGCCCGCCTGCAAACGCCCAAGGCACGCGACTACGCCGAATACACCGCACGTGTGCGCGAGGCCTACCAGCAACAGTTCAGCCTGGGGCAGCGCACCCTGCTCGACCTGCTCGACAGCGAGAACGAGCTGTTCACCGCCAACCGCCGCTACACCGAGGTGCGCTACAACGAGGAATTCTCGATGTACCGGGTGGTTGCCGCCATGGGAGATCTGCTGCGTCAGCAGCAGGTCGTAGTACCGGCTGAAGCGGTAGCCCTCACCGAGGTGAAGAGCGAAGCGCGGTTGCCGGAAATGAAGTAAGCCGTGCCAGCAGGTCGCCAGGCGCGTAGTGCATGCCTGGCGGTCTGCGGCTGCAGGAGTCGTACATGACCACGATGGAACGGCCGATACCGGCCAGCGATCCCCGCCTCAGTCACGATGATCCCTTGCTCGATGGCCTGTTGATCCTCTGCAAGCTGCATGACTGCAAGGCCAGCCGTGGCAGCCTGACGGCGGGGCTGCCCTTGCCGGCACAACGCCTCACGCCCGATCTGCTCGACCGCGCCGCCGCGCGGGCCGGCCTGCAGGGGCGTCTGCTGCAACGCGAACTCGCCAGCATTTCCGCGCTCAATCTGCCGGTGCTGCTGCTGCTCAGAAATGGCCGCAGCGCCGTGCTGCGCCAATGGGGGCCGAAGCAGCAGGCGCAGATCCTGCCCTGTGAAACGGACGGCGGCGAACAGTGGGTCAGCCATGAACAGCTGGCCGCCGAATACAGCGGCCAGGCATTCTTCGCCCGCCCCCGGCACGAATTGGAGGAAGCCCGCACGCCGCTGGTGCCGCGCATCGAAGCCTGGTTCCGTGACACCCTCAAGCTGTCGCGCTGGCTCTACACCGATGCCGTGCTGGCCAGCCTGCTGATCAACCTGCTGGGCCTGATGGTGCCGCTGTTCGTCATGCAGACCTACGACCGCGTGGTGCCCAACCAGGCCACCTCGACGCTCTGGGTGCTGGCCATCGGTCTGCTGGTTGGCACCGGCTTCGAACTGCTGCTGAAAGTCTTGCGTGCGCACCTGCTCGACACCGCCGGCAAGAAAACCGACGTGGTGCTCTCGGCCACCCTGTTCGAGCGCATCACCGGCATGTCGATGAAGGCGCGCCCGGCCACCATCGGCGGCTTCGCTCAGAGCATCCACGACTTCCAGGGTCTGCGCGACTTTCTCACCGCTGTGACCCTGACCAGCCTGATCGACTTGCCCTTCTCCCTGCTGATGCTGCTGGTCATCGGCCTGATCGGCGGCCCGCTGGTGGTCATTCCGCTGCTGGCCTTCCCCATCACCATCCTGTTCGCCTGGATCATCCAGGTGCGCCTGCGCGACACGGTGCAGAAGAGCCTGCAACTCGGCTCACAGCGCCAGGCCCTGCTGATCGAGACCCTCAGTGGGCTGGAGATGCTCAAGGTGTGCGGCGCCGAGAGCGAGCGCCAGCACCAGTGGGAGCAGACCCACGGCGCCCTCACCCGCCTGGACGGCCACGCCAAGTTCCTCGCTTCGCTGGCCACCAACGGCACCCTGTTCCTGCAGCAGTTCGCCGGCATGGCGACCATCATCGCCGGGGTCTACTCGATCATCGCCGGCCACCTCAGCGTTGGCGCGCTGGTCGCCTGCTACATGCTCGGCAGCCGCATCCTCGCGCCACTGGGGCAGATCGCCGGACTGATCACCCGCTACCAGCAGGCGCGCCTGACCATGACCAGCACCGACGCGCTGATGGCCCTGCCGCAGGAGCGCCAGGACAAGCAGCGCCCGCTGGATCGCACCCAGCTCAAGGGCGCGCTGGACGTGCGCCAGATCAGCTTCGCCTACCCGGGCCAGAGCGCGCCGGCGCTGAGCAACGTCAGCCTGCGTCTGGGCGCCGGTGAACGCCTTGGCATCATCGGCCGCAGCGGTTCCGGCAAGAGCACCCTGGCGCGCCTGCTGATGGCCTTCTACAGCGCCGACGAGGGGCAGATCCTGCTGGACAACCTCGACCTGCGCCAACTGGACGTCGCCGACCTGCGTCACCAGATCGGCTACGTCGCCCACGACCTGCCGCTGCTGTCGGGCAGCCTGCGCGACAACCTCACCCTCGGCGCGCGCTACATCAGCGATGCGCGCATGCTGGAAGTCGCCGAGCTGACCGGCGTGGTCGAACTGGCGCGCCAGCATCCGCAGGGTTTCGACCGTCCGGTGGGCGAGCGCGGCCAACAGCTCTCCGGCGGCCAACGCCAGGCCGTGCTGCTGGCCCGCGCGCTGCTGCTCGATCCGCCGATCCTGGTGCTCGACGAACCCACCAGCGCGATGGACAACACCAGCGAAGACCAACTGCGCCAGCGCCTGCACAAATGGGTGCAGGGCAAGACGCTGATCCTCATCACCCACCGCGCCTCCATGCTCAGCCTGGTCGACCGCCTGGCCGTGCTGGACAACGGTCGGTTGGTGGCGGATGGGCCGAAGGAGTCCGTGATCGAAGCCTTGCGCAAGGGCCGCGTCGGCCCGGCCAGCCTCTAGGAGCCACGCCATGCAAGCCAATCCGAGCCTAGGCAGTTACCTCGACGGCCTGCGCGAACGGCGCCAGGACACCGAGTTCATGCCGGAAGTGGAAGGCGCCATCCTGCAGGACTCGCCCTGGTTGACCCGTGCCACGGTCTGGGCAGTCAGTGCCTGCCTGCTCGCCGCGCTGGTGTGGGCGCACTTCGCCGTGCTCGAAGAAGTCACCACCGGCGAAGGCAAGGCCATCCCGTCGAGCAAGGTGCAGGTCATCCAGAACCTCGAAGGCGGCATCGTCAGCGAGATTTTCGTCCGCGAGGGCCAGATCGTGGACAAGGGCGATACCCTGCTGCGCCTGGATGACACGCGTTTTCTCTCCAACCAGGGCGAGACCGAGGCCGACCGCCTGGCGCTGGTCGCGCGCATCGAGCGCCTCAGCGCCGAGGCCGAGGGCCGTGCCCCGGTACTGGCCGAGGAAATCATGCGTGACGCGCCACGCCTGGCGGAGGATGAACTGGCCCTGTACCGCTCGCGCCAGCAGCGTCTGCAAGGCGAGCAGCGCACCCTTGGCGAGCAGTTGCGACAAAAGGAACAGGAGCTGGCCGAGTTCCGCTCCAAGGCCGCGCAGTACCGCTCCAGCCTCGGCCTGCTGCAACAGGAACTGAACATGTCGCAGCCACTGGTCGCCTCGGGTGCCATCGCCGAGGTGGAAATGCTCCGCCTGCGTCGTAGCGCGGTGGAGATGCGCGGCTCGCTGGAAGCCACCAACCTGGCCATTCCCCGCGCCGAGGCGGCCATGGCCGAGATCAAGAGCAAGATGCAGGAGTCCGAGGTGACCTTCCGCTCCGATGCCCTCAAGGAACTCAACGAAACGCGCACCCAACTGCAGAAGATCACCGCCACCAGCGTCGCCATCCAGGACAAGGTGACCCGCACCACTGTCACCTCACCGGTGCGCGGGGTGATCAAGCAGCTCAAGGTCAACACCATCGGCGGCGTGGTACAGCCCGGCAGCGACATGCTGGAGATCGTGCCGCTCGACGACAGCCTACTGATCGAGGCCAAGGTGCGCCCGCAGGACGTGGCCTTCCTTCATCCGGGGCAGAAGGCCATGGTCAAGTTCACCGCCTACGACTACACCATCTACGGCGGGCTCAAGGCCAATCTGGAACTGATCAGCGCCGACACCATCAGCGACGAGGAAGGCAACAGCTTCTACCTGATCCAGGTGCGTACCGAGAAAAGCCACCTGGGCAGCGAGGAACATCCGCTGCTGATCATCCCCGGCATGGTCGCCAGCGTGGACATCATCACCGGCGAGAAGAGCGTGCTGGCCTACCTGCTCAAGCCCGTGCTCAAGGCGCGTGCGGAGGCCATGCGCGAGCGTTGAGCGCGGGTTAAACCGTGATGCCGTAGGCCTTGAGCTGCTCGATGAACTGCGCTTCGTCCAGCACCTTGACGCCCAGCTCGCTGGCCTTGGCCAGCTTCGAGCCGGCACCGGGGCCGGCCACCACGCAGTGGGTCTTGGCCGATACCGAACCGGCCACCTTGGCGCCGAGGCTTTCCAGCTTGCCCTTGGCCACGTCGCGGCTCATGACCTCCAGGGTGCCGGTCAGCACCCAGGTCTGGCCGGCCAGGGGCAGGCCTTCGGCGACCTTCTTCTCGCTTTCCCAGTGCATGCCGAAATCGCGCAACTGCTGCTCGATGGCGCGCGCACGCCGGGCATTGTCCGGGTTGTCGAAGAACTCGCGTACGGCCTTGGCCTGCTTCTCCGGCAGGGTCTGGCGCATGTCCAGCCAGTCGCCGCCGAGCACGCCGTCGAGACTGCCGAAACGCTCGGCCAGCTTCTGCGCCGCGCCGGGGCCGACGCTGGGGATGTTCAGCTTGTCGAGCATGCCGCCCAGGGTCGCAACGGCGCTGAACTCGGCGCCCAGCTCGCCCTCTTCCTGCAACTGCAGGCCGCACTCGCCCAGCAGAGCTGCAATCACCTGCTGGTTGTGCCCGTCCTCGAAGAAGCTGTGGATCTCGTGCGCCACTTCCAGGCCGATATCCGGCAGGTAGGTGAGCACCTCGGGCAGAGCCTGCCGAATGCGCGCCAAGGCGCCCAGAGAACGGGCCAGCACCTTGGCGGTTTCTTCGCCGACATCAGGAATACCGAGGGCGTAGATGAAGCGCGCCAGGATCGGACGCTTGCTGTCTGCGATAGCCGCCAGCAGCTTGTTGCTGGACACCTCGGCGAAGCCTTCCAGGCCGATGATCTGCTCGAAGCTCAGCTTGAACAGATCAGCCGGCGAGCCGATCAGCTTCTCGTCCACCAGTTGCTCGATGGTCTTGTCGCCGAGGCCTTCGATGTCCATGGCGCGGCGCGAGACGAAGTGGATGATCGCCTGCTTGAGCTGCGCCTGGCAGCTCAGGCGACCGACGCAGCGGTACACCGAACCTTCGCTGACCGATTCCTTGCCCTTGCTGCGCTTGATCAGCTGCGTGCGCTCCACGGCCGAGCCGCACACCGGGCATTGCTCGGGGATGTGCACGGGCCGCGCATCGTCCGGGCGGCGCTCGGGCACCACGGCCATGACTTGCGGGATCACGTCACCGGCGCGGCGGATGATCACCGTGTCGCCAATCATCACGCCCAGGCGCGCCACCTCGTCCATGTTGTGCAGGGTGGCGTTGGCCACCATCACGCCCGCCACCTTGACCGGCTTGAGGCGCGCCACGGGCGTCACCGCGCCGGTACGGCCGACCTGGAATTCCACGTCGAGCAGCTCGGTCAGCTCTTCCTGCGCAGGAAACTTGTGGGCGATGGCCCAATGCGGCGTGCGCGCACGGAAGCCCAGTTGCTGCTGGTCTTCGATGGTGTTGACCTTGAACACCACGCCGTCGATGTCATAGGCCAGGCTCATGCGCCGCTGGCCGATATCGCGGTAGTAGTCCAGGCACTCTTCGATGCCCTTGGCCAGTTTCAGCTCACGGCTGATCGGGATGCCCCAGGCCTTGAGCTGCTGCAGAATGGCCACCTGGGTGCCGGGTAGCTCGCCGCTGACCTGGCCGATGCCGTAACAGCAGAATTCCAGTGGGCGGCTGGCGGTGATCTTCGGATCGAGCTGACGCAGGCTGCCCGCCGCGGCGTTGCGCGGGTTGGCGAAGGTCTTGCCACCGGCCTCGGCCTGACGCGCGTTGAGTTCCTCGAAGCCGGCCTTGGGCATGAACACCTCGCCACGCACCTCCAGCACCTGCGGCCAGCCTTCGCCCTGCAGCTTGAGCGGCACGTTGCGGATGGTGCGCACGTTGGCGCTGATATCCTCACCGGTGGCGCCATCGCCACGGGTGGCGCCACGTACCAGTTGGCCGTTCTCGTACAGCAGGCTCACCGCCAGGCCATCGAGCTTGGGCTCGCAGCTGTATTCGACCTCGGCACCGCCACCGAACAGATCACCGCCCGACAGCCCCAGGCCGCTCTGCACGCTGCGGTCGAAGGCGCGTAGATCCTCGTCCTCGAAGGCATTGCCGAGGCTGAGCATCGGCACCTCATGGCGCACCTCGCCAAAGGCGCCAAGGGCCTCACCACCGACACGCTGGGTCGGCGAATCGGGCGTGACCAGTTCCGGATGCTCGGCTTCCAGCGCCTGCAACTCACGGAACAGGCGGTCGTACTCGGCATCGGGAACGCTCGGTTCGTCCAGCACGTAGTAACGGTAGTTGTGCGCGTCCAGTTCCTGGCGCAGCGCGGCGATACGTTGGGCGGCGTCGGTCATGCTCGATCTCTCAAACGAAAAGAGCAGCCTGGGCTGCTCTTTTGCAATGCGCTGGTGTATCAGCGTTTCTGGGTCAGCTGCCGGCGCTCGAATTCAACGATGCGCTGGCGGTAATGTTCGATGGTCTGTGCGGTCATCACGCTGCGCTGGTCATCCTTCAGCTCGCCGCCCAGCTCGTGGGCCAGCTTGCGCGCGGCAGCAACCATCACGTCGAAGGCCTGCTTCGGATGACGCGGGCCAGGCAGGCTGAGGAAGAAGCTCACGGCGCGGGTGCTGAAACCTTCGATGTCGTCGAGATCGAAGGTGCCGGGCTTGAGTGCGTTGGCCATGGAGAACAGCACCTCGCCATTGCCGGCCATGCTCTCGTGGCGATGGAAGATGTCCATTTCGCCGAAACGCAGGCCGCTTTCGAGGATGTTCTGCAGCAGTGCCGGGCCCTTGAAACCGATGTCGTCGCGAGCGACCACGTTGATCACCAGCACCTCTTCCACCGGTGCGGCATCGGCAGCCGGCTTGGCGCTCTTCTTCGGCTCGTCGATCTCGTCATCGACCGGGTTGAGCAAGGTCGGCACCGGCTCGTCGACGGCCAGGTTGAGGTCACCTTGTTGCGGCTCGTTACGTGGGCGACGCGGCAGATCCTTGGCGCTCATCGACGGCAGTTCGTCTTCGTCGAACTGAGGCTCCAGATCGCGCTTGACCACACGGGGCGGGCTCAACAGATCGGGATCGCTGTCGTCATCGCCTGCATTGGCAAAACTGCGATCGAGCTTGAACTTGAGTTTGCCCTTGCCGCCCCGCATACGACGCCAGCCATCGAAAAGAATGCCAGCGATAACGATGATGCCAATAACGATCAGCCATTCGCGCAGACCGAATTCCATGAAATACCCGACCCCTAAAAAATTCTGATTAAAAAAGATCCAATCAATCGGATCGCAACTCGACTATAAAACGCGGCGTCGACAGGATGTTCGTGTGACGTTTTCCGCGTGTAACAAAAAGTGGGCAATAAGCTAGCACGACGAAAGGCAACTTTACACCGCCAGACACATCAGGTTGGGCTGGCGTTCAGCCATAACGTGATACTTCTGGCACTATGCCTCCACCATTGCCAGCGCCTCCTCGACATCCACCGCCACCAGGCGTGAGCAGCCCGGCTCATGCATGGTGACGCCCATCAACTGATCGGCCATTTCCATGGCGATCTTGTTGTGGGTGATATAGATGAACTGCACCGTCGCAGACATCTCCTTGACCAGGCGCGCATATCGACCCACGTTGGCGTCGTCCAGCGGCGCATCCACTTCGTCCAACATGCAGAACGGCGCCGGATTGAGCTGGAAGATGGAAAACACCAGTGCCAACGCAGTCAGCGCTTTCTCTCCACCGGAGAGCAAATGAATGGTGCTGTTCTTCTTGCCCGGGGGCCGCGCCATGATGGTTACACCGGTATCGAGTAAATCTTCGCCGGTGAGTTCCAAATAAGCGTTGCCGCCACCGAAAACTTTTGGAAAGAGTGCCTGCAAACCGCCATTGATCTGATCGAAAGTGTCCTTGAAACGGTTGCGCGTTTCCTTGTCGATCTTGCGAATGACATTCTCCAGGGTTTCCAGCGCTTCGACCAGGTCGGCGTCCTGCGCATCCAGATAGCGCTTGCGCTCGGACTGCTGCTGATACTCGTCGATGGCCGCCAGGTTGATCGGCCCGAGACGGGCGATGCGCGCGGCCATGCGCTCCAGTTCTTCTTCCCAGGCGCTCTCGCTGGCCTCGGCCGACAGCGTGGCGATCACCCCATGCAGATCGTAGTTGTCTTCGGCGAGCTGGTCGGCCAAGGCCTTGCGCCGCACGTTGAGCGACTGCCAGTCCATGCGCTGCTGTTCGAGTTGGCCGCGCAGCAATTGCGCCTGCTGCTCGGCCTGAGTGCGGCGTTTCTCGGCATCACGCAGTTCGCGGTCGGCGTCTTCCAGCGCTAGGCGCGCCTGACGCAGTTCATCGTCCACCGCCATGCGCCGTTCGAGCAGTTCTTCGAGCTTGATGCGCAGCTCTTCCAGCGGCGCCTCGCCCTCTTCCAGGTTCAGCGACAGTTGCTCGCGCCGTTCGTGCAGGCGTTCGGCTTGCATCTGCAGGCGCTCCAGCGCCTGGCGGGTGGAGTCGTGCTGCGCCTTGAGCGAGCCGACACGCACTGCCAACTGATGGGCGTGATCCTTGTGCTGACGTGCCTCCTGGCGCACCCGATCAAGACGCTCGCGCAGGCTGTCACGGCTGGCCAGCAGGCTTTCACGCTGCTCGTTATCCAGCGCCATGGCATCCAACGCGTCCTGCAGTTGCAGACGTGACTCGCCCAGTTGTTCCTGCTCGATCTCGCGTTGTTCGGCCGCTTCCTGCAATTCGTCCTGCAGGCGACGACGGCGCAGGCCCAACTGCTCGGCCTTGGCCTGGCTGGCGGACAGCTTTGCCTTCAACTCACTCAGTTGCCGCGCCAGCTCCTGGCCTTGGCGACGCTGTTGCTCACGCTGCTCTTCCTGAAGACGTTGTTCGTCACGCAGCCCCAGCAGACGCTCATCCAGTTGCGCCAGGGCCGCTTCGCGCTCCTCACGCTCCAGTTGCAGACGCTCCAGCTCCTGGCCGCGCGCCAGCACGCCACTGTCGGCTTCGGCAGCACGACGCACGCGCAGGAAGTGTCGACCGACCCAGTAGCCGTCGCGGCTGATCAGGCTTTCGCCTTCGGTCAGTTGCCCACGGGCGGCCAGCGCCTGTTCCAGCGACTCCACCGGGCGCACGCCGGCCAGCCAGGGCGACAAGTCGTGGCTTGACTCGACCTTGTCCAGCAGGCTGCCGGCACGGCGCGTACCGCCTTTGCCGGGATTGGCCAGGCGCAGCTCGCCCTGCTCCAGCGCAGAGAAATCCAGGCCGGCGAAATCATCCAGCAGCACGGCCTGCAGGTCGGCACCGAGCACGGTTTCCACTGCCAGCTCCCAGCCGGACTCGACGCGAAGCCCTTCGGCCAGGCGCGGGCGCTGTTGCAGGTTCTGCTCGCGCAACCACTCGCCGGCGCCCTGCCCCGGGTCGAGCGCCGCCTGCTGCAGCGCCTCCAGCGAAGCCAACCGGCCGTTCAGGCGTTGCAGCTCGCCTTGCGCCTGCTGCTGGGCCTGGCCAGCCTGCTGCAATTCCTCGCGCAGTTGCTGTAGGCGCTCGGCCTGCTGTTCTTCGGCCAGTTGCAGCGCTTCATGCTCCAACTCACCGGCAGCGAGCTGTTCGTTCAATTCGAGAATGGCGGCGTCTTCGGGATCGGCCGCCAGTTGCTGCAATTCTTCGTTGAGGCGGCGCTGGCGTTCGGCCAGGCGCTCGAGGCTCTGTTCCAGCTGGGCGATGCGCGATTGCTGCACCTCGGCCTGGCGGCGCGGTTCGGCGCTGCGCTGGTTGAAGCCGTCCCACTGTTCCTGCCAGCCGTGCATGGCGGCTTCGGCCTCTTCCAGGCTGGCAGCGGATTCTTCGGCGGCAGCCGCAGTCATCTCCTGCTCGGGCAGGAGCATTTCAAGCTCTTCGCCCAGGGTGGCCAGCAAGGTTCGGTCGTGCCCCAGGTGCGATTCGGTTTCCAGGCGCGCCTTTTCCGCTTCGCGCAAATCGTCCTGCAATTGGCGCAGGCGCTGCTGGCCGTGCTGGATGCTCTGCTCAACGCGGGCGATATCGCCGCCCACCGAGTAGAAACGGCCCTGAACCAGATTGAAGCGTTCCGACAATTCGTGATGGCCGTCGCGCAGGCGCTCGATGCTGGCATCGGCACTGCGCTGCTCGGCCACCAGCGCCTCGAAGGCGACTTCCTGATCGCCGATCACCTGCTCGCGGCTGCCGACCTGCTGGTTCAGCGTCTGCCAGCGCAGGGCCAGCAGTTGCGCCTTGAGCTGACGCTCCTCGGCCTTGTATTCCTGGTACTTCTCCGCGGCCTGTGCCTGGCGGTGCAGGCGTTCGAGCTGGCGCTCCAGCTCTTCGCGCAGGTCGGTCAGACGTGCCAGGTTTTCCTGGGTGCGGCGGATGCGGTTCTCGGTCTCGCGGCGGCGCTCCTTGTACTTGGAGATGCCGGCGGCCTCTTCGATGAAGTTGCGCAGCTCCTCGGGCTTGGCCTCGATCAGCTTGCTGATCATGCCCTGTTCGATGATCGAGTAGCTGCGCGGGCCCAGGCCGGTGCCGAGGAAGATGTCGGTAATGTCGCGGCGGCGGCATTTGGTGCCGTTGAGGAAGTAGGTGTTCTGCCCGTCGCGGGTCACCCGGCGGCGAATGGAAATCTCGGCAAAGGCGGCGTATTCGCCCACCAGCGAGTTGTCACTGTTGTCGAAGATCAGCTCGATGGAGGCCTGGGTCACCGGCTTGCGCGTGTTGGAGCCGTTGAAGATGACGTCGGTCATCGACTCGCCACGGAGGTTCTTCGCCGAGCTTTCGCCCATCACCCAGCGCACGGCATCGATGATGTTGGACTTGCCGCAACCGTTGGGCCCGACCACCGCCGCCATGTTGCTGGGGAAGCTCACCGTCGTCGGGTCGACGAAGGACTTGAAACCGGCCAGTTTGATGCTCTTCAGGCGCATCTGGGCTTACCGCTCGGCCAAAGTCGCCAGCACCAGCTGGCAGTTGTGCTGGCCGTAGGCCTCCAGAACCTGGCGGGCGCGCGCATGATCACGGGCGATGATCGCCTGCAGCAGGCTGGCGAAGGTGCCGATGAACTGACCCATCTCGCCTTTACGCCGCTCCAGCGCCAGGTGGTAGGTGCGGCTGATGGCCGGCAACAGGTTCTCCAGGGTTTCCTGCAGATAGGGGTTGTCGGCGAACGGAAAAGCGGCACGCATCACGTCGAAGCTGCTCTCGACGAAGGCGCCGATATCGCCGCGCTGCAGGTTTTCCAGCAGGCGCTGCTGAATGTCGATGAAAGGCGCCAGATCCGCATCCACCTGCCAGCGCTCGATCACTGCACGCGCCAGCATGATGTACAGCTCGATGCTCAGCGCGTAGAGGCTGGTGACGTGATGCGGGGTCAATTCGCTGACCTGAGCGCCGCGACGCGGCAGGATCACGATCAGGTGGCGGCGCTCGAGGATCAGCAACGCCTCACGCACCGAACCACGGCTGACATTGAGCGCCTGGGTAACTTTTTGCTCCTGGATGCGCTCACGTTCCTTGAGCTCACCGCGAATGATGCGTTCGGCCAGGTAATGGGCAATTTGCTCGGCGAGGCTGTCCGGGGCCTTGAACGTCATGACATTCCTTATTTGCGTCGATCCAGGGGCAGGCGGTCGAGTCTGGGAGCCCCGCCACGGCTGGGCAGGAGCGGAAAAAACTGGCGGCGAGTGTAACACAGGGTGTTACCGGGCCAAGCGCCGTCACGGGGGGCTTTCCGTCCTAAAGGTCGGGCGGCACGCACCCCGATCGGCGCCATTCTTGTCTGACAATCTGACATAGATCAGCTCGACGCCACGGAGCCCACCATGTTCGAACGCCTGCCCTCGCATTGGATGATCGCCCTGAAAAAGGTCGGTTACTGGATCTGGTTGATTCCCGTACTCGGCATCCCACTCAGCCACTACTGGTCGCAGGGCAGCGCCCATGCCGATGCCTGGGCCTGGCTGGTGATCAGCGTGGTCTTCGGCGTCATCCCCCTGCTGGATTTCGTCGTCGGTCGCGACCCGGCCAACCCGGACGAACGCGAGGAGGTTCCCGCCCTCGAAGCCCAGGGTTACTACCGCCTGCTGAGCCTGGCAACCGTGCCACTGCTGCTGGCGATGCTGGCCTGGAGCGGCTGGGTATTCGTCAGTTATGAAGGCTGGAGCTGGGTCGGCCAACTCGGCTGGGTGCTATCGGTGGGTACGGTGATGGGCGCCATCGGTATTACCGTCTCGCACGAACTGGTGCACAAGGACTCGCGACTGGAGCAGAACGCCGGCGGCCTGCTGCTGGCGTCGGTGTGCTATGCCGGCTTCAAGGTCGAGCATGTGCGCGGCCACCATGTGCATGTCTCGACACCGGAGGACGCCTCCTCGTCGCGCTTCGGTCAGAGCCTATATGCCTTCCTGCCGCACGCCTACAAGCACAATTTTCTCAATGCCTGGAAGCTGGAGGCAGAGCGCCTCAAGCGGCGCGACCTGCCGGCCCTGCACTGGCGCAATGAGCTGATCTGGTGGTACGCCATCAGTGCGCTCATGCTGCTGGGTTTCACCCTCGCCTTCGGCGCGCTCGGTGCGCTGTTCTTCCTGGGTCAGGCGCTGATGGCCTTCACCCTGCTGGAGATCGTCAACTACGTCGAGCATTACGGCCTGCATCGGCGCAAACTGGACAACGGCCGCTACGAACGCACCAATCCGCATCATTCGTGGAACAGCAATTTCCTGCTGACCAACCTGTTTCTCTTCCACCTGCAGCGCCACTCCGATCACCATGCCTACGCCAAGCGCCGCTACCAGGTACTGCGCCATTTCGACGACAGCCCGCAGTTGCCCAATGGCTATGCCGGGATGATCGTGCTCGCCCTCTTCCCGCCGCTGTGGCGCGCCGTGATGGATCCCCGGGTGCGCGCCTACTACGCCGGTGAAGAACATCAACTGAGCGACTCACAGCTGACTCACTCCTGAGCGTCTCCAACCCGCCACCCCGGCAGCGCAAGCTCCCGGGGTTTTGTCATGTGCGGGCGGAACACCCCGGCCAGAGCGCCTGGTGGCACGAAAGCCGCTAGGCTGAGCGGGTGAATCCGAACGATCTGGCCCGTACCTTCCCCCATCGAGAGGAACTGACCAGCAGGTCAAATATTTGTTGACCCAAAAGTCAGAAAATTCTAGATTGCCGCCATGGCAGCCCGCGCCAGGGCCCGACGATGCGTGCAATTCCTGGCCAGCCAACCGATTCATAACAATAAAGTGCCTGGAGGTCGTCCTTGATCCAGTTTTTACTCAACCGGGAGCTGCGTACCGAGCATGTCCTGGATCCCAACGTCACCGTGCTCAACTACTTGCGTGAACACGTCGGCAAAACCGGAACCAAGGAAGGCTGCGCCTCCGGCGACTGCGGTGCCTGCACCGTGGTGGTGGGCGAGCTGATTGGCGAGCGCGTGCGCTATCGCACCCTCAACTCCTGCCTGACCTTCGTCTCCAGCCTGCATGGCAAGCAACTGATCACCGTCGAAGACCTCAAGCACCAGGGCAAGCTGCACAGCGTGCAGCAGGCGATGGTCGACTGCCATGGCTCGCAGTGCGGCTTCTGCACCCCAGGTTTCATCATGTCGCTGTTCGCCCTGCAGAAGAATTGCAACGGCTACGACAAGGGCCAAACCATGGAGGCGCTGGCCGGCAACCTGTGCCGCTGCACCGGCTACCGCCCGATCATCGATGCCGCCGAGCAGGCCTGCTGCCAGAAGCAGCCGGATCAGTTCGATGCCTTCGAAAGCGAAACCATCGCCCGACTCAAGGCCATCGCCCCACGTGAAACCGCCGAACTCAACAGCGGCGACAAGCGCTGCCTGGTGCCGCTGACCGTGGCCGACCTGGCCGAACTCTACGCGGCCAATCCGGACGCGCGCCTGCTCGCCGGCGGCACCGACCTGGCCCTGGAAGTCACCCAGTTCCACCGTGAACTGCCGGTGATGATCTACGTCGGCCACATCGAAGACATGAAGCGCATCGAAGTGACCGACAGTGCCATCGAGATCGGCGCGGCCGCGGCGTTATCCGACTGCTACGAAGCGCTGGCCAGCGAATACCCGGACTTCGGCGAACTGCTGCATCGCTTCGCCTCCCTGCAGATCCGCAACCAGGGCACCCTGGGCGGCAATATCGGCAATGCCTCGCCCATAGGCGACGCCCCGCCGCTGCTGATCGCTCTCGGTGCGCAGATCGCCCTGCGTCAGGGCAACACCCTGCGCGTGCTGCCGCTGCAGGACTACTTCCTCGACTACAAGGTAACCGCACGCCAGGACGCCGAATTCATCGAGAAGATCATCGTGCCGCGCGCCAAGGCCAATCAGGCATTCCGCGCCTACAAGGTGTCCAAGCGCCTGGACGACGACATCTCCGCCGTCTGCGCGGCGTTCAACCTGAGCATCGAAGGCGGCGTGGTGCGAGATGCGTGCATCGCCTTCGGCGGCATGGCCGCCATCCCCAAACGCGCCAGTGCCTGCGAAGCGGCGCTGGTCGGCTCGGCCTGGAACCTGGATGCGATCGAACGCGCCTGTGAAGCCCTGGCTGAAGACTTCACCCCGCTATCGGATTTCCGCGCCAGCAAGGAATACCGCCTGCTCACCGCCCAGAACCTGCTGCGCAAGTTCTTCCTGGAACAGCAATCGCCCGAGGTCGAAACCCGGGTCACTGCCTACGCATAAGAGTTGGGGATAGAACCATGTCCAATCACATTCAGCACAAATCCCAGGAAGCGCTGGCCGACCTGTTCCGCGCCGGCATGACCAGCGGCGTCGGCAAGAGCATCAAGCACGAGAGCGCAGACAAGCACGTGTCCGGCGAGGCGATCTATGTCGACGACCGCCTGGAATTCCCCAACCAGCTGCACGTCTATGCGCGCCAGTCCGACCGCGCCCATGCGCGCATCCTGCGCATCGACACCGGCCCCTGCTACGCATTTCCGGGTGTGGCCATTGCCATCACCAAGGATGACGTCCCCGGCCAACTGGATATCGGCCCGGTGGTCGCCGGCGATCCGCTGCTGGCCGATGGCAAGGTCGAATACGTGGGCCAGGTGGTGCTGGCGGTGGCCGCCGACAACCTGGAAACCGCGCGCAAGGCAGCCATGGCGGCGATCATCGAGTACGAGGATCTGGAGCCGGTGCTCGACGTGGTCGAGGCCTTGCGCAAGAAGCATTTCGTGCTCGCCAGCCACACTCACCGCATCGGCGACTCGGCCAGCAAGCTAGCCGGAGCCAAGCATCGTCTGCAGGGCACCCTGCATATCGGTGGCCAGGAGCACTTCTATCTGGAAACCCAGATTTCCTCGGTGATGCCCAGCGAAGACGGCGGCATGCTGGTCTACACCTCGACGCAAAACCCCACCGAGGTACAGAAGCTGGTCGCCGAAGTGCTCGGCGTACCGATGAACAAGATCGTCATCGACATGCGCCGTATGGGCGGCGGCTTCGGCGGCAAGGAAACTCAGGCCGCCGGCCCGGCCTGCCTATGCGCGGTGATCGCCCACCTCACCGGTCGCCCGACCAAGATGCGCCTGCCGCGCATGGAAGACATGAGCATGACCGGCAAGCGCCACCCCTTTTACGTCGAGTACGACGTGGGCTTCGATGACGACGGCCTGCTGCAGGGCATCGAGATGGATCTGGCCGGCAACTGCGGCTACTCACCGGATCTGTCCGGCGCCATCGTCGACCGCGCCATGTTCCATTCGGACAACGCCTACTTCCTCGGCAACGCCACCATCAACGGTCATCGTTGCAAGACCAACACCGCGTCGAACACCGCCTACCGCGGCTTCGGCGGGCCGCAAGGCATGGTCGCCATCGAGGAAGTGATGGATGCCATCGCCCGCCACCTGGGCAAGGATCCGCTGGAGGTGCGCAAGCTCAACTACTACGGCAAGACCGAGCGCAACGTTACCCACTACCACCAGACCGTCGAGCACAACGTCATCCACGAGATGACGACCGAGCTGGAGCAAAGCAGCGACTACGCCAAGCGCCGTGAAGACATCCGCGCCTTCAACGCCAAGAGCCCGGTGCTGAAGAAAGGCCTGGCCATGACCCCGGTAAAATTTGGCATCAGCTTCACCTCCAGTTTCCTCAACCAGGCCGGCGCGCTGATCCACATCTACACCGACGGCTCGATCCACCTGAACCACGGTGGCACCGAGATGGGCCAGGGTCTCAACACCAAGGTCGCGCAGATCGTCGCCGAGGTGTTCCAGGTCGACATCGCGCGCATCCAGATCACCGCCACCAACACCGACAAGGTGCCCAACACCTCGCCGACCGCTGCCAGCAGCGGCACCGACCTCAACGGCATGGCGGCGAAGAACGCGGCCGAAACCATCAAGCAGCGCCTGGTGGATTTCCTCGTGCGCGAATACAAGGTCACCCCGGAAGACGTGGAGTTCAAAGGCAGCCAGGTGCGCGTACGCGACCACTTCCTGTCCTTCGAGGAGATGATCCAGAAGGCCTACGTCGGCCAGGTCTCGCTGTCCTCGACCGGTTTCTACCGCACTCCGAAGATTTATTACGACCGCGACAAGGCGGCTGGCCGCCCCTTCTACTACTACGCCTACGGCGTGGCCTGCGTGGAAGTGCTGGTGGACACCCTGACCGGCGAATACCGCATGCTGCGTGGCGACATCCTGCATGACGTCGGTGACTCGCTGAACCCGGCGATCGACATCGGCCAGGTCGAAGGTGCCTTCGTCCAGGGCATGGGCTGGCTGACCACCGAGGAACTGGTGTGGAACGCCAAGGGCAAATTGATGACCAATGGCCCGGCCAGCTACAAGATTCCGGCCATCGCCGACATGCCCATCGACCTGCGCGTGAAGCTGGTGGAGAACCGCAAGAACCCGGAAGACACCGTGTATCACTCCAAGGCCGTGGGCGAGCCACCGTTCATGCTCGGCATCGCCGCCTGGTGTGCCCTGAAGGACGCCGTGGCCAGCCTGGCCGACTACAAGGTACAGCCGCAGATCGACGCCCCCGCCACGCCTGAGCGCGTGCTCTGGGGTGTGGAGCAGATGCGCAAGTTGCAACAACGAACGTAGGGTGGGCTTCAGAGCGTAGGGTGGGCTTCAGCCCACCAACTTCAATGGCGTGTATTGGTGGGCTAAAGCGGAGCGCCGCCCGGCCCACCCTACGTCCTGTGCCAGATCCACCTTCTGGGCTCCGTGGGAGGGGCTTCAGCCGCGACTGTCGCCGCTGCGACTGCAGGGATGCAGGAGGTAGGGCGAAGCAGGATGCCCGAGCCGAAAGCGCCTCCCACAGACAGCGAACCAATGATGAATGGGTGTAGAACAATGACAAAACACACCGAACCGAATAATCCACCCGCTCGCCCGGCGCCGGAGCCGATTCTCGATCCTTCGCCGAGCAACTGGCGCCTGCCGCGCCCGGGACAGACCACACCCTCCTGGAGACTGAGCAAATGAGCTGGATCAGCGCCCTCGCCGACCTGCAGCAACAAGGCGAAGCCTGCGTGCTGGTGACCATCATCGAGGAACGTGGCTCGACACCGCGCAATGCCGGCTCGAAGATGGTGGTCACCGCCGAGCGCATCTTCGAGACCATCGGCGGCGGTCATCTGGAATACAAGGCCATGGAGCTGGCCCGCGAGATGCTCGCCAGCCGCAGCCAGGACACGCGCCTGGAGCGTTTCTCCCTGGGCGCCAGCCTGGGCCAATGTTGCGGCGGCGCCACCGTGCTGCTGTTCGAGCCCATGGGTCAGCCACAGGCGCAGATCGCCGTGTTCGGCGCCGGCCACGTCGGCCGCGCGCTGGTACCGCTGCTCGCCAGCCTGCCGTGCAAGGTGCGCTGGATCGACTCACGGGAGAACGAATTCCCCGAACACATCCCCGCTGGCGTGGTGAAGATCGTCAATGACGAAGTGGTCGATGAAGTGGATAACATGCCGCCCGGCAGTTACTACATCGTCATGACTCATAATCACCAGCTCGATCTGGAGCTGACCGCAGCGATCCTCAAACGCGGCGACTTCGCCTACTACGGCCTGATCGGCTCGAAGACCAAACGCGTCAAGTTCGAGCACCGCCTGCGCGAGCGCGGCTTCGCGGATACGCTGATGGCTCGCATGCGCTGCCCGATGGGCCTGGCCGAGGTAAAAGGCAAGCTGCCGGTGGAAATCGCCGTGTCCATCGCCGGCGAAGTGATCGCCACCTACAACGCCCTGCTTGGTGAAAAAAGAGCCGGCCAGGACGTGAAGACAGGCGAGTCCAGCGTTGCCAGGCTGCTGCCGGCCTCACGCCGCTCCTGATCCCCCTTTTCGCTGCGCAAAGCGCATTACACGCATGAGATTCGAACCATGAGCAACACCCGCCAAGCCTACCGCGCCGCCATCCTGCACAGCCTCGCCGACCCGGCCGTGGTTGGCGTCGAGCAGTCCTATCAGTATTTCGAGGACGGCATCCTGCTGATCGAGAACGGCAAGGTCGCCCAGGTTGGCGCTGCCAGCGATCTGCTGCCGAAGCTCACTGGCATCGACGTCCAGCACTACCCTGACGCGCTGATCACGCCCGGTTTCATCGACACCCATATCCACTACCCGCAGACCGGCATGATCGCCTCCTACGGCGAGCAACTGCTGGACTGGCTCAACACCTACACCTTCCCCACCGAAAAACAGTTCGAAGACAAGGCGCACGCCAGCGACGTGGCGGCGATCTTTCTCAAGGAGCTGCTACGCAACGGCACCACCACCGCCCTGGTGTTTGGCAGCGTGCATCCGCAGTCGGTGGACGCCTTCTTCGAGCAGGCCGACAAGCTCAACCTGCGCATGATCGCCGGCAAGGTGCTGATGGATCGCAACGCTCCGGATTACCTCACCGACACCGCCGAATCCGGCTATGCGCAGAGCAAGGCGCTGATCGAGCGCTGGCATGGCAAGGGTCGTCTGCACTACGCCGTCACCCCGCGCTTCGCCCCCACCAGCACACCGGAGCAACTGGAGCTGGCCGGCAAGCTGTTCGGCGAATATCCGGATCTGTACATGCACACCCACATCTCGGAGAACAAGGCCGAGGTCGCCTGGGTTCAGGAACTGTTCCCGACACGCAAGGGCTATCTGGACGTCTACGACCACCACAAGCTGATCGGCCCGCGCGCGGTCTTCGCCCATGGTGTGCACCTGTGCGACGAGGAATGCGCGCGCCTGGCCGAGACCGGCTCGGCGGTCGCCTTCTGCCCCACCTCCAACCTGTTCCTGGGCAGCGGCCTGTTCGACCTGAACAAGCTGGAACAGCACGGCGTGCGCGTCGGCCTGGGCACCGATGTCGGCGCCGGCACCAGCTTCAGCCAACTGCAATCGCTGAACGAGGCCTACAAGGTGATGCAATTGCAGGGCAAGAAGCTCGATCCGTTCAAGTCGCTGTACCTGGCCACCCTTGGCGGTGCCCACGCCCTGTACCTGGACGACAAGCTGGGCAACTTCCTGCCCGGCAAGGACGCCGACTTCCTGGTGCTCGATTACAACGCCACGCCATTGATGAGCTACCGCATGCAGCAGGCACGCAGCCTGGATGAAAAGCTGTTCGCCCTGACCATGCTCGGCGATGACCGCGCCGTGAAAGAAACCTTCGCCGCCGGGGTATCGGTGCATCAGCGTGACTGAAGCCAATGATCGGCGCGCCCTCGTAGGAGCGGATTTGTCCGCGATCAGGCTGTAAGCATGCTTGAAAGCTTCGCGGCTGAAGCCGCTCCTACACAAACGCGCCCTGCCTCAGCCACATCGTCTCCACAACGAAAAAACCCCGCTGCGCGAGCAGCGGGGCTTTCCTGTGCCACGCAGACTGTCAGCGATTGGCGCCGTTGCGGCCGGGCTTCTTCCTGGTCTGCAGCAGGTGCGAGAACACCGCGTGCAGATCGTCCGAGGCGCTGTCCTCGTCGAGGTTGAGCTTGCTGTCGATGTGATCCATGTGGTGCATCATCAGCTCCACCGCTTTGGCCGCATCGCGCGCCTCGATGGCGTCGATCAACTGATTGTGTTCGTCATAGGAGCAGTGCGAGCGGCTGCCGCTTTCGTACTGGGCGATGATCAGCGAGGTCTGTGATACCAGGCTGCGCTGGAAGCTCACCAGCGGCGCATTGCGTGCGGCCTCGGCCAGCTTCAGGTGGAACTCGCCGGACAGGCGGATGCCCGCACCACGATCACCCCGGGAGAAACTGTCCTGCTCGTCCTTGACCATCTGCCGCAACTCAGCCAGTTGCTCGGCGGTGGCGTGCTCGACGGCCAACTCGGTGATGGCGCGCTCGACCAGGCGGCGTGCGTAGAAGATCTGCCGGGCTTCCTCAACGCTCGGGCTGGCTACCACTGCGCCGCGATTGGGCCGCAGCAGCACCACGCCCTCATGGGCCAGGCGCGACAGGGCGCGACGGATGATGGTGCGGCTGACGCCGAAAATCTCACCCAGCGCCTCTTCGCTCAGCTTGGTGCCCGGCGCCAGACGCTGCTCGAGAATGGCATCGAAGATATGGGCATATACGACGTCGTCCTGAGTCCCACTGCGGCTGGTCTTGCCCGCGCGTGGCTGCTTCTTGAGGGGCTGCAATTGATCGTTCATTCTGGCTCGCATGAATGAGAGGCGGCGATAAGGCGACTCTACTGTGTTCTATCGGGTGAGTGACACGCCTGGCATGCACATTTCCGAAAAAAGATGGGGTTGATTGTACACAAGTCATACAACCCCAACATCTACAGGCTCATGTCTGACCCGCTGGCGCCTACGGCAACCAGTTCCAGAGGCCGACCAACTCTTTGAGCATATGTCGGGCATTTCTCAGTGCCTTTTGCCGGATTCGGCAGGCGTGCTTGCGCCCTCTTCATGCGCGCTCAGCCAAGCGAGAGACTCTAAAATCCACTCAACCAGTTGATTGATAAAGAATTAATCAAGAGTCCAGATAAACACGACGGCTCGAATACTTCTCTGGATGGCGATTGTTGCAGCAGCGACAACGACCAAAACATTAATTGCATTTTTTGTATACAACCTCATAATCACAGCGGGTAATTTGTTGACCTTTAGGTCAACAAATTACCCGAACAGCCCTCGCACACCGCCAGCCTCGTCGAGATCGGGGCCATGTCCGGCGGTACACAACAAGAGAGATGAGGAGTACCTGCTGTGGAAAGCGTCAAACAACAACGACACGCGACACCTATCCCGGATAAGGCCCCCACCGGCCTGCTCGACCGCTTCTTCAAGCTCACCGAGCACGGCACCAGCATCAGAACCGAACTGCTGGCCGGCCTGACCACCTTCGTAACCATGGCTTACATCATCTTCGTCAATCCCAACATTATGGCCACGGCGGGTGTCGACCACGGCGCGGCCTTCGTCGCGACCTGCATCGGCGCCGCGCTGGGCTGCTTTCTCATGGGGCTGTATGCCAACTGGCCGGTGGGCCTGGCACCTGGCATGGGCCTGAACGCCTTCTTCACCTACACGGTGGTCGGCGAAATGGGTTACAGCTGGCAAGTGGCGCTGGGCGCAGTGTTCATCTCCGGCGTGCTGTTCATGATCATGAGCCTGTCGAAGATCCGCGAATGGCTGCTCAACAGCATCCCCATGAGCCTGCGTTTCGCCATGGGTGCCGGGGTCGGCCTGTTCCTCGGCCTCATCGGCCTGAAAACCGCCGGCATCGTCGTCGACAGCCCGGCGACCCTGCTGACCCTGGGATCGTTCGGCGATCCCTCGGCGCTGCTGGCGGCGGTGTGCTTTCTGCTGATCGCCGTACTCAGCCACCGCAACGTGTTCGGCGCCATCCTGCTCAGCATGCTCGGCGTCACCGCGCTGGGCTGGGCATTCGGCCTGGTGCAGTACCAGGGCCTGGTGTCGATGCCGCCCAGCCTGGCACCGACCTTCATGGCCATGGACATCGCCGGGGCGCTGAACCTGGCGATGGTCAGCGTGATCCTCGCCTTCCTCTTCGTGAACATGTTCGATACCGCCGGCACGCTGATGGGCGTGGCTCACCGCGCCCGCCTGGTGGACGAGGATGGCAAGATCCAGAATCTGTCGCGCGCCCTCAAGGCCGACAGCACCTCAAGCGTGGTCGGTGCCGTGGTCGGCTGCCCGCCGGTGACCAGCTACGTGGAAAGTGCCTCGGGCGTCGCCGCTGGTGGGCGCACCGGCCTCACGGCCATCACCGTCGGCATCCTGTTTCTCGCAGCGATGTTTTTCGCCCCGCTGGCCGGCATGATCCCCGCCTACGCCACCGCGGGTGCGCTGATCTATGTGGCCATGCTGATGATGAGCGGCATGGCGCATATCGACTGGGAGGATCACACCGACACCATCCCCGCCATCGTCACCGTGGTGATGATGCCGCTGACCTTCTCCATCGCCAACGGCATCGCCCTGGGCTTTCTCACCTACGCCACGCTCAAGCTGCTGACCGGCCAGCGCGAGAAGGTATCCCTGAGCCTCTACGTACTCTGTGCGATCTTCATCGCCAAGTTCGCCTTCCTCTGAAGTTCGCCAGCCCCGGCCTGGTGCCGGGGCATTCGCCTGCCCCAATCCGGGGCGATTCGGGCGGAATCCGGGCACAACGGAGCACGCATAAAAAAGCCCGCAGCGTGTGCGGGCAGAGGACGTGGGGGACAACAAGCATTCGTTGGCGGACAGCGCCGCCGTCGCTCAGCTACCGCGGTAGGTGGAGTAGCTGTAAGGGGAGATCAGCAGCGGCACGTGATAGTGCTCCTGCGCGGCGTCGATGCCAAAGCGCAGTACCACCACGTCGAGAAAGGCCGGCTCGGCCAGCGCGAAACCCCGTGCGCGGTAATAATCGCCAGCATGGAAGTGCAACTGATAGGTGCCGGAACGGTAGTCATCACCTTGCAGCACCGGCGCGTCGCAGCGGCCGTCATGATTGGTTCTGACCCGAGTGATCAGCTCCAGGTGCGTGCCATCGACGCGATACAGCTCGACCTCGATATTGCTTCCGGGACAGCCGTGGGCGGCGTCCAGTACGTGGGTGGTCAAACGTCCCATGAATACCTCGTCTGTTGAGTTCGCGTGGCCCTCGTGGCTGCCGTGCCTGGCAAGCCAGATCAGCACTCGGGGGCGTGCCGGCAGGATAGCACGACACGCAGTAAATAAAACAATATCAACTAAAATTGTACACAATAATCCTTGCAAGCTTTCCGGTAGCGCACCTCCCTTCACGTTCCGTTTTTAGTATAAAGCCCGCCATCAGGCTTTTATCAGCGGATCACCTGACCGAATGGGCAGGTTTCTTGCTTGAGATTGGCAGAGGATTTTCAGTGAAAAGTCGATTTACAAAGAGATCACTACTTTGTATACAATCACTCATCCGGTCGCGCCTGAAGCAACGAGGCGCCATGACCGCCACGATCCAGACAGGAAGACTGCAGTGAACGCTGATTACCCACGCGACCTGATCGGCTACGGCGCCAACCCTCCTCATCCGCACTGGCCGGGTGACGCGCGCATCGCGCTGTCCTTCGTGCTCAACTACGAGGAAGGCGGCGAGCGCAACATCCTGCACGGCGACAAGGAATCCGAGGCCTTTCTCTCCGAGATGGTCGCTGCGCAACCGCTGCAGGGCCAACGCAACCTATGCATGGAGTCGCTCTACGAGTACGGCAGCCGCGCCGGCGTCTGGCGCCTGCTCAAGCTGTTCAGCAAGCACGATATCCCGCTGACCATCTTCGCCGTGGCCATGGCCGCCCAGCGTCACCCGCAGGTGATCCGTGAGATGGTCGCAGCCGGTCACGAAATCTGCAGCCATGGCCTGCGCTGGATCGACTACCAGAACGTCGACGAGGCCACCGAGCGCGAGCACCTGCTCGAGGCCATCCGCATCTTCACCGAGCTGACCGGCGAACGCCCGCTGGGCTGGTACACCGGCCGCCTCGGCCCGAACACCCGGCGCATCGTGCGTGAGGAAGGCGGCTTCCTCTACGACTCCGACACCTACGACGATGACCTGCCCTACTGGGATCCAGCCAGCACACCGGAAAAACCGCACCTGGTGATCCCCTATACCCTGGACACCAACGACATGCGCTTTACCCAGGTGCAGGGTTTCAACAAGGGCGATGACTTCTTCGAGTACCTCAAGGACGCCTTCGACGTGCTCTACGCCGAAGGTGCAGCCGGCGCACCAAAGATGCTGTCGATCGGCATGCATTGCCGCCTGCTCGGCCGCCCTGCTCGCCTGGCCTCGCTGGCACGCTTCCTCGAGTACGTGCAGGGTCACGAAAAGGTCTGGTGCGCCCGCCGTGTCGACATCGCCCGGCACTGGCATGCGACCCATCCCTTCCGTGCGACCGAATGAGAGAACCGTGCATGAGCCGTTTCCAGACCCTGACGCCTTCCCAGCTCAGCCGCGAGGCCTTCATCGAGGCCTTCGCCGACATCTACGAACACTCGCCCTGGGTGGCCGAGAAAGCCTACGACCTCGGCCTGGACGAAAGCGTCGACGCTATCGACGGCCTGCAGCAACGCATGGCCGGCATTCTTCTGTCCGCCAGCCATGAGGCACAGCTGGCGCTGATCAACGCCCACCCGGATCTGGCCGGCAAGGCGGCGGTGCGCGGCGAGCTGACCGCCTCCAGCACCGCCGAACAATCCGGTGCCGGCATTCACGAATGCAGCGCCGAGGAGTTCGCCCGCTTCACCGAACTCAACGACGCCTACAAGGCCAAGTTCGGCTTCCCCTTCATCAAGGCGGTCAAGGGCAGCAATCGCCATCAGATTCTGGCCGCCTTCGAAGAACGTATTCACAACACGCCAGAGCAGGAGTTCCAGACCGCCCTGGCCGAGATCAACAAGATCGCCCTCTTTCGCCTGCAGCAGCTGTAAGGTTGCCGCTCCATTCCCCGAACAGAACAAGTAGAACAGCCATGCGTAGCCTGACCATCGAGCCCCTGAGCAAAGAAGCCTTCGCCCCTTTCGGTGACGTGATCGAAACCGAGGGCAGTGACTTCTTCATGATCAACAACGGCTCCACCCGCCGCTATCACAAGCTGGCCACCGTGGAGACTGCGCAGCCGGAGGATCAGGCCATCATCAGCATCTTCAGCGCCGAGGCGCTGCAGATGCCGCTGACCATCCGCATGCTGGAACGCCATCCGCTGGGCAGCCAGGCTTTCATTCCGCTGCTCGGCAACCCCTTTCTGATCGTGGTCGCGCCACTTGGCGATGTACCTGTATCAGGGTCCGTCCGTGCCTTCCTCAGCAATGGCAGGCAGGGCGTCAATTACCATCGCGGCGTCTGGCACCACCCGGTGCTGACGATCGAAAAGCGGGATGACTTCCTGGTGGTTGATCGCAGTGGTTCCGGTAACAACTGCGATGAGCATTTCTTCGCAGAGGACGAACTCCTTCTCCTCGCCCCCCACCAATAAGAGAAGCCCGGAGCCGGGTGCCGACTCCGGGGAGAGGTACGAATCGTGGAAGCACACTTCACCGAATGGCTAAACCTGGGCATCCGCTGGATCCACATGATCGTCGGCATCGCCTGGATCGGCGCATCCTTCTATTTCGTCTGGCTGGAGAACAACCTCAACCGCAGCAACCCACGCGAGGGCCTGTCGGGCGACCTCTGGGCGATTCACGGCGGCGGCATCTACCACCTGGAAAAGTACAAGCTGGCGCCGCCAAAAATGCCGGAGAACCTGCACTGGTTCAAATGGGAGGCCTACTTCACCTGGCTGTCGGGCGTCGCCCTGCTGCTGGTGGTGTATTACCTCAACCCCAGCCTGTACCTGGTCAAACCGGGTGTCGATCTGGCGCCAGCCGCTGCCATCGCCATCGGCCTCGGCTCCATGGCCGTCAGCTACCTGATCTATCACGTTCTCTGCGACTCGCCACTGGGCAAGCACCCGGCCCTGCTCGGCGCCGTGCTGTTCGTGCTGATCATCGCCGCCGCCTACGGCTTCAGCCATATCTTCAGCGGTCGCGCCGCTTACATTCACGTTGGCGCCATCATCGGCACCATCATGGTCGGCAACGTGTTCTTCACCATCATGCCGGCACAGCGTGCCCTGGTTAAGGCCATCGAAACCAACACCACGCCCGACCCGCTGCTGCCTGCCAAGGGTCTGCTGCGTTCGCGGCACAACAACTACTTCACCCTGCCGGTGCTGTTCATCATGATCAGCAACCACTTCCCGAGCACCTACGGCAGCCAGTACAACTGGCTGATCCTCGCCGGCATCGCCGTATTGGCAGTGCTGGTGCGCCACTACTTCAACACCCGCCACGCCAGCCAGCGCTTCGCCTGGACGCTGCCGGCCGCCGCCCTTGGCATGCTCTGCCTGGCCTACGTCACGGCCCCGGTACAGCGTGCTCCGGTCACCGCAGCGCAGGTTCAGGCCGAGCAGCCGACTGCGGCAAACGCAGCCAAGATCGAGCAAGCCCCCAGCGCAGCATCGAGTGAACAGCCCTCCGCCCCGGCAGCCACTGCGTCAGCCGCTGACGCCGGCTTCGCCCGGGTCGAGCAGGTCATCCATGAGCGCTGCACCGTGTGCCACTCGGCCAACCCGACCAGCCCGATGTTCAGCGCCGCGCCGGCCGGCTTCATGCTCGACACGCCAGAGCAGATGAAGGCGCAGGCGGCGAAGATCCAGGCTCAAGCGGTGGCTGCGCAGATCATGCCTCTTGGCAATATCACGCAGATGACCCAGGACGAGCGTGACCTGATCGGCCGCTGGATCGCCGCAGGCGCCCAGCTCAACTGATCATCCGCACCGTCATCGACGGTGCAGTGGAATCGTCAAAAGCCGCCGGCAGTGTGAACTGACCGGCGGCTTACTTTTTGTACACAATCCAAACAAAAACTGTATTTACCTTCGCGCACATCTTGTTATAGTCGGCACATCCTGACCGATTGGACAACTTTACTCTCGATCAGGCCAGAGGTGCCGTGAACCCTCGTGCAAGCCCATGACCGTATAAAAACAACTGGCAGGCTACGACATGACTCCTGATCGCAACACTCCCGCTGCGCCCACCGGTAACAGCGATCTGATCTATCAGCTCGACGACACTCCCGCCTTCGCGCCCGCGCTGTTCGCCGCACTGCAGCATGTGCTGGCCAGCTTCGTCGGCATCATCACCCCGACCCTGATCGTCGGCAGCGCGCTGGGCCTGGGCGCCCACGTGCCCTACCTGGTGAGCATGGCGCTGTTCGTCTCCGGCCTGGGCACCTTCGTCCAGGCCAAACGCATCGGCCCGATCGGCTCCGGCCTGTTGTGCCTGCAAGGCACCAGCTTCGGCTTTCTCAGCGTGGTGCTGAGCGCCGGTTTCATCGTCAAGGGACGCGGCGCCAGCGAGGAGGAAATCCTCGCCACGCTGTTCGGCATCTGCTTCTGCGCTGCCTTCGTCGAGATCGCCTTCAGCCAGTTCATCAACCGCCTGCGCACGGTCATCACCCCGGTGGTCACCGGCACCATCATCTGCCTGATGGGCCTGTCGCTGATCAAGGTCGGCATGACCGACCTCGCTGGCGGCTACGGCGCGGCGGATCTTGGCGCACTGCACCACCTGGCCCTGGGCGGCCTGGTGCTGGGCACCATCGTCGTGCTCAACCGCGCCTCGTCGCAGGTGCTGCGTCTGTCGGCGGTGATCATCGGTCTGACCCTCGGCTTTGCCGTCGCCTGGTTCACCGGCCAGGTGGACTTCGCCAACATGGCCGACGTGCCGCTGCTCAGCGTGCCGCAGCCGTTCAAATACGGCTTCGGTTTCGACTGGATCGCCTTCGTGCCCATCGCCGTGATCTTTCTGATCACCCCGTTGGAAACCGCCGGTGACCTGACCGCCAACTCGATCATTTCCAAACAGCCGGTGAAAGGCCCGCTGTACATGCGCCGGATCAAGTCCGGGGTGCTGGCTGACGGTTGCAACTCGGCAGTCGCCGCGCTGTTCAACAGCCTGCCGATGACCACCTTCAGCCAGAACAACGGGGTGATCCAGCTCACCGGCGTGGCCAGCCGACACGTGGCCTTCTACATCGCCGCGATTCTTGTACTGCTCGGCCTGTTCCCGGTGGTCGGCGCCGTGCTGCAACTGATGCCCAAGCCCGTACTCGGCGGTGCCACCCTGATCATGTTCGGCACCGTCGCCGTGGCCGGCATCAAGATTCTCAGCGAAGCCGGCCTGCACCGCCGCAACGTGCTGATCGTCGCCATCTCCCTAGGCCTCGGGCTGGGCGTCGCCGGTGTGCCGGAGGTGCTGTCGCAGATGCCCGACGTGCTGAAGAACATCTTCGGCTCGCCCATCACCATCGGCGCCTTCAGTGCCATCGCCCTCAACCTGTTCCTGCCAGACGATCCGCAGCCCTGCGAACAGGAAAGCGCCTACGAGCCCGAAGCGCACCTGCACACCGTCCTGCAACGCCACGACGATGCCGCCGCTGAGCTGAAGCCGCTGACTCGCAGCCTCTGACGCCCACACCTTTACCCCTCCCGGCAGTACCTGCCGGGAGGTGCCTGCCTGCACCTCGAAAACAAGGAAAACCCATGAAGCTCAAGCCTCTGCCCCGTGCGATCGGCCTCGCTGCCGCCCTGTGCCTGGCCCATACCGCACACGCCGGCGACCTGCTGCTCTGGCAGGACAACAGCCTTTCCTACCTCTATGGCGAAAACTTCCAGCGGATGAATTTCAACGCCGAGGAGCAACGAACCCAGACCACCTTCACCTTCGAGCACGCCAGCGGCTGGGCCTGGGGCGACCTCTTCTACTTCCTCGACTATGTACGAGCCGACAACCTGCAATCGCGCGGCAATTTCGACAACGGCAACTTCCGCCAGCACGAGAAGGACGCCTTCTACTACATGGAGTTTTCCCCCCGCCTGAGCCTCAGCTGGCTCAGCGGACGCCAACTCGCTGCCGGGCCGATCAAGGATGTCTTCGCCGCCTTCACCTACGAGAAAGGCACCGGCGGGCCTGGCCCGGAGAACTACCTCTACGGCCTCGGTCTGGACTGGGACATCCCCGGTTTCACCTACTTCAAGAGCAACCTCTATCGGGTGAAGATCAACAACCATGTGTTCTTCAATGAGCGTGATCGCAACGGCTACGCCACCCAACTCACCCTCACTGCTGCCTACCCGCTGAGCATCGGTCGCCAGGACTTCGTCATCGACGGCTTCGTCGATTGGCGCGCCCCCTCCCGCGAGGCCGGCACCCAGACTTCGCTGGGCTCGTCCATCCAGATCAAGTGGGACGCCGGCAAGGCGCTGTTCGGCGAAGGGCGGCGACTGTACGTCGGTACCGAGCTGAACCTGTGGCACAACAAGTACGGGGTTATTCCGGTGGATGGCTCCACCGACGGTTTCGACCAGACGGCCGTACAGGCACTGGTCAAATACCACTTCTGAAGGCTGAAACGACCGGGCCCCGCATGTGCGGGGCCCGGTGATTGCTTCAGATCAGGTCAGGCGCTTTGCGCCAGATCCATCAGCTCGCGGTTGGCCACGGCGTACATGGCGTAGTCGCTGCCGGTAGCGGCACGCAGCTCGGTGAGCATCGCCTTCCAGCGATCCACCAGGCGTTGATGCTGCTCCAGCCACAGCGCCAGGCGCGCCTCGATCTCCTGCGGGCCGTCGGCCATCTGCAACACCGACACGGTGATCGCGCGCTGCTGCCAGTCCAGGTCATCGCGGAAGGCTTCACGGGCCAGCGCCTGCCAGTTGCTCTCCACCGCCAGACCGGTGATCTGCTGCAGGTACCAGGACAGATCCAGCGCGCCCCCGACGGCGAAGTAGGCCGTGGCCACTTCGCTGGCATCCTTGCCGGTGACGTCGGCGGCTTCGATGATCGGCAGCAGCGTATACAGGTGGCTGGTGCCAGCGACCACGCGCGCCAGTTCTTCCGGCGCACCGGCCTCGACATAGCTCTGGTAGCGCGCCAGCCACTGTTCGCGGGCCGGACCTTCGAGCAGTTCGTCCAGGCGACCGACCAGCGCTTCGATGCGCGGTGCGAAATGCGCCACGTCACGCGCGGCGTCCAGCTCGTTGCGACGGCTGCGCAGGAACCAGCGGGTGGCGCGGCGGCCCAGGCGCATCAGCTCGTCCATCAGTTGCAGTTGCAGCTCGGCGGGTACCTTGTAGTCCAGCGCCTCGATCTGCGCCCACCAGTACGGCAGGCGGAACAGGTCACGCACGATCACGTAGGCACCGGCGACGTTGGCCGCGCTCATGCCGGTGGACTCCTTCAGGCGCTGCACGAAGGTGATGCCCATGTGGTTGACCAGATCGTTGGCGATCTGCGTGCTGACGATCTCGCGCTTGAGGCGGTGACGGCGCATGGCGTCGCCGAACTTCTCGGTGAGGATCGCCGGGAAGGCGGTTTCCATCTCGCGTGCCAGGTAGTCGTCATCCGGCACCTGGGATTTGAGCAAGGATTCCTTGAGGTCGATCTTGCTGTAGGAGATCAGCACCGACAGCTCCGGCCGGGTCAGGCCCTGGCCGCTGGAGACACGTTCGTTGAGCGCTTCGTCGGTCGGCAGAAACTCCAGGGCGCGGTCGAGTTTGCCAGCGCTTTCCAGGGCGTTCATCAGGCGCTTGTACTCGCCGATGCGCTCACGCGCGCGGCGCTCGGCCAGCGACAGCGCCTGAGTCTGCTTGTAGTTGTTGCCGAGCACCAGCTCGGACACGTCCTCGGTCATCTCGGCCAAGAGCTTGTTGCGCTGCTTCTCGGTCATGTCGCCAGCCGCAACGATTTCACCGAGCAGGATCTTGATGTTCACCTCGTGGTCGGAGCAGTCCACGCCGCCAGCGTTGTCGATGAAGTCGGTGTTGCTCGCGCCGCCACCCAGACCGAACTCGACGCGGCCGAGCTGGGTCATGCCCAGGTTGCCGCCCTCGCCCACCACCTTGGCGCGCAGTTCGCAACCATCCACGCGCAGGGCGTCATTGGCCTTGTCACCGACGTCGGCGTGGCTTTCCTTGCTCGACTTCACGTAGGTGCCGATGCCGCCGTTCCACAGCAGGTCGACCGGCGCCTTGAGCAGCGCATTGAGCAGCTCGGTGGGCGCCAGCTTGTCGGCGGCGATGTCGAAGCGCGCCTTCATCTGCGGGCTGATGGCGATGCTCTTGGCGCTGCGCAGGAAGATGCCGCCACCTTCGGAGATCAGCTTGCTGTCGTAATCGGCCCAGCTCGAACGCGGTAGCTCGAACAGGCGCTTGCGCTCGATGAAGCTCTTGGCCGCATCCGGGTTCGGGTCGATGAAGATATGCATATGGTTGAAGGCTGCGACCAGTTGCAGGCTCTCCGACAGCAGCAGGCCGTTGCCGAATACGTCGCCAGCCATGTCGCCGATGCCGATCACGGTGACGTTGTCCTTCTGCACATCAATGCCGCGCTCGCGGAAGTGGCGCTGCACGCTGACCCAGCCGCCCTTGGCGGTGATGCCCATGCCCTTGTGGTCGTAACCGGCCGAACCACCGGAGGCGAAGGCGTCACCGAGCCAGAAACCGTACTCGGCAGCGATGCCGTTGGCGATGTCGGAGAAGGTCGCGGTGCCCTTGTCCGCCGCCACCACCAGGTAGGGGTCGTCGGCATCGTGACGCACCACGCCCACCGGCGGCACCACCTCGCCTTCCTTGAGGTTGTCGGTGATGTCGAGCAGGCCGCTGATGAAGATGCGGTAGCAGGCGATGCCCTCGGCCATCACCTCGTCACGCGAGCCGCCCAGCGGCATCTTGCGCGGCACGAAGCCGCCCTTGGCGCCCATCGGCACAATCACCGCGTTCTTCACCTGCTGCGCCTTGACCAGACCAAGCACTTCGGTACGGAAGTCTTCTTCGCGATCCGACCAGCGCAGGCCGCCACGGGCGACGTCGCCGAAGCGCAGGTGCACGCCTTCGACACGCGGGCTGTAGACAAAGATTTCGAACTTCGGCACCGGACGCGGAATGTCCGGGATCAGCCGTGGGCTGAGCTTGAAGCTGAAGTAGCTCTTGCTCTGGCCGTTCTCGCCCGGCTGGAAGAAGTTGGTGCGCAGGGTCGCCTTGATCAGGTCGAGGTAGCGCCGCAGGATGCGGTCTTCGTTGAGCACCGCCACATCGTCGAGAGCGGCGAGAATCGCCTGCTCGAGCTTCTGCTGCTTGTCTTCCAGATCCTCGGCGGTGAGTTTGCGCGCCAGGTAGAAACGGGTGCGGAACAGACGCACTAGTTCCTTGGCGATATCGGCGTGGTTGACCAGGGTGGCGGCGATGTAGCTCAGCGAGAAGCCCAGGCGAATCTGCTTGAGGTAGCGCGCATAGGCACGCAGCAGCGCCACATCGCGCCAAGGCATGGCAGCGGTCAGCACCAGGCGGTTGAAGGCATCGTTCTCGGCATCACCACCGACGATATGGATGAAGGCGTCCTGCAGGGTGTCATTGAGCTGCTGGATGTCGACATCCAGGCCTTCGGCATAGGTGAAGGCGAAGTCGTGAATCCAGAACTCGCGGCCGTCGTTGCGGCGCAGCTTGTAGGGGAACTCGCCGAGCACGCGCAGGCCGAGGTTCTCCAGAATCGGCAGCACATCAGAGAGCGGCAGCGGCGTGTCGGCGTGGTACAGCTTGCAGTGCAACTGCTGCTCGTTCTGCGCCAGCGGCTGGTAGAAGCTCATCACCAGCGGCTTGTCCGCGCTCAGGCTGAGCAGGTGCTGCATGTCGACCACCGCCGAATGGGCGGCAAAACGCTCGCGATAGCCGGCCGGGAAACCTTCCGGGAACTCGGCCAGCACGTTGGTACCCTGGGCTTCGCCGAGGCTCTCGACCATCAGCCCGACGTAGTCGTCCTTCCACGAGCGGCAGGCCTGGATGACTTCCTTCTCCAGACGTAGCGGATCGATCTGCACCTTGTTCTTCGGGTCGACGCGCAGGATGAACTGCACCCGCGCCAGCACCGACTCGGAGAAGAATGTCCAGAACTCGCAATCGGTGGCCTGCAGGCGCTCCATCAGCACCTGCTGGATCTTCACCCGGGTTTCCGTGGAATACACGTCGCGCGGCACGTAGGCCAGGCAGTAGCAGAAGCGGCCATAGGGATCGCGGCGCAGGAACACGCGGATCTTGTTGCGCTCCTGGATCTGCACGATGGAGATGGCGGTGTTCAGCAGGTCGTCGACTGGCGTCTGGAACAGGTCATCGCGCGGCAGCACCTCCAGCACCTGCGCCAGCTCCTTGCCCAGGTGCGCGCTGCTCTCGAAGCCAGAGCGCTGCTTGATCACCTCGACCTTGCGGCGGATGTAGGGGATGTTCCACACGCTCTCGGCATACACCGCCGAGGTGTACAGGCCCATGAAGCGGCATTCCTTGATTACCTTGCCCTTGGCGTCCAGCTCGCGGATCGAAACGAAATCCGGGTAGGCCGGGCGGTGCACGCGGCTCGGCACGGCGGCCTTGGCGAACGACAGCAGTTGCGGTTCCCGCAGATAGGCTACGGCCTCCGGCTCGATCTGCAGCTCCTCGGCGCTGAGGCCGGCGCGCAGACGCTTGGACAGGCCCAGCAGCGACTTTTCGTCATACAGCAGATGACCACCGTCGGCGTTGTCGGCCACGGTGAATTCCTCGTAGCCGAGGAAGGTGAAGTGGTTGTCCAAGAGCCAGCCGAGGAACACCTTGATCTCGTCCAGCTCGACCTTGTCCACCTTGAGCTTGGCCCGATCCAGCCAGGCCAGCAGTTCACGGGCCTTGGCCTTCATCGGCTGGAAGTCGGTGACGGCCAGGCGTACGTCGCTGAACACCTCCTCGATGGCCTTCTCCAGCGTCTTCAGCTCGCTGGCACTGGAGCAGCGGTCGATTTCCAGGAACATCAGCGCTTCCTGCAGCACGCCCTCGCCCTGGGTACCCTTGGCCAGAATTTCTTGGAGGTCGCCGTTCTTGTCACGGCGCACGCTGAATACGCTGTTCTGCAGGGTGTGGATGCTGAAACCACGGCGATTCAGCTCCATGCGTACCGAGTCGACCAGAAACGGAATGTCACCGTGGAGGATTTCCACGGCGGTGTGGGTCGATTGCCAGCCGTGCTTCTCGTAATCCGGGTTGAACGCCCGCACCTGCGGCTTGGCCTGATGGAAACGCTCGAGCATGCGCCAGGCCGACAGGGTGCAGCCGACCAGGTCGGAGAGGCGCCGTTGGGTGAGTTCTTCGAGGGCGACGATGCCGAAGAATTGTTCGGCGAACGAGGTCACTTGTGGCAACGCCTGTTCGCTCACGTGCTGCGCCAGGGCCGCTTGCAGTTGGTGCTGGAAGTCGGCTTTGCTGGCCGCCGTAAAGAACGCCATGGTTATAGCTCCATTGGGCTGGTGGTTCGTCAGAAGGCGCCTGCAAGAAGATTGGTTTTTTACAGGCGGCTTGGGCAATCGCTGGTCTTGATCACGTCATCAACGCGTTAGTTCAACGTTAGCCCATTAAGCGACAATGACACCGGCTGGCTGCGGGAGAACCGTGGCGAAGACTGGCGACCGATCGGTCACGTATGGCGGGCCAGCTTAACGAGGGTTGCCATGCCGCCGCTTGCGGTGCTGCGACATTTTCTTTCACGGCTGCACCGATAAGGTGCAGCCGTCCGGTTGAAAGGCGAGATTCCCTCTGTCACGCCACCTCAGGCACCACGCATGGCCTGCGGCAGCGCCAGGACGATCTGCGGGAAAACGGTGATGAGGATCGCCGCCAGCACCAGCAGGAGAAAGAACGGGAAGCTGGCGCGCGCCACTGCGCCGAGGTTACGCCCGGTGAGGTTCTGGATGACGAACAGGTTGAAGCCCACCGGCGGGGTGATCTGCGCCATCTCCACCACCAGGATGACGAAGATGCCGAACCACAGCAGGTCGATCCCGGCGGCCTGCACCGCTGGCAGGATCACCGCGGTGGTCAGCAGGATGATCGAGATCCCGTCGAGGAAGCAGCCCAGGGCGATGAAGAACAGCGTCAGCGCCAGCAGCAGCACGTACGGCGACAGCTTCTGGGCGATGATCCAGTCGGCCAGTGCCGCCGGCAGCCCGGTGAAGCTCATGGCCGAGGTCAGGTAGGCCGCGCCGAGCAGGATGAAGAAGATCATGCACGAGGTGCACACCGCGCCCATCAGGCTGGCCATGAAGGTCTCACGGGTCAGGGCTCCCGAACACAGCGCGATCAGCAACGCACCGACCACGCCCACGGCAGCCGCTTCGGTGGCTGTGGCGATGCCGCCATAGATCGAACCGATCACCGCGACGATCAGCCCCAGCACTGGAATCAGCAGCTTGGCGCGGCGCAGCTTGTCCATGAACGGCAGACGCTCGCCCTCCTCCGGCAGCTTGCTGCGATTACAGGCAGCCCAGAGCATCAGGTAGCCACTGAAGATCGCCAACAGCAACAGGCCCGGCAGGATGCCGGCGATGAACAGACGCGAGATGGACACCTGCGCCGCCACGCCATAGACGATCATCATGATCGACGGCGGAATCAGCAGGCCGAGCGTGCCGGCACCGGCCAGCGAGCCCATGGCGATGGATTCGGGGTAGCCGCGCGATTTCAGCTCCGGCAGGGAGATGCGGCCGACGGTGGCTGCAGTGGCGGCAGAAGAGCCGCTGACGGCAGCGAACAGACCGCAACCGAATACGTTGACGTGCAACAGCCGCCCCGGCAGGCCACGCATCCAAGGCGCCAGACCGTTGAACATGTCTTCGGACAGGCGCGTGCGATAGAGGATCTCGCCCATCCAGATGAACAGCGGCAGCGCCGTCAACGTCCAACTGGCGCTGGAAGCCCAACTGGTGGACGCGAGAATCGAGCCGGCCGGCGCACCGCCAAACAGCTCCATGCCAATGATGCCGACGCCGAGCAGCGACAAGGCGACCCAGACGCCGCCGCCAAGCAGCATGAATAGCGCCAGCAGCAGGGTTACGGTAATGAGGGTGTAGTCCACGGGTTCACTCACGAATGCAGTGCGGCGCTGGCCGCATTTAAGGGTCGAGCCCGCAGGCTCACTCGCTCATCGCCGTGCCGGCTTCGGCGGCTTCGAAGGGTTTGCCCAGACAGGTCAACACCAGGCGCTCAGCCATCGCCACCACCAGAATCAGGGTGCCGAGCAGCATCGGCAGTTGCGGCAACCACATGGGAATCGGCAACAGGCCGGACGACACTTCCTTGAATTCGTAGGATTCCAGCACGAACGACGCGCAATACCAGGCCATGTATGCCGCGATACCCAGGCCAACCAGCGTGGCCAGCACATCGGCCACGCGCCGACCACCAGCGGGCAGCAGTCGCAGCAGCAGTTCCACACGAATATGCACGCCGCGCTGCAGCGCATAGGGCAAGGCGAGAAAACCCGACGCCGCCATCGCATAAGCGGCGAACTCATCGGCAGCAGGCACCATGGTGCCCAACTGACGAGCGACGATCTGCGCCACGACGAGCAGACAGATCAGGATGAGAAACAGGCCGGACAGCCATCCGGACAAGGTGTAGAGCTTGTGCAGTGGGGTCATGAACTACGGGCTCCCTGGGCAAGCCTTGAAGAATAGCCCGCGGTCGCTGGGGCGACGGCGGGCAACCGGATTAGCGCTGGTAGGCGTCGAGGATCGCCTGGCCATCGGCGCCGGCGCGCTTGAGCCACTCCTCGGTCATGGTCTGACCGATCTGCTCGAAGCCGGTTTCCACCGCCGCCGGTGCCTGCTCGGACACCTGCATGCCGTTATCGGCCAGGGTCTTGACCAGCTCACCGGTCTTCTCCTGGGCAATCGCCCAGCCACGCTCCTCGGCACGCTTGGCCGCCTCCAGCACGGCGGTCTGGGTCGCCTGTGGCAGGCGGGCGAAGGCTCGGGCGTTGACGATGACGAAGTTCTTCGGAATGAAGGCCTTGACGTCGTAGTAATAGGAAGAGAAGTCCCAGGCCTGGGAATCCACGCCCGTGGTCGGCGAGGTGAGCATGCCGTTGATCATGCCGGTGCTGAAGGCCTGGGCGATCTCGCCGGTCTGGATCACCGTCGGCACCGCGCCCATCAGTTCAGTCATGCGCGAGGTGGCCGGGTTGTAGGCACGGAATTTCATGCCCTTGAAATCGTCCATGCTGGTCACCGGCGTCTTGGTGAAGATGCTCTGCGGCGACCAGGGCATGGCGTACAGCAACTTGATGCCCTGCTTGGCCAGACGCTCCTCCACGGCTGGACGGCTGGCGGCCCACAGGGCCTGAGCCTGCTCGTAGTTGCGTACCAGGAACGGCACGCTGTCGATCTCGAAGATCGGGTCCTCGTTGCCCAGCACCGACATCAGCACGTCACCCACCTGCACCTGGCCAGTCTGCACCGCACGCTTGACCTCAGGACGTTTGAACAGCACCGAGTTGGCGTGCACACGGATCTGCAACTCGCCGTTGCTGGACTTTTCCACGTCCTGGGCGAACTCCTTGGCCACGGTGGTGATGAAGTTGCCGTCGGGGTTCTCGGCGGTCATGTTCCAGCGTTCGCCGGCCTGGACGCCGAAGCCCAGGGCACAAGCCAAAGCGGTCATGGCGAAACGCGTTGCGATGCTGTTCATGGTGCTCTCCTGTTCATTGTTCTGAGTGCGCCGCAGAGCGCGGCTGGAAGACGATTTCGAGTCTCAGCGCATCGCCCTACCCTGTCCAACTAGAAAAACCGGCAGCGCATGATCGGAATTCGTTATGAGAGCAAAGGGGGCATTCGCCCGGGCCACGCACCAACAGCGAGCATCCGTCGCATGGCCCGCCCTGGCTGAGCGTCAGGTTCAGGCGCTCTTTTGTTCCGAGGCGGGGGCGACCCGCACTATGCAGGTTTCACCCATTTCCTCGGCGTAGGCATCCAGTGCCTCACTGGCCAGGGCGATGATGTCTTCGCTCAGCTCCAGGCCGACGCCGGTACGCCAGGTCGCCACCACGGGCAGCGGCGGCGGCTCGGGCACCTCATCGAGGATGGTCAGCAGCCCCTGCTTGAGTTCGTCCCGCACCAGCGCCGGCGGCAACGCGCCGATGCCGAAGCCGTCACGGATCAGCCGCGTCATCGCGGCGATGGAGTTGACGCAGTTGATGCGCGGCGCGCTGACGCTGCCGGCATGCAGCAGGTTGAGGATGTCCTGATGCGGCCGTGAATTCTTCGAGAAGGTGATGATGCGCTCCTTCGCCAGTTCGTCCATCGAGGCATAACCACGGTGGTAGAGCGAGCCGGTCGGCACGATCCAGCGCACCGGAAAGGCAGCCAGTTCCAGGTTGCGCACGCTGTCGCCATTAACCATGTCAGTCTGGAAGACGATGTCCAGATAGCCCTTGAGCAACTGCTCGTTGAGGTTGCGCGCGGTATCGGCGGTCAGCTCGATCTCCACCGCCGGGTAGCGTTCCATCACCCGTGTTACGAACGGACTCAGCCAGGTGTGAATGACGGTATCCATCGCCCCGACACGAATGCGCCCCTGGATATTGCCGGTGTCGCTGATCGACTGCTTCAGCGCCTGCATGGTGTCGATCATGCGTTCGGCGTATTCGAGCACCTTCTGTCCTTCCGGCGTCAGGGAAACCCCCTTCGAATCACGCAGGAAGAGGCGCGTGCCCAACTCGTCCTCGAGCGCCGCGATACGGCTGGAGATGGAGGCCTGGGTGCTGAACAGCTTTTCCGCCGTGAGGCGAAAACTCTTCAGCCGCGCCACCCAAACGAAAGTCTCGAGAAATCTCAGGTTCATGCCACAACGCCTCTCTACCGTGTCGTCATCAAGACCCGTCCACCGGGCCTCATGCAGCCCCGGGCGTAGCAGGTTGCATGCCAGGCATTTTTTCTTCTGCCGATGAATTTTCTTATCGCCAGCCCCCGGTTTTTCTCGTTGGACGCCAGCGAACTCGGCTTTGAAGAATGGCGCCGCGCTCTGCGCAGACCACAACAACATCATTCCAAAAACGCGCTCTGCCAAGCAGCCATCCTCGCCGCTGCGCGCTCCCGACAGGAGACATTGCATCATGAAACCCCATTTCCCCCTGGCATCCGCCCTGCTGCTCGGCAGCGGCCTGCCGGCCCTGGCCCAGGCCGATTTCATCGCAGACAGCAAGGCCAACCTGGAAATGCGCAACTTCTATTTCAACCGCGATTTCCGCCAGAGCGGCGCGCGCGACAAGGCCGAAGAATGGGCGCAGGGCTTCCTGCTGCGCATGGAATCCGGTTACACCGAGGGCACCGTCGGTTTCGGTGTCGATGCGCTGGGCATGCTCGGCCTCAAGCTCGACTCAGGCGACGGCACCGCCGGCAGCGGTCTGCTGCCAGCCGATCGTTCCGGCGGCTCGCAGGACGAATATTCCAAGCTGGCACTGACCGGCAAGGTGAAGGTCTCCAACAGCACGCTGAAGGTCGGCGCCCTGAGTTTTCGCAGCCCGATCGTTTCAGCCAATGACTCGCGCCTGCTGCCGCAGACCTTCCAGGGCGCGCTACTCAACGTGCAGGAGGTCGACAACCTGACCCTGCAAGGCGGCAAGATCAATCGCATCAAGGCCAACAACTCCAGCGACTACACCGAGATGAGCGGCAACCGCATCGGCGGCAGCAGCGACTCGTTCACCTTCGGCGGCGGCGAATACAAACTCACCCCGCAGCTCACCGCCGGCCTGCATTACGGTGAGCTGGAGAACATCTACCAGCAGTACTACGGCACGCTGCTGCATGTGCTGCCGCTGGGTGATGGCCAGTCGTTCAAGAGCGACCTGCGCTACTCGCAAAGCCGTGAGGACGGCAATTTCCGCGACCTCGACAACAAGGCCTTCGGCGCCATGTTTACCTACAGCCTGGGCGGCCATGCCTTGGGCGCCGGCTACCAGCGCATGAGCGGCGACGATCCCTTCCCATACATCGCCAGCAGCGACCCGTTCCTGGTCAACTTCGTCCAGATCAACGACTTCGCCAACACCCAGGAACGTTCCTGGCAAGTACGCTACGACTACAACTTTGCCAGCCTTGGCATTCCCGGTCTGACCTTCATGACCCGCTACATTGCCGGCGACAACGTCGAGATGGCCGGGCGCAGCGATGAAGGCAAGGAATGGGAGCGCAACATGGACATCGCTTACGTGATCCAGGAAGGCCCGCTGAAAAACCTCGGGCTGAAATGGCGCAACGCCACCGTTCGCTCCAACTTCGGCAATGATCTCGACGAAAACCGCCTGATTCTCAGCTATAGCCTGCCGCTCTGGTAAGCGGCTACACGACAACGGGGCCTTCACGGCCCCGTTTGCGTTTCTCGAACGACAAGATGGCCATAGACTTTTAATCAAGTTGTATGACAACTTGCCGATTCCTGAGAATCATCCTTCAGAAGATGGCGAGGCGTTAACGTGAACCTTCAACTGTCCTGGCAACACAAATTCCGCGCCCTCATCGCGCTCACCCTGATCAGCCTGGCGCTGATGGCTGCGGCCTCGCTGTGGGCCAGTCATAGCGTCAGCACTGCGCTGCAGGCGCGAGAAAGCGCCGCTGGCTATGCCAGTACGAGTACCCAGCTGATGAATCACTGGTGGCGACAGAACACCCTGCGCCAGGGCCTGAGCCCGGATCGACTCGACAGCTACAAGGCCGGCCTGGACGAACTGGAAAATCTTGTCGGACAACTGCTGACACAGGCACGCACCCTGGATGATGCCAGCACCGTGCAACATGCCGAGCGCATCCAGAGCGTGCTGCTCGAGGAAATCGCCCAGCAGCGCCAATGGCTGGTGCTGAATCAGGCCCTCGGCCTCACGCCCTTCGAAGGCCAGCGCAAGAACCTCAGCGAAAAGAGCAAGGCGCTGGAAGCCATCAGTTTCGACCTGATCAAGCCCTTCATCAGCGCGGCCCTGAGTGGCCAGCGTGACTACCTGTCATCCTTCGATGCCGGCTTCGCCCAGATCACCCAGGCCGCCATCGTCAAGCTGCAGGCGCAGATCGCCGACCTCGAGTGGCAGGACACGCCGATCGGCAAGAACGTCAGCGGCTTCGCCCAGGCATTTGCCGACGCGCATGCCAGCATCGAGCAGATCAGCGCCGTGAACCAGCGCCTGAACCAGCTCGGCGAACAACTGCAGGCCAGCGTCGAAGCCCAGGCGCAGGCGCTGCAGAACGGCCTGCTGCTGCGCCGCAGCCAGGAGGCGCAGCAGGCGCAGGAGTCGGCACGCTACGCCATGGGGCTGAGCTTCCTGGCCGTCGCCGCCCTGCTCTCGCTGACCTTGCTGCAGGCCTCGCGCACGCTGGTCACGCGCCTGCGCAATGTCACCCAGTTGCTCAGCCGCGTGGCGTCTGGCGATCTGTCCGGCAGATTGCCGGTGGGCAACAACCCGCGCGACGAATTCAACCAGCTCGCCGACGCGGCCAACCGGATGATCCAGGGCATCGGAGACATCGTCACCCAGGTGCTGCACGCCAACGATGAGCTGAACCGCCTGCATCATCATCTCGGCGACGCCATGCGCCAGTTGGGCGACAACAGCCTGCAAGTAGAGATGCAGACAGAACAGGCCGCCTCGGCCTCGCACCAGATCAGCGCCACCCTCAACGACATGGCACAACGCACCGCCGAAGTCGGTACCGCCACCACCAGTGCCTACGATGCTGCACGTGATGGCGGCCAGGTGATCGCCGCCAGCGTCGCCAGCATGAGCCGCCTGGCGCAACTGATCCAGGCCACCCACAGCCAGGTCGATGCGCTCGGCCAGAGCAGTGCGCGGGTCAACGGTATCGTCGACGTGATCAACAGCCTGGCCGACCAGACCAACCTGCTCGCCCTCAACGCGGCCATCGAAGCGGCACGCGCCGGCGAGGCCGGGCGCGGCTTCTCGGTGGTGGCCGACGAGGTGCGCTCGCTGGCACAGAAGACCGTCGCCGCCACCACCGACATCAGCGCCATCGTCGGTGAATTCCAGCAGCAGACGCGGCAGATGCATGAGCTGATGAACAACGGCATCGGCCTGGCCGCCGAAGGTGAGCGCCATTCCGCGCAGGTCGCCAGCGCCATCGAGTCGATCACCACGGCCATGGAGCGCCTCACCGGCGAGATGAACCAGGTGGTGGTCGCCATCGAAGAGGTGTCCACCACCACCGAGGACATCGCCGACAAGATGGAAACCATCAACCTGCACACCGGCCAGAGCAAGGATCTGCGCCATGCCCTGGGCGATCACACCGAGGGGTTGTCCTCGCAGGTCGATGCCCTGGGGCGCAGCGCCAGCCAGTTCCGCCTGGCCTGAGTCCGCACCTGCCAGACCTGTATCACACCGCTTCGGCAGGCCTCGTCGAGTGCCTGCCCGAGACCATCAGCCTTTCCTATCTCTGGCGACTGCATTAATTAGTTGGACGCTCACCCTTGCCGCCGGAACAATGCGTGACAGCCTCTCGCGATGCCCGGCCAGGGCATGGCGGAGCGACATAACCTGCATGCACGCCATGAATAGGATGGTCACGTGAACAGCCTGCTTCTGAACTGCGACATCGGCGAAAGCTTCGGCGCCTGGACCATGGGCCTGGACGCCGAGGTCATGCCCTTCATCGACTGCGCCAACATCGCCTGCGGTTTCCATGCCTCGGACCCCAGCGTGATGCGCAAGACCGTAGCCCTGGCCGTGCAACACGGCGTACGCATCGGCGCGCACACCGCCTACCAGGATCTGGTCGGCTTCGGCCGTCGCTCGATGGACTGCACGCCGCAGGAAGTCGAAGACCTGATGCTCTACCAGATCGGCGCCCTCGAAGGCCTCTGCCGCAGCCAAGGTGCTCGCGTCAGCTACGTCAAACCGCATGGTGCGCTGTACCAGGACATGATGCGCAAACCCGCCACCCTGCGCGCGGTGATGAGCGCCGTGGCCAAGTACGACCGCCAGTTGCCACTGATGCTGATGAGCACCCGCGACAACAGCGTGGCCCAGGCATTGGGCGACGAGTTCGGCCTGACCCTGTGGTTCGAGGCCTTCGCCGACCGCGCCTATGACGCCGCCGGCTACCTGGTCAGCCGCAGCCAGCCTGGCGCGGTGCACCATGACAGCGAGGTGATCGTCGCCCAGGCCGTCACCCTGGCCCGCGGCGAAGCCCTGCAGGCCAGCGACGGCAGCGCCCTGCACCTGGCGGCGCAGACCCTCTGCGTGCATGGCGACAACGCCAGCTCGGTGGCGGCGGTCAAGCGTATCCGTGAAGCCTTCGACGCTTTGGCACGCGTATGAATGCGCCCCGCGTGCGACTGGAAGTCGCCGGCATCGACAGCCTAATCCTGCGCCTGTTCGAGCACATCGACGAAGCCAACATGCCCTGGATGCAGGCCGCCCGCCTGCGTCTGCAAGCCGCATTCGGTGACGCCCTGCTCGACCTGGTGCCTTCCTACACCACCCTGCTGCTGCACTACGACCTGAACCAACTCGACAGCGCTCAGGCGCGCGCCAAGATCGCCGAGGCACTCGCTGACCTGCAGCCTGCCGATACGCAAGGCGGGCGCGAACACTTGCTGCCGACCTGGTACGACCGCAGCGTCGGCCCGGAACTACCCCTGCTGGCTCGCCGCAGCGGGCTCAGCGAAGCCGAGGTGATCGCTCGCCACAGCGGCCATGCCTACCAGGTGTTCGCCCTGGGTTTCGCCCCCGGTTTCGCCTTCATGGGTCTGGTCGAGGAGATTCTCGCCACGCCGCGTCTGAGCACTCCACGTAAGCGCATCGCGCCCGGCAGCGTCGGCATCGCCGAACGTCAGACCGCCGCCTACCCGGTGGTCTCGCCGGGCGGCTGGAACCTGCTCGGGCGCACGCCGGCGCGGTTGTTCGGCAGCGACCTCGACGGCTACAGCCTGCTGCAGCCTGGCGACCGCGTGCGCTTCGTGCCCATCGAGCGCGCCGAGTTCCTGCGTCTGGGCGGTGACGACAGCCCGCTGGAGGTCAGCCAATGACTGCTGCCCAACCCTCACTGCGTGTGCTGCGCAGCAGCCCCTTCGTGCAATTGCAGGACGGCGGGCGCTTCGGCGTGCGTCACCTCGGCGTGACCCAGAGCGGCGCGCTGGACTGGATCGCCCACCGCTGGGCCAACTGGCTGCTGGGTAATCCACTCACCGTCGCCGTGGTGGAGATCACCCTCGGCAACGTCGAATTCGAATGCACGGGCGACACCACCCTGGCCCTGGCCGGCGCCGACCTCGGCGCCCACCTGGATGACCAGCCGCTGACGCCCTGGCGGCATTTTGCGGTGCGCGCCGGGCAGCGTCTGAGCTTCGCCCAGCCACGTCAGGGTGCACGGGCCTACCTGGCTGCGCCCGGCGGCTTTCAGGCGCCGCAGGTGCTCGGCAGTTGCGCCAGCATGCTGCGCGAGGGGCTGGGTGGATTGCATGGCGATGGCCAGGCGCTGCAGGCCGACGATCTGCTGGGCTGGCAGGCAACCGCGCCGACGTGTCTGCGCGAGATGCCCACGGCGCATATTCCATCATTCGAGCCATCGCCACGCCTGCAACTGGTGATGGGCGCGCAGATCGGCGACTTCAGTGGGCAGAGCCTGTTCGATGCATTCAACAGCCCATGGCTGATCGACCCGCGCGCCGACCGCATGGGCGTGCGCCTCGATGGCCCGCCACTGCAGTGCCAACGCGGCTCGATGATCTCCGAAGGCATACCGCTGGGCGCGGTGCAGGTACCGCCCGATGGTCAGCCGATCATCCTGCTCAATGATCGCCAGACCATCGGTGGCTACCCGCGTCTTGGCGCGCTGACGCCACAGGCCGTGGCCCGCCTGGCGCAATGCCTGCCCGGGCAGACGCTGTACCTGGCGCCCGTCACCCAGGAGCGCGCGCAGCAGCAGCATCGCCAGTTGCTGACGCAGTGGCAGTAACCGCTGCCGTCACGGCTAAAGCCTCTCCCACTCAGGGCATCACTGTGGGAGGGGCTTCAGCCGCGACAATCGTGCATCCCAGACAGCAAGACAGCGCCATGCATAGCGGCTGACGCGGCAAATGGATTAAAGTCGTCGGCCTGCCTGCAAGATGGCAACCGCCCTTGCCCCTCCCACAAGAGCCCGACGATGGAACACCGTGAAGCGCTGGTCGCGTTACGCCAATTTCTCTCCACTCAGATTCTCGGTCAGGATCGTCTGATCGATCGCCTGCTGGTGGCCCTGCTCGCCGACGGCCATCTGCTCGTCGAGGGAGCACCCGGCCTGGCCAAGACCAAGGCGATCAAGGAACTGGCCGAGGGCATCGAGGGCGAGTTCCACCGCATCCAGTTCACCCCGGATCTGCTCCCGGCGGACATCACCGGTACCGAGATCTATCGTCCGGAAACCGGCAGTTTCGTGTTCCAGCAGGGGCCGATCTTCCACAACCTGGTGCTGGCCGACGAAATCAACCGCGCCCCGGCCAAGGTGCAGTCGGCGCTGCTCGAAGCCATGGCTGAGCGTCAGGTCTCGGTGGGCCGTTCGACCTATGACCTGTCGCCACTGTTCCTGGTCATGGCCACGCAGAACCCCATCGAGCAGGAGGGCACCTACCCGCTGCCCGAGGCGCAGCTCGACCGCTTCCTGATGCACGTGAAGATCGGTTTCCCCGATGCTGCCGTGGAGCGCAAGATCCTCGCCCAGGCCCGTGGTGATGCGCTCAACGGTGAAGCCAAGCCCGAGCACCGGGTCAGCCAGCAGGCGATCTTCGCCGCACGCAAGGAAATCCTCGGCCTGTACATGGCCGATGCGGTGGAGGAATACCTGGTGCAACTGGTCATGGCCAGCCGCACCCCGGCCAAGTTCGACGCCGAGCTGGCCGAGTGGATCGCCTATGGCGCCAGCCCGCGCGGCTCCATCTCCCTCGACCGTTGCGCACGCGCACACGCCTGGCTGGCCGGGCGTGATTTCGTCAGCCCCGAGGACATCCAGGCGGTGCTGTTCGACGTGCTGCGCCACCGCATCATCCTCTCGTTCGAGGCCGAAGCCTCGGGCGTCGACCAGGATCGCGTGATCCAGCGCATCCTCGATGTGGTAGCGGTGGCATAAATGCAGCCGCACGCGGCAAGCCAAACGCTGCAAGCTGGCATCCATATCGCCCTTGGCGAGCTGATCGACATGCGCCACAAGGTGCATGAGGTGCCGCTGTTCTCCACGCCGGCACGGCGCAGCCCGCTGATCGGCCTGCACCACTCCAAGCTGCGCGGACGTGGCGTGGACTTCGACCAGGTGCGTGTCTACCAGCCTGGCGACGACGTGCGCACCATCGACTGGCGCGTCACCGCGCGCACCCAGGAGCCGCACACCAAGCTGTTCCACGAGGAGCGCGAGCGGCCCATCTTCATCATCGCCGAACAGAGCCAGCGTCTGTTCTTCGGCTCCGGCCAATGCTTCAAGTCGGTGCTGGCGGCCCGCGCCGCCGCGCTGGTCGGCTGGGCCGCGCTGGGCCACAACGACCGCATCGGCGGCCTGGTGTTCGCCGACAACGAGCACCATGAGGTCAAGCCACGCCGCAGCAAGCAGAGCTTGCTGCAACTGCTCAACCTGCTGGCCCGCGCCAACCACGCGCTGACGCCGGATGGCATCGCCGCAACGGCTCGCGACACCTTTGGCCTGGCCCTGCGCCGCGCCCGCGAAGTGCTGCGCCCCGGCAGCCTGGTGATCGTGCTGTGCGACGAGCGCGCGCTGAACGACAACGCCGAACAGCAACTGACCCTGCTCGCTCGCCACACCGACCTGCTGCTGCTACCGCTGTCCGACCCGCTCGACCACGCCCTGCCCGCCGCCGGCCTGCTGCGTTTCACCCAGGGCGGCGCACGGCTGGAGCTCGACAGCCACAACGACAGCCTGCGCCAGACCTACCGCAGTCAGGCCCAGGCCCGCGAGGCACGCTGGCAGCGCCTGGCGCAGAAACTCGGCGTGCCCTTGCTGCCGTTGAGCACCCAGTTCGAACTGATCGATCAGTTGCAGGAGCAACTGAGCGCCCTGCATCCGAGAAAGGCGCCATGAATCCACTCGACCAGTTGCAGCCGTTGATCGACCCGGCGCCGGTGCCCTGGTGGCCGCCCGCGCCGGGCTGGTGGCTGCTCGCGGCCCTGTTGCCGGTGCTCGCCTGGAGCGTCTGGCGCCTGCTGCGCCGCCTGCGCGCACGGCCAGCGAGCGCGGCCACGCAACAGCCGCTGGACAGTCTGCGCCAGGCCGCCCTGCAGGAGCTGCAGCAACTGCGCAAACCCTATGACGGCGCGCCGGCCGGGCTCTGGCTGCAGCAGCTCAACGCCCTGCTCAAGCGCCTGTGCCGCGAACGCTACCCGGATGCCGCCAGCCACGTGCTGAGCAGTCGCGCCTGGCTAGCCTTCCTCGACAACCGCTGCCCAGCCGCCGGCCTGACGCGCTGGATGATCCTCGTCGAGGGCGCCTACAAGCCGCAGTGCACCCTGAGCGACAAGGCCGTCGACGAGCTCGATCAGGCCATCGCCACCTGGATTCGCAAGCATGTTTGAGTTCGCCTGGTGGTGGGTCTTCCTGCTCGCACCGCTGCCCTGGCTGCTGCGTTACCTGTTGCCGGCCGCCGACAACGGTGATGCGGCCCTGCGCGTCGGCTTTCTCGACGAGTTGCAGGCCTTGAGCGGCCGCCGCGCCCGCGCCGCCCTGCCGGGCTGGCGCCAGCAGGCACCGCTGGTGGCGATCTGGCTGCTGTTGCTGTGCGCCGCTGCACGCCCGCAATGGGTCGGCGAACCGTTGCCACTGCCGGCCAGCGGCCGCGACCTGCTGCTGGCGGTGGATGTTTCCGGTTCCATGGATTACGCCGACATGCAGTGGGACGACGAGCCCATCAGCCGCCTGGAGCTGGTCAAGCGCCTGCTCGGCGACTTTATCGAAGGCCGTCGTGGCGACCGCGTCGGCCTGATCCTGTTCGGCAGCCAGGCCTACCTGCAGGCACCGCTGACCTTCGACCGGCACACCGTACGCACCTGGCTGGACGAAGCCCTGATCGGCATCGCCGGCAAGAACACCGCCATCGGCGATGCCATCGGCCTGGCCGTGAAACGCTTGCGCCAGCGTCCCGCCGACAGTCGCGTGCTGGTGCTGGTCACCGACGGCGCCAGCAACGGCGGCGCGCTGGAGCCGATGACCGCCGCGCGCCTGGCCGCCGAGGAAGGCGTGCGCATCTACACCATCGGCATCGGCGCCGATCCGCAGCAGGACGGCGTGCTCGGCGTATTCGGCTTCAGCAGCAGCCTCGACCTCGACGAGCCGACCTTGCGCGGTATCGCCGATGCCACCGGCGGCGAGTATTTCCGCGCGCGCAGCCAGAACGAGCTGCAACAGATCGAAGCGACCCTCGACCGCCTCGAGCCCGTGGCCCAGCAACCCATCCTCGCCCGCCCGGCCCTGGCTCTGTATCCCTGGCCGCTGGTACTGGCCCTGCTCGGCAGCCTGCTGCTGACCTGCCACACGCTCTGGCCCGACTGGCCACAACGCCTGAGGTGGCGCCGATGAGCACGCTCTGGCCCGAATGGCTGCGCCCCCTGTGGCTACTCGCCCTGCCCCTGCTCGCCTGGCTGCTGTGGCGCCTGTGGCACCGCGAGCGGCAGAGCGGGCGCTGGCAGCAACTGCTGCCGGTGGCCTTCCACGCCGTGCTGCTCAAGGGTGGCAGTGGGCGCGGCAGCCGCCTGCCCTGGGTGCTGCTTGGCTTGGCCTGGCTGCTCGCCGTGCTGGCCTTGCTGGGCCCCAGTTGGCAGCAGGCGCAGCAGAGCAATCAGAAACCCGCCGACCCGCTGGTGGTGATACTGGAGCTGACGCCGCGCATGCTGGCTGGCGATACCCCGCCAACCCGCCTGGAACAGGCGCGCCGCAAGCTGCTCGACCTGCTCGAAGCGCGGCGCGATGCGCAGACCGCCATCGTCGTCTACGCCGGCAGCGCCCACGGCCTGGTGCCGCTGTCCGACGACCTGGCCACCAGCCGCAACCTGCTCGAATCGCTCAAGCCCTCGCTGATGCCCGAGGCGGGGCAACGCGCCGACCTGGCGGTCGAGCGCGCCCTGCAACTGCTGGAGCAGGCGCAACTGGGCAAGGGTCGCCTGCTGCTGATCACCAGCAGCCTGGATGAACAGGAACGCAGCGGCATTGCCGAGGCCCTTGGCCGGCGCGCCACGCCGCTGCTGATTCTCGGTGTCGGCACCCGCGAAGGCGGGCCCGTGGTGCAGGAAGATGGCAGCTTCCTCAAGGACGAGCGCGGCGGCATCGTCATTCCGCGTCTGGATGCCCGTGGCCTGCGCCAGTTTGCCGAAGCCAATGGCGGCCGCTACGCCCAGATCCGCCTGGACGACGACGACCTGCAGCGCCTCGGCCTGCTCGACGGCCCGCAGACGATGCAGGCGGCGGGCGAACCGACACAGCTCGACGCCCGCATCGATCAGGGCTACTGGCTGCTGCTACCGCTGTTGCTGCTGGCCGCCTGCGCCAGCCGTCGCGGCTGGCTGCTGGTGCTGCCACTGGTGTTCATGCTGCCGCCGCAGACGAGCTATGCCTTCGACTTCGACGACCTCTGGCTGCGCCCGGATCAACAGGGCATGCGTCTGCTCGAAGCCCAGCGCCCAGCCGAAGCCGCACAGCACTTCGAGGATCCACAATGGCAAGGCAAGGCGCTGTTCGAGGCCGGCGACTACACCGCCGCCGCCGAGCGCTTCGCCCAGGGCGATGCCGCCCGCGACCACTACAACCGTGGCAACGCCCTGGCCAAGGCCGGTGAACTGGAAGCGGCGCTCGACGCCTACGACCAGTCCCTGGAGCGCCAGCCGGATCTCGCCGCCGCCCAGCACAACAAGGCGCTGGTCGAAGAGGCCCTGCGCCAACGCCAGGCATCCCAGGCAAATGACTCGCAAGGCCAGCAGCCCCCGCAACAGTCGCCCTCTCAGGAACAATCGAACCCGACGCCAGGCCGCCAGGACGAGTCCAAAGCGGATGCCCAGCCCCAGCCTGCCGACACCGATGCCAAGGGCGATGACGATGACGGTGACGCCGACGACAAGCAGGACGCCAATCAGCAGCCGGGCCAGGCCGATCAGCCCGGCCAGAACGAGCCCGACGAGACACAAGGCCCGGCGCGGCAACTGAGCGAAGCAGAACTGGGCACGGCGCAGGAGCGCCGCCAGGCAACGGAACAATGGCTGCGGCAGATTCCGGATGATCCGGGCGAGCTGCTGCGGCGCAAATTCTGGTACGAACAGCAACAGCGTCAGGAGCGACCCCGATGAAGGGCTCTGCCAACACCCTCAGCGCAGCCATCGTCAGAGGCGCCATGCAGCCGATCTTCGCGCTGCTGGTGCTTATGCTGCTGGCCACTCAGGCCCATGCCGATGCCTTCTTCGCCAGCGTCGACCGTACCCACCTTAGCGAGGGCGAAACGGTGGTACTGACCCTGGAGTCCACCGACCCGACCCGTTTCGGCCGCCCCGACTTCACCCCGCTGGAGACCGACTTCGAGATCCTCGGCAGCCGCCAAGTCAACCGCCTGACCACCCTCGGCGATACGCCACGCGCCGCCACCCGCTGGATTCTTACCCTGCAGCCCAAACGCAGCGGCCAGGTGCAGATCCCGTCGATCCGCCTGGAAGACGCCGAAACCCTGCCCATCACCCTGCAGATCGCAGCGGCGGGCAAACCGGGCAAGGGCGAAAAACTGGCCCCTGTGTTCATCGACGCCAGCCTCGACCAGGAAAGCGTCTACGTGCAGGCGCAAGCCGTGCTCACCCTGCGCATCTATCACTCCGTTTCGCTGTATGACGACAGCAGCCTGACCCCGTTGCAGATCGACGACGCTCGCGTCGAACGCCTGGGCGAGCCACGCACCTACGAGAAGGAAATCGGCGGCGTGCGCCATGGCGTGATCGAAGTGCGCTATGCCATCTACCCGCAGCGCAGCGGCCAGTTGACCATCCCCGGCCAGGTGTTCAGCGCCACCCTGGTCGAGCGCGGCAACGCCAATGACTTCAACCCATTCGGCCCACGCCCTGGGCGTGTCTCGCGGGTCAAGTCGCCGGACATCCCGCTGCAGGTGCGCCCCAAGCCGGCCGACTACCCGGCCGATGCACCCTGGCTGCCCGCGCGCGCCCTGGGCCTGGCGGAAAGCTGGAATCCGCAGCCGGAGCAAGCCGAGGTCGGCGACTCGCTGACCCGCCGCCTGATCCTCAAGGTCGACGGCCTGTCCAGCGCCCAGTTGCCGCCGCTGCCGGCCACTCAGGTCGACGGCCTGCGCCGCTACCCCGATCAGCCACAACTCAGCGACCAACCCAGCGACAGCGGCATGCTCGGCAGCCGCGAAGATCGCGAGGCGCTGGTACCGAGCCGCAGCGGCACCTTCGAGCTGCCGGCGCTGCAAGTGGTGTGGTGGAACACCCAGACCGACAGCCTGGAGCGCACCACCCTTGCCGCCCGCACCCTGCAGGTCAAGGACAACCCGGCGCTGCAGGCAGACGAGCCGGTCAGCCCGATCCCCGCCGAGCGCCAGCGTAGCGACGCCCCGCTGCTGTGGCCCTGGCAACTGGCCTGCGCCCTGCTCACGCTGACCACCCTGCTCGGCTTCGGCCTGTGGTGGCATGCGCGGCGCCAGCCGGCAATCCAGCGCGCCGCGCAGACGGGCCCGAGCCCGCGCACCCTGCTCGACGATCTCAAGCGCGCCTGCCTGGCCGGTGACGCCCAGGCCACACGCCACGCCCTCGACGCCTGGGCGCGCCAGCAGCCGGAAACCCTGGCCGACATGGCCGCCCGCTACGTGCCGTTGTCCGACGCCCTCGACGGCCTCAACGGTGCGCTGTACAGCGAAACCAGCCAGCAATGGCAAGGCGAGGAACTGTGGAAGGCGATCCGCAGCCTGCCCACGCCTCAGGAACCCAGCAGCACGCCACAGGAAGCCAGCCCCCTGCCCCCGCTCTACCCTCGCTGATAGCCCCGCGCCCGCGCCACTCTGCGCGGGCTCCTCCCTCTCACCTCTCGCCATCGCGCCTGCTGCACGCACTCGCCCCGCACCAGCACGAGGCAAACAGCCCGTGGGCGCCCCGCAAGAGGGCGAGATAGCCTCGATTCGGCACCTGACTCCTGACCCAGATGTCAAGTTTTTGCGTTCAAAAAAATCATTTTTTGTACACAAATTACAAAACAAGCATGGTCACCAATCGCATTTATGTGTACAAATCGCAGCAGGTTGGGCCGATTAGCTTGCGCAACAAAGCTGTATACAACACTTGATGCAGCAGCCAATGCAAAACGGAACGAAACCTGCAGACAAATCTCCTCAACGCCCTCGCGGCACAAGAACAATCAGGGAGCTGCCATGTCCACCGCCGAAGAGTTTCGCATCAAGCACATCGACCCCACGCTGCACAACGAGGATCTCGCCCCCCTGCCGCCGGAAAAGCGCACCTGGGGCTGGTTCGAGATCTTCAACGTCTGGTCCAACGACATTCAGAGCCTGTTTGGCTACACCCTGGCCGCGACCCTGTTCATTTCCTACGGCCTCAATGGCTGGGCGGTGCTGGCAGGCATCGTTCTCGCCGGCTTCATCGTCATGGGGCTGGTGCAGCTGACTGGCAGACCCAGCGTCAAGTACGGCATTCCCTTCCCGGTGTTCGCCCGTGCCAGCATGGGCGTGCGTGGCGCCAACTTCCCCGCGCTGGTGCGCGGCATCGTCGCCATCTTCTGGTACGGCGTGCAGACCTACTTCGCCTCCACCGCCGTGGCGTTGCTGCTCAACTCGCTGCTGCAACCGCAGGATCCGGCCCTGTACATGGGCCTGACCGCCATCGGCTGGCTGTCCTACGTGCTCGTCTGCCTGTTCCAGGTCGGCCTGTTCATCTGCGGCATGAGCTGGATCACCCGCTTCCTCAACTGGGCCGGACCGCTGGTGTATGTGGTGATGATCGCGCTGATGGGGCTGATCTGGTACAAGGCCGGCCCGAGCCTGCTCAGCGAGCTGGGTAACATCTTCAGCGGCAGCGGTGAATACAAGGCTGGCCCGGTGGCCGCTTTCTTCGCCGTGGTCGGCACCATGGTCGCCTACTTCGCCGCGGTGGTGATCAACTACGGTGACTTCGCCCGCTTCGTCAAAAGCGAAAAGCAGATGACCCTCGGCAACTTCCTCGGCCTGCCGGTAAGCCTGGCGTTCTTCTCGCTGATCGCGCTGGTGATCACCGCCGGCACCGTGGTGGTGTTCGGCGAGACGCTGACCAACCCCACCGACATCGTCGCGCGGGTCGACAACCTGAGCCTGACCATCATCGCCGCGCTGACCTTCTTCGCCGCGACCGTGGGCATCAACCTGGTGGCCAACTTCATCCCGCCAGCCTACGACCTGGCCAACCTGGCCCCAGCCCATATCAGCGCGCGCACCGGCGGTTTCATCACGGCAGGTATCGCCTTCTTCATCGGCGCGCTGTGGGTGGCCTTCATCAGCAATGTCGGCATCGCCGCCTTCGTCGACACCCTGGGCGCGGTGCTGGCGCCGCTGTACGGCATCATCGTCGCCGACTACTACCTGGTGCGTCGTCGCCAGCTCGATCTGCAGCAGCTGTTCAGCGCCGAGGTCGGCAGCGCCTACTACTTCGATGGTGGCTGGAACCGCAAGGCGCTGCTGGCGTTCGTGATCGCTTCGGTGTTCTCCGTGGCCACCGTCTGGGTACCGGCACTCGCTCAACTGTCCGGTTATGCCTGGCTGCTTGGCGCCCTGCTCGGTGCCCTGCTGCACTATGGCCTGATGCATGGCCAGGCCAAGGCGCTCAAGCGCGCCAGCAGCGCAGCCTGAAATGATCCGCCGGCGCCCGATGGCGCCGGCTACTTTCAGCCGCCCGTCACGCTCATGAAGCGCACCACCTGCACCTGTTCGTCAGTGGCGAAGTGATGCTGTTGTGGCTTGAGGCGCAGCGCATCGATCAGCGCCTGGCGCAGACGCTCGCTATCGCCCGGGTGCGCACGCAACAGACGCTTGAGATCCAGCGCGTCGTCATGCCCCAGACAGAGCACCAGCTTGCCTTCGGCGGTGACCCGCACCCGGTTGCAGTCGCCACAGAAATTGTGGCTATGCGGTGAGATGAAGCCGATGCGCGTGTCGCTGCCGACCACCTGCCAGTAACGCGACGGCCCACCCGTGGTGGCGCTGCTGCGTACCAGCGCATGGCGCTGCTCGATACGCTGGCGCACCTCGTCACTGCTGCAGAAGGTCTGCTCGCGACGATGGCTGACCACGCTGCCCAGCGGCATCTCCTCGATAAAACTGATATCCAGGCCGCGAGCCATGGCGAACTCGACCATGTCCAGCACCTCGTCATCGTTGCGCCCGCTCTGCACCACGCAGTTGAGCTTGATCCGCGCAAAGCCGGCCATACGCGCCGCCTCGATGCCGGCCAGCACCTGATCCAGCCGGTCACGCCGCGTGAAGGCGGCGAAGCGCTCGCGCTGCAGCGAATCCAGGCTGATGTTCAGGCGCCTGACCCCGGCAGCGTGCAACTGCGGCGCCAGCTCGGCCAGTTGCGAGCCGTTGGTGGTGATGGCCAGATCCTCCAGCTCCGCGCGCCGCCCCAGGCGCTGCAGCAGGCTGAGCAGGTTCTTGCGCACCAACGGCTCGCCGCCGGTGATACGGATGCGCTTCACACCCAGGCCGATGAAGGCATCGGCCACCGTATACAACTCTTCCAGGCTGAGGATCTGCGCACGCGGAGCGAAGACCATGTCCTCACTCATGCAATAGGTGCAGCGAAAGTCGCAGCGGTCGGTCACCGACAGGCGCAGGTAGGTGATGTGGCGGCCGAACGGATCGACGAGTTGAGGGGTGTTCATGGTGAATCTCCGTTCGGGGCAGGAAGGCGTTGCGGCGCGATAACGGCAGGGAGTGCGATGGAAACAGAAACGCGTTTTTCTGTACACAGGCATTTGACCCGATGGTCAAAGAAGCCACGCAACCCGCATGGCCGCTCGCTTGAGCCGCCGTCGAGGGCGGTGCTACCATGCCGCCCGCCAACCGGCGGACGTATCGACACGCAAGGGCTTATGACCAGTATTCGCGAGCGCAACAAAGAGCTGATTCTACGCGCAGCCAGCGAGGAATTCGCCGACAAGGGCTTCGCTGCCAGCAAGACCAGCGACATCGCCGCCAAGGCTGGCTTGCCCAAGCCCAACGTCTACTACTACTTCAAGTCCAAGGAAAACCTCTACCGCGAGGTGCTGGAAAGCATCATCGAGCCGCTGCTCGCCGCCTCCGCGCCCTTCAATTCGCCCGGTCATCCGGCGGACGTGCTCACCGCCTACATCCGCTCGAAGATCCGCATTTCCCGCGACCTGCCGCATGCTTCCAAGGTCTTCGCCAGCGAGATCATGCATGGCGCACCGCACCTGTCGACGCAGCAGACCGAGCAACTGAACGCGCAGGCCAGTCACAACGTCGCCTGCATCCAGCGCTGGATCGACCAGGGCCTGATGGCCAGAGTCGATCCGCACCACCTGCTGTTCAGCATCTGGGCCGCGACCCAGACCTACGCCGACTTCGACTGGCAGATTTCCGTGGTCACCGGCAAGGCCAAGCTGGACGATGCCGACTACGAAGCCGCCACGCAGACCATCCTGCGCCTGGTGCTCAAGGGCTGCGAAGTGAGCATGGCGCCAGCAACAGACGGCCAGCGAGTGACCAGCGCCTAAAGCCCCGCGTCCGCCTTCAGCCCCAGCGATTCCAGTGCGCTGACGGCGCACAACTCGTCGATGTCCGAGGTGTCGCCGGTAATACCCACCGCGCCGATCACCTCGCCTTGCTCACCGCGAATCAGCACACCGCCCGGCGCGGGCACCAGGCTGCCTTGTGCCAGGGTATTGACCGCGCCGATGAACGCCGGGCGCTGCTGTGCATCACTGGCGATCGAGCGCGAACCCTTGCCCAGTGCCAATGCGCCCCAGGCCTTGCCGATGGCGATCTGCGGGCGCAGCAGGCTGGCGCCATCATCGCGCTGCAGGCTGACCACATGGCCGCCAGCATCCAGCACCGCCACGGTCAACGGGGCTGCGGCGCGATCCCGCCCGGCCGCCAGGGCGCGCTGAGTGATATCCAGCGCGGTGCGCAGGTTGAGGGTATTCATGAGCGATCTTCCTCGAATGGAAAACGGGATCATCCACACAGGCGAACGCCGTGGTGGCGTGAGAAAACGCCCTATGCAATAGCTCAACGAGAAGCCTGCCGCAAGCATTGAATACAATTTCAATAAAAAAAGAATACAAAAACCAACAACCAGAAATTCAATCAAAGTATCGAATCAACCTCTCCATCCGCTTGCCCCTCCCAATAGCCTGGGCGGTTGTAGATGGCCTTCAGGTAGTCGACGAAGAAACGCACCTTGGCTGGCAGGTAACGCTGCTGCGGATACACCGCCTGGATGTCGTAGGCCGGTATTTCGTAATCGTCGAGCACCGTCACCAGTTCGCCCGCCTTGAGTTCGGTCTGGATCTCCCAGGTCGAACGCCAGCCGATGCCCAGGCCCTGCTTGACCCAGTCGTAGAGCAACTCGCCGTCGTTGCAATCGAGGTTGCCGGCCACCTTCACCGCCACCTGGCGCCCGTCACGCAGGAACGTCCAGCCGCGCTGCTGGCCGCCCTGCAGGTTGAACGCCAGGCAGTTGTGCCGCGCCAGATCCTCGAGGCTGCGTGGCACGCCATGGCGCTCGAAATAGGCCGGCGAACCACAGACCACGCGGCGGTTGGGGTAGAGCTTGACCGCCACGTAGTTGGGGTCGGTCACCTCGCCGATGCGAATGCCCATGTCGTAGCCCTGGCGCACCAGATCCACCAGGCTGTCGGTGAAGTTGAACGACAGCTTGAGATCCGGGTAGCGCTTGAGAAATGCCGGCGCATGCGGCGCGACATGCCGCCTGCCGAACGCCGCCGGCGCCGACACCACCAGGTGCCCGCGTACCGATTTGCCGCCACGCGCGACACTGGCGTCGACCTCGTCGAAATCCCTCAGCAGGCCACGGGCGCGCTCCAGGTATTGCTCGCCCAGATCGGTCAGTTGCAGGCCACGGGTGGAGCGATGCATGAGCTTCACGCCGAGGTGACGCTCCAGCGCATCCAGGCGCCGCCCCATGACCACGGGCGTCACGCCTTCGCTGAGGGCAGCCGAGGCGAAGCTGCCGTTATCGGCCACCAGGACGAAGCTGCGGATAAGGGTATGACGATCCATTCGATACTCCAGATATCGACAGAACTGAAGTATTGACCAATTCCGCCCCTGCGGTACAGCCGTCATCCTTGCCTCAACGAGCTAAACAACGACTCCAAGAGGAACGGCCATGGCCAGAATGAGAGCAATCGAGGCAGCCGTGCTGGTGATGCGTCGCGAAGGCGTTGATAGCGCATTCGGCGTCCCCGGCGCAGCCATCAACCCGCTGTATGCCGCACTGAAGAAACTCGGTGGTATCGATCACGTCCTGGCCCGTCACGTCGAAGGCGCTTCGCACATGGCCGAGGGTTACACCCGCACCAATGCCGGCAACATTGGCGTATGCATCGGCACCTCCGGCCCCGCCGGCACCGACATGGTCACCGGCCTGTACTCGGCCTCAGCCGACTCCATCCCGATTCTGTGCATCACCGGCCAGGCGCCGCGTGCCCGTATGCACAAGGAAGATTTCCAGGCGGTCGACATCACCAGCATCGTCGGCCCGGTGACCAAGTGGGCGACCACCGTGATGGAGCCCGGCCAGGTGCCGCGCGCCTTCCAGCGTGCCTTCCATGAAATGCGCAGCGGCCGGCCCGGCCCGGTATTGATCGACCTGCCCTTCGACGTGCAGATGGCCGAGATCGAATTCGACATCGACGCCTACGAGCCGCTGCCAGTGGCCAAGCCGAGCACCAGCCGCATCCAGGCCGAGAAAGCCATCGCCCTGCTCAACGACGCCGAGCGCCCGCTGCTGGTCGCTGGCGGCGGCATCTTCAATGCCGATGCGGCGGACAAGCTGGTCGAATTCGCCGAACTGACCGGCGTACCGGTGGTGCCGACCCTGATGGGTTGGGGCGCGATACCGGACGATCACAAACTGATGGTCGGCATGGTCGGCCTGCAGACTTCGCACCGCTACGGCAACGCCACCCTGCTCGCTTCCGACCTGGTGTTCGGCATCGGCAACCGCTGGGCCAACCGCCACACCGGCTCGGTCGAGGTCTACACCGAAGGCCGTAAGTTCATCCACGTCGACATCGAACCGACCCAGATCGGCCGCGTGTTCAATCCGGATCTGGGCATCGTTTCCGATGCGGGTAGCGCACTGAATGCGTTCCTCCAGGTCGCCCGCGAATGGAAGGCTGCCGGCAAGCTGAAGGATCGCAGCGCCTGGGTCGAAGCCTGCCGTGAGCGCAAGCGCACCCTGCAACGCAAGACCCACTTCGACAACGTGCCGGCCAAGCCACAACGTGTGTACGAGGAGATGAACGAAGCCTTCGGCAAGGACACCTGCTACGTCAGCACCATCGGTCTGTCGCAGATCGCCGGCGCGCAATTCCTGCACGTGTACAAGCCGCGTCACTGGATCAACTGCGGCCAGGCCGGCCCGTTGGGCTGGACCATTCCGGCGGCTCTCGGCGTGGTCAAGGCCGACCCGCAGCGCCAGGTCGTGGCGCTGTCCGGCGACTACGACTTCCAGTTCATGATCGAGGAGCTGGCCGTCGGTGCGCAGTTCAACCTGCCGTACATCCACGTGCTGGTGAACAACGCCTACCTGGGCCTGATCCGCCAGGCGCAGCGTGGCTTCGACATCGACTACTGCGTGCAGCTGGCGTTCGAGAACATCAACGCAGCGGAGCTGGGCGGTTATGGCGTCGACCACGTTGCGGTGGTCGAGGGTCTGGGCTGCAAGGCGATCCGCGTGTTCGACCCGAACGAGTTGCAGAACGCCTTCGCCGAAGCCAAGCGCCTGATGGCCGAGCACCGCGTGCCGGTGGTGGTCGAGGTGATTCTGGAGCGCGTCACCAATATCGCCATGGGCACCGAGATCAACGCCATCAACGAATTCGAGGAGCTGGCCGAGCGCGGTGTCGATGCGCCGACCGCCATTTCGCTGCTGGATTAATCGGCAGGAACCCTGCCCTGGCCATGTAGCCCGGATGCAATCCGGGAAGACCGCAACACCGCCCCGGATTGCATCCGGGCTACGACAAGGAGCACACCATGCCCCGTTTTGCCGCCAACCTGTCCATGCTGTTCACCGAAGTGGACTTCCTGGAGCGTTTCGCCGCTGCCGCCGAAGCCGGTTTCAGCGGTGTGGAATACCTCTTCCCCTATGACTTTGCGGCGGAAGAGATCAAGGCCCACCTGGACGCCAACGCGCTTACGCAGGTGCTGTTCAACCTGCCCGCCGGCGACTGGGCCAAGGGCGAACGCGGCATCGCCTGCCACCCGGATCGCATCGAGGAGTTCCGTGCCGGTGTCGACCAGGCCATCGCCTACGCCAAGGTGCTGGGCAACCAGCAGATCAACTGCCTGGCCGGCATCCGCCCGCAGGGCGTCGATTGCGCCACCGTCGAAAAGACCTTCGTCGACAACCTGCGCCATGCCGCCGACAAGCTGGCCGGCGCCGGTATTCGCCTGGTCATGGAGGCGATCAACACCCGCGACATCCCCGGCTTCTACCTCAGCACCACCTGCCAGGCCCTGGACATTCGCGACAAGGTCGGCAGCACCAACCTGTACCTGCAGTACGACATCTACCACATGCAGATCATGGAAGGTGACCTGGCCCGCACCGTGGAAAACAACCTGGCCGCCATCAACCACGTGCAACTGGCCGACAACCCGGGCCGCCACGAGCCGGGCAGTGGCGAGATCAACTACCGCTTCCTCTTCGAGCACCTGGATCGCATCGGCTACCAGGGCTGGATTGGCTGCGAATACAAGCCGGCCACCACCACCGCTGCCGGCCTCGGCTGGATGAAAAGCCACAACGTGATCTGACGGCCGCACCTGTAGGAGCGGATTCATCCGCGAACACCGGCGCAGCCGGTGCCAAGCACTGCGCTGTCCGCTTCGCGGATAAACCCGCTGCTACAGGGCTCTGCGGCATCTGATTCAACACTTAAGACGAGGTTATCTCTCATGGCAAAAATCGGATTCATCGGCACCGGCATCATGGGCAAACCCATGGCGCAGAACCTGCAGAAAGCCGGCCACACCCTGTTCCTCTCCGAGCATCACGACCCGGCGCCGGCCGACCTCGTGGCTGCTGGGGCTGTCACGCTGGCCAACCCGCAGGAAGTGGCCCAGGAAGCCGAATTCATCATCGTCATGGTGCCGGACACCCCGCAGGTCGAAGATGTGCTGTTCCGCGAAGGCGGTGTCGCTTCGGGCGTGGGCACCGGCAAGGTGGTGATCGACATGAGTTCGATCTCCCCCACCGCAACCAAGACCTTCGCCGAGAAGATCAAGGCCACCGGCGCTGCCTACCTGGACGCCCCGGTATCCGGTGGTGAAGTCGGTGCCAAGGCCGCGACCCTGTCGATCATGGTCGGCGGCTGCCCGAACGCCTTCGAACGCGCCCTGCCGCTGTTCCAGGCCATGGGCAAGAACATCACCCTGGTCGGCGGCAATGGCGACGGCCAAACCGCCAAGGTGGCCAACCAGATCATCGTCGCGCTGAACATCCAGGCCGTGGCGGAAGCCCTGCTGTTCGCCGCCCGCAACGGCGCCGACCCAGCCAAGGTACGTGAAGCGCTGATGGGTGGTTTCGCCGGCTCGAAGATCCTCGAAGTGCACGGCGAGCGCATGATCAAGGGCACCTTCGATCCAGGCTTTCGTATCAGCCTGCACCAGAAAGACCTCAACCTAGCGCTGTCCGGCGCACGCGAGCTGGGCCTGAATCTGCCCAACACCGCCAACGCTCAGCAGGTCTTCAGCACCTGCGCGGCACTCGGCGGCAGCGGCTGGGATCACTCCGCTCTGATCAAGGGACTGGAGCATATGGCCAACTTCACTATTCGCGGCGAGTAACAGAGCGCCCTCTCAAGGGTTATGTGGGAGGGGCTTTAGCCGCGACTGTCGCCGCTGAAGCGCCTCCCACTGATCCCGAAGGCCGCGTTTCGCCCACCCTTTCGACCTTCCTGGCAGGAGGTGTCACGGCCCGATTGCCAGGTTGGTCGATTCCAATCCACAGCTGCTGCGCGCGGCATCTGCGGACTGGAATCGATCTGCAAGAGACCATCACCATGACCTTCGACCCGCAACGCCTGCTGCGCGACCTGTTCGCTACCGCCATTGCCGCCGCCCATCCGCGCCAGGTGCTGGCCGACCATCTGCCCGCCGACCGCAGCGGCCGCGTCATCGTCATCGGTGCCGGCAAAGCCGCAGCAGCCATGGCCGAGGTGATCGAGCAACAGTGGCAGGGCGAGGTCAGCGGCCTGGTGGTGACCCGCTACGAGCATGGCGCCGACTGCAGGAAGATCGAAGTGGTGGAAGCCGCGCACCCGGTGCCGGACGATGCTGGCGAGCGCGTCGCCCGCCGCGTGCTGGAGCTGGTGTCGAACCTCAGCGAAGACGACCGGGTGATCTTCCTCCTCTCCGGTGGCGGCTCCTCGCTGCTGGCCCTGCCGGCAGACGGCATCACCCTCCAGGACAAGCAGGCGATCAACAAGGCGCTGCTCAAATCCGGCGCCACCATCGGCGAGATGAACTGCGTACGCAAGCACCTCTCGGCGATCAAGGGCGGTCGTCTGGCCAAGGCGTGCTGGCCGGCCAGCGTCTACACCTACGCCATCTCCGACGTGCCCGGCGACGAGGCCACGGTGATTGCCTCCGGCCCCACCGTGGGCGACCCGACCACCTCGGCCGAAGCCCTGGCGATTCTTGCTCGCTATGGCATCGATATCCCGGCCAACGTGAGCGTCTGGCTGCAGGATCCGCGCTCGGAAACGGTCAAGCCGGGCGATCCGGTGCTGTCGCGCAGCCATTTCCAATTGATCGCCACGCCGCAGCAGTCACTCGACGCCGCCGCGACCAAGGCCGCAGCGGCCGGCTTCCCGGTGCTGATTCTCGGCGACCTGGAAGGCGAGGCACGCGATGTGGCCAAGGTGCATGCCGGCATCATCCGCCAGGTGCAACTGCACGGCCAGCCGATCAAAGCGCCCTGCGTAATCCTCTCCAGCGGCGAAACCACCGTCACCGTGCGCGGCAATGGTCGTGGCGGGCGCAACGCCGAATTTCTGCTGAGCCTTACCGACAGCCTCAAGGGCCTGCCCGGCGTTTACGCGCTGGCCGGTGACACCGATGGCATCGACGGCTCCGAAGACAACGCCGGCGCCATCATGACGCCCTACAGCTACGCCCGCGCCGGCATCAAGGGTCTGAGCGCCCGCGACGAACTGGACAACAACAATGGCTATGGCTACTTCGCCGCCCTCGACGAGTTGATCGTCACCGGCCCGACCCGCACCAACGTCAACGACTTCCGCGCCATTCTGATCCTGGGAGCCTCGCAGACTGCAGGTGAAGAACCGCCGGGCTCCTCCCTGTAGGGCGGGTGCAACCCGCCAGAGCGT